>NZ_JBQQCN010000001.1:0-320401 GCF_052246795.1 Halobacillus sp. K22 | reverse complement strand
ATCTTGAATAGCTTTACATTCAATTATAGCAATGGATTCGTGGAGGGACTAAACAATCAGACGAAGGTTATTAAACGAAATGCCTTTGGTTTCAGAAGATATGACCGTCTCCGATTGAAGGTTCTTCTTCATCATCAATATAAACACATTAGAAATTTTCAAGTTGGTTAAGGGGCAGGAGCTTGCCTCCTACCCCAACAATTGACTTAGAACCATAAAAAGTAACTATTTTTTAAGTATAAAAAAGTTGCAAGAATACCAGTGGGTAGTATTTAAAAGTGCGGTTTTGAAAAATTTGTTGCACTTCCATTTAATTGAGAAGATTCTTGAGATGTAAAAGAGGTCGTAAATGATCTTAGAGCATGTGATGGTCGTGTTAATTCATTCAAGACCACGGATTTTCTAGGATGACAATCTAAATAAATCTAAGCCACTTTCGATCAGATCGAACTTCAAACAACTTTGGTCATAAAAGACTTCCAGGTATGGTTGTGTTTCGAGGGGATAATATCGGATGAAGAATGGGTGATAGCCCGTTAGGTTTCTTAAGTACGAATCAGTAAGTAATTCTTTTAATGATATCAATTCTTGATTTGGTGTGTTGGCATTCCCTTCTACCGAGCTGAAACCATCGCTTTCAAGTCTATGCAACAAATTCAATAGTAAAACCCTCCTTTTATAACATAAATAGATCTATACTACTATTATTTGCTTACTGAAGGTTTAATGCAATCAGAGTTTTTGTCGGATTAGATAGAATGAAGTCTTATAGGGGTGGCTGCTTGCTACATTTTGCAGCTTTCAAAGAAGTGTAAATTAAGAGGGCTCAGAGCTATACTTTTATATTTGCTTTAACCAAAATTTTAATTGAATACTCACCTTTTAATCACATAAAAGCGCTGAAATCTTATGTAAGATTTCAGCGCTTTAGTTATAAAGTCGAAATAGGGCGGCAGCTGTTTCTAAAGAGGTCGGTCATCAAATTCATAATGGACTGGGCCGGGGGCTACACGTGCATTTATAAGCGCTGGGGTATCCGGACGTGCAATTTGGTAGACTGCAGCTCCTATAATTTCTGTGGTTTCTTTTAATTTGTCTTTACTAATTTTATCTACAGTATCTTCAGGAGAATGGTACCAGGGCTCTAGCGGCGCATGGATGAATAAAGCAGAAGGGATACCTCGTTCAAAGAATGGCACGTGGTCACTGCGTCCAAGCTGTCCATATTCCACTACCTCCGCTACCCTGGCTCCAGCCGCTGCCCCTAAATCGGTTACCAGGTTCTTTTCTCCATCCGGTGTAAACATAATTAAGTCTCCAGAATCCCGACTTCCTATCATATCCATCTGAAAATGGGCTGCAATCCGGTTAACTTCATCTTCAGATAATGTGCTCGCGTAGTGATAAGAACCAAGAAGACCTTTTTCTTCTGCACCAAATGTCATAAAGCGTAATTCAGTATCTATTGGAGTTTTAGCCATAATTTTAGCTAGTTCGAGAACTCCGGAAACCCCCGAGGCATCGTCGTTAGCACCTGGGCCACCAGCAACGGAGTCATGGTGGGCACCAATGGTTACAATTTGACCGTTATCTTTATTTTTGTGAGGTTGCATTGTAGCGATAACATTGTATGAAATTTTATCGATTGTTCCCGCACCTTGCACAGCTATCTCTGCATTTACTTCTTCTGAGTTGAGTTGATTAACCAGGGATAAGCCTTCTTCGCGGTTAATAGCTACTACTGGTATATTCTGTCCCTCGTATGTATAACCAAAATCATTGCCTTCTTCTCCTTCTCGGTTAAACATGATCACTCCTGCAGCACCTTTATTTATGACATTTTGCACTTTTTCATAAAAACTAATCGAACCTCGTTCTATTAAAGCAATTTTACCTTTTACTGAGTCAGTCACTTCTTCTGAAGAAGCTAACCCAACAAACTCAAGCTTAGATTTTACCGTCGCGTTTACGGACCCAGTAAATGCTTGAACGTCTCCATTAAAAACTGTGTTATTGATAACTATCGAGGAGACGCCCTCGTCCCAGTCTTGAAAAGTGAAAGGCTGTAATTCCGTATTATACCCATAGCTTTCAAACTGATCTTGAATATACTGAACAGCACGATATTCCCCTTCTGTTCCGGCTTCTCTTGGACTTTGCGACAGTAAATTTACTCGTTCGTAAAGTCGATCACCACTTATTTTTTTAATCACCTTGTTATCGAACGCATGATCAGCGTTCTGATTAGGAATAGTGGGAGCGGCATCAACTGCGGCTGGAGCCGAGCTTAAAATTAACCCAGTAGCTAACATCAGTTTGATTGCATTTTTTGGCATGTTTCATTCCTCCTTAAATATTCACCTAGTAGTAATCTAACTATATTCCATTTCACAAAATATGGAAATAGGAAGTTTTTAAGAAGAATAGACCATCTTTTCATTAGGCCAACTTATGACCTATTCATATAATGGATGTTTCTGAAGCACCTTGTCGAATGTATGATTATAAGTGTCTGCTTTCTCAATTATGGGTAAGAGTAGATAAAGTGGAGTGATACCTAAGGATCAATTTCCAAATGTAATACAGTTTAGCGGTATTCTACTAGTAATCGAAAACCTATGTAGATTTAAAAGGGGGGGGGGAAAAGTGGTTTATGGAGCAAATGGAAATGTTCAACAATGACTCGGTGGATATACCAAAAACAGTGCTTTCTCCGATTGAATGTAATAAAAGATTGAATACTCAAGATTTTGCAGCGAACCAGAAGTTGTTTTCTGAATATGTAAAGTTGATACAAAGACAACATGAATGTTCTTGGTTTGAAGCCAGGCAGCTGTTTTTTAAAATTAGGGATTTATCCTAGGTCGATCCAACAAATTCGTTATTACTTAAGTTCATGTGTACCTTAGTCTATTTGCTTAGGAAAGGGTTAAATGTCGGGAAAGAAAGGGATTTGATCATAAGATAATAAACAAATGTCAAATCATAAATTGCAAACAATAAAATTTATCGGAAAGTGTGAGAGATCAATGACAATTTTATTAACTTAAGCTATTATTCTACATTTTTTGCTATAATACAGGCAGTTGCCCATTAAAAAAGGATTGACCTAATTAGATAGAATGATAGAAAAGGAGTGTACTTCTCAGTGAAAAACATAAACCGGTTGTTTAAGAAGGGATTGGTTTTACTGCCGCTCAGTCTGGTCTTACTGTTAAGCGGATGTGAGATAGCTGTCTTGGATCCTAAGGGTCCTGTAGCGCAAACACAAAAAGATCTTATTTTATACTCCGTCTATTTTATGTTGTTTATTGTAGTCGTGGTTTTTGCAGCATTTACGTATATGGTTGTGAAATACAGAGAAAACAGGCCAGGTCGTAAGGAAACGGATTATGATCCAGATATGCATGGAAACAACAAAATTGAAGTGATTTGGACGGTTATTCCATTTATTATTGTCATTGCCTTAAGTATTCCAACAGTGGATACTCTATTTCAATTAGAAAAACCGCCGGAGGTTGAGGCTAATGAAGAAGAAAAGGAACCGCTTGTTATCCACGCAACTACTGCGGATTGGAAATGGTTTTTTAGTTATCCGGAAGAGAACATAGAGACCGTGAATTATCTGCATATTCCCACTGATCGGCCGATTGAGTTTAAATTGTCCTCTGCAGATGCCATGACAGCTCTTTGGATCCCACGGCTTGGCGGTCAAAAGTACAATATGGCAGGAATGATGAATACTCATTACCTGGAAGCGGATGAAGAGGGTGTTTATAAAGGACGAAATGCAAACTTTAATGGGGAAGGATTTACAAAGCAAACCTTTGAAGTTTATGCAGAGAGTCCAGAAGCATACGACCAGTGGGTAAGTGAAACCCAAAATCAAGCCCCGCAGTTAACTCAGGAAAGATATGATGAACTGCTCGCACCCGGTTTGACGGAAGAACACGAGTTTTCATCTACCCACTTAGAATGGGTTGACCACGGAAAGCCTGAGGGGATGGACTATGCCATTAATCGTCACTTTGAAAAATACGGAGATTTGATGCACCTGGAAAGTCACCAGGATGCAGAAGACTTCATGGATGAAGAAAACAATGATGATCACGAAAGTGACAGAGATCAATAGGAAGCAGGTGAGTAATATTGCAACTAGATGAATTCTTCGTAACCGGTGAACCACTTATCTACGCAGGAATGGTATCCATTGCCCTGGTGAGTATCTCCATCATATTCTTCTTAACCTATTATAAGAAATGGGGATATCTCTGGCGCGAATGGCTCACCACGGTGGATCACAAAAAAATAGGAATAATGTATATTTTAAGCGCACTCGTAATGTTATTTCGCGGGGGCGTAGACGCCATGATGATGAGAACTCAATTGGCTTTTCCAAATATGAACTTCTTAAACGCCCAGCACTATGATGAAATTTTTACGACACACGGCACTGTTATGATTATTTTCATGGCCATGCCGTTTCTAATTGGAATTATGAACTTTGTGGTTCCATTGCAAATTGGAGCCAGGGACGTAGCTTTTCCCTATTTAAACGCTCTAAGCTTTTGGTCATTTTTCTTTGGAGCTATGTTATTTAATATTTCGTTTGTCATTGGCGGTTCTCCGGATGCGGGGTGGACAAGTTATACTCCGCTAGCAGGAGCAGCTATGAGTCCGGGACCAGGGCAAAACTTTTATCTGCTTGGCTTACAGCTTTCAGGAATAGGGACCCTGGCTACAGGAATTAACTTCATGGTAACGATCTTAAAAATGAGAGCACCGAAAATGAGAATGTTCCAAATGCCGATCTTTACCTGGTCGACGTTTATTACATCCTTTATCATCGTATTTGCTTTTCCTATTTTAACGGTAGCTTTGGCTCTATTGACGCTTGATCGTGTCTTCGGAGCTCAGTTCTTCACCTTAACTGGTGAAGGAATGCCGATGATGTGGGCAAACTTGTTCTGGATGTGGGGACACCCTGAAGTTTATATTGTTATACTTCCTGCATTCGGTATATTCTCTGAAGTTATTTCGGCATTTGCTCGTAAACAGCTATTCGGTTACAAAGCAATGGTATGGGCGATCATATTAATCGCTGGATTGAGTTTCCTGGTATGGGTACACCACTTCTTTACCATGGGAGCTGGGGCCTTTGTTAACTCCGTCTTCTCGATATCCACTATGCTTATTGCTGTCCCGACCGGTGTTAAAATATTTAACTGGCTCGGTACACTTTATAAATCGAAAATTAATAATACAGTAGCCATGATGTGGTCACTTGCCTTTATTCCGAGTTTTGTGATCGGCGGTGTTACCGGAGTTATGCTTGGTATGGCATCTGCAGATTATCAGTATCATAACACTTACTTCTTGGTAGCACACTTCCACTATGTGTTAATTGCTGGTACGGTATTTGCCTGCTTCTCAGGTCTAGTATTCTGGTATCCGAAAATGTTCGGGCACAAGCTTAACGAAAGACTCGGAAAATGGAGTTTCTGGTTCTTTGTTATTGGATTCCATGTCTGCTTCTTCCCGCAGTATTTTGTGGGACTCGATGGAATGCCGCGCCGTGTCTTTACTATTATTCCCGAGTGGATGCCGCTGAATATTATCTCTACGGTGGGCGCATTTGGAATGGGAGTTGGCTTTGCCATTTTCGTATTTACCATTCTTTACAGCTATCGTTACAGTGAGCGTGAGAAAACAGGGGACAACTGGGATAATGGACGAACGCTCGAATGGGCCACTCCTACTCCTGTACCTTTTTATAACTTTGCAACACTTCCGCACATCGATAGCCAGGATGCTTATGTCAAGTTAAAACAAGAAGGCAAAACTACATTTGAGGAAGATAAAGTAGAGCCTATTCACATGCCGAGCAGCACGGGACAGCCGTTTATTATGATGGCTTTCATGTTTGTATCAGGATTTGGGCTTGTATTTGAATGGATGTGGATGGCTATAGGCGGCTTGCTTGCCGTTTTCGTCATGATGATCATTCGTTCCTTCGACTACGATGAAGGCTTCCACGTAGAAGTAGATGAAATTAAGCGTACGGAACGCTCGGCAAGGAGGTTATAATATGAGTTCTCACGAGCTGAAAACAGGACCATTAGAGTATAGAACCGAAGAAGGCAGACTGAGCATTCTTGGATTCTGGATATTCTTAGGTGCAGAAATTGTTTTGTTTGCTACACTCTTTGCCACTTATGCAGTTTTATTCGGCAGAACAGCTGATGCTCCTTCTCCAGGGGAACTCTTTGGAGCAGAGATTGTATTGATCATGACGTTTATGCTTTTGACAAGTAGTTTCACTTGCGGAATAGCTATTCACGAAATGAGAAGAGGCTCTGTGAAAGGTTTGAGGAACTGGATTTTAGTGACTTTGCTTTTAGGGCTCGGATTCTTAGGTTTTGAGATCTATGAGTTTGTTCACTATGTACATGAGGGAGCTACCCTTCAATCCAGTGCCTACTGGTCATCTTTCTTTACACTAGCAGGAACCCACGGACTCCACGTAAGCTTGGGTATCGGCTGGATTATACTTCTTCTTATTCAATTAAGACAGAGGGGTTTAACACCTAGGACGAGTCGTAAATTCTTTATTATTGGTCTCTACTGGCACTTTTTAGATGTAGTATGGATCTTTATCTTTACAGGTGTTTACCTGATAGGGATGGTGGATTAAATGGCAAATGATAAGAAACGTATTCCTACTCAACACCTCGTCGGATTTCTGGTTTCAATTACTCTAACGCTGGTTGCTGCTTGGACTGCTCTGCAATCAGATCTATCCGCTATTTGGATTATCACAGGGATAATGGCTTTAGCCATTATCCAGGCAGGTATTCAATTGTTCATGTTTATGCACATGACTGAACGTGAGAGTCAGGGAGGACACGTTCCATGGAATATGATGTTTCATGGCGGAGTGTTGGCTACGATTATCGTAGCTGGTTCATTGTTTACCATGTCCTTTGGCTTTACTCATGACCATGATGGTGATAACCATAACCAGCATGAGCAGCAGGAAAACCACAGTGAAAATGGAGAATCTACAGAGCATTCCGGCCATTAAGCATAAAGTGTAATTTAATAATCTGGTGGTGATATATATGAAATTAAATGAAAAAGTCCATGATTTAGAAAATAATGAAGCCACAGAGGTATTATCTCAAAAACATGTTATTGGTTTTATGCTTTGTATTTTACTGACGGCTATTTCTTTATGGGGAGCACTATATACAGCTTACTCGCCTAAGTTTGTGCTCTATGCCGTTTCAGGACTAGCATTCACTCAAGCGATTTTCCAATTGTTCCACGTTCAGCTGCAAAAACAAAAAACGTATAGATAAAATAAACCCTCTACTTATAAAAGTAGAGGGTTTGCTTTTTATTGGAATTCTTTCTGATACTTACCATGGCTACTGACTACATAAATGATAAACATAATCCAGCCTACTTGTGACAACAAGAGACCTGCGTAAAATATAATCCATAATGGAGAGAACGTAGCAGGTGCCACACTAAACGCAGCCTGGAAGTAGTAAATCCACATGCCGACCAGCATCAGAGACTGAATAACCGCGAGAGATAACCTTCTTACTTTTAAAAATAGAAAAGGGGTTAGCGTTGATAGCAGTAAGAAAATCATGACTATATCCATTTAGAAACAACTCCTTTTAAGGAAGAATTTAATGTAAGCGCATTCTTATTGTTTCTTTTATTGTAACAAAAAATTCTTAAAAAAGACACATAATGTTCACAAGTTTTTTGGAATGAGTCAGATTCACTAAAAGACCTGTGGTGGTTACTTTATTTAAACCATTTCTTAAAGAAAATCATATTCTAAGAAAAAGGAGTGGTTCCGCATGTTCTTTTTATTTTATATTCTGCTCGGATTCATCCTTTGTATGATACAAAAGGAACCTGCACATGAAACAAAAGAGGATCAATCACTTTATATTTTCTATTTACTGTTTATTTTATTGCTATGGCCCGTTTTTATTGCACTAAAAGTTTGGAAAATGTTTGTGACGAAATTTTTCACACCCAAATAAATATAGTTGGGAAAAGTTATCAAGGATACAGCATGACTTTTTTTCACACAATAGGATTGCCTATTCGGCTATTCGAGCTAAGGAGTGTGGGAGTCAGATGAAACGACAAAATGTACAGTGGTTACCCGTAATTGCTTCTATAGGGGTAGGTGCAGCCACTTACAGTTTAATGACTGGCCAGTCTGGCCAATTGCAAAACGTGCTTCCTGGTTTAGCAAAGGCTGTGGCTTCACCACAGAAAAACCAATCGACAACAGACCAATTTCCCTTCAGCTAATAATAAGCTGGCTTCTTATATAAGAAGCCAGCTTATTTTAAAACCATCTAAAAAACGCTACGGCTTCTGCCAGTAACGTTTGATGTCATAAATATTATGTGTTAGTTAGTTTGTGGAATTTCAATAGCTCTTTTGTCAATTTCCTTAGTCAAAAGGTGTACAAAATCATCATCTAACTGAAGTTTGACGGACTCCAGATAAGTTTCAAGTAACGTTTGATCATCTAGAAGTGACAAAACCATGCAGCTCCTTAGAAAATATTAATTCGTTGAATTGTGATTCACAACTACTTTATTTTAACAAAAAAGGAAACTTAAGCATGAGACTAAAGAACTATTTTAAGCGAGAGTTTCATGGAAATTAACAATTGTATCTTGGAGAAAAATGAAGCAGGATAGATTCCTGTCGAAAGACAAAAGATAAGTGAGAAATGTAAAACCACATTGGATAGGGGAAGGAAAGCAATTCCATTGTGTTTCAGTACTAACTGTTTTAATATAGCCTAATAAGTATAAGGTTGATGAATTAAATAGAAGGCACTGGCAGAAGGTTTTAATTTTATTATATTGGTCATAATAGAATAAGCTGGAACTCCATTGCTATAGGAAGGGTGTCTTATGGAAAATAATAAAGGGAATATTGTCATATTCCCCACATGGAAAACAAATTTAGAAAAAGAAGGGCTTCAGGCGCTTAAAGAAAAAAGGTATCAAGATGCTGTTCAATCTCTAGAGCCGCTTTTAAACTATGATGCAGCCAGCCACGATGTATATACGGGCTTATTAATGAGCTGGATTGAGTTAGGCGATTTCGATGAAGCTGAAGAATTATGTAAGAAACTCATGAAAATCGAGATCGATCATTATTATCACTACCTACATATATACATAACCATTCTATTTCAAACTAACAGGTATCAGGATATTGTAGATTTACTTGACGAAGTGTTTGAGGCAGAAGATGTTCCACACCAGAGTCGCACTCAATTGTGGCAGATGTACGAAGTAAGCCGGAAGTTGCTGGAGGATCATCAACGTGAACAGGGTGAAAAGCTGATTAATGATTTTCTAACGGCAATGGATAAGAATGATATTCAAAAGCAATGGACAATAATGAACCAGTTAAAAAAACAGCCATCCTCACCGCATGTAGAGACATTCAGACCTATTCTTAAAGATAACGTAGTCCACCCAATCATTAAGTCAGCAGTAATTGTGTGGTTCAGAGATACTCACATAGAAGATCAAGTACAGGTTCAAAAATTCGGCCAGACGATTGAAGTGGTACCAGGAAAATTAAATCAATTGCAATCTGACTACATTATAAAACAAATACAGATGAGACTAGGCGGGGTCGAGCAAAATAATCCAAGTATGTATGCAATTTTGGACCGTCTTTTATACAGATACTGTTATGTTCGCTTTCCATTGTTTCCTAATGAGAAGGAAGTTCCTATTATTGTAGAAGCGCTCAAGCAAATAGGACATCAGTACTTGCAGCTACCCTACCAGGAAGAGGCGCATGTAGAGGGCGTTCAGAAATATAAAGAAGAGATTGAATTATGTGAGCAGCATTATTCTCTGATCATTGGAGAATAAGAGGAGGATACGAATATTCCACTTATATGTACATATCTTGAAAGCCCGTTTGTTTATGTTATAATATAGTGGTTGCAAATGAGATTCGTATGTATAAAGAGTCATAGAATCAATGAACAATCGTCCATTGACGAAAATGAATGAATAGATGTTGGAGGGAATTTTTTATGTCAGCAAAATGGGAAAAGCAAGAAGGTAATCAAGGTACTTTAACAGTAGAAGTACCAGCAAGTGAGTTCGACCAAGCACTTGATCAGGCCTTCAAAAAAGTAGTGAAAGATGTACAAGTACCTGGATTCCGTAAGGGTAAAGTACCTCGGAAATTATTTGAACAACGGTTCGGAGTAGAATCCCTTTATCAGGATGCTCTTGACATTGTACTTCCTCAGGCTTATTCAAACGCCGTAGAAGAAACTGGTATCGAGCCGGTAGATCGTCCGGAAGTAGATGTTAAGCAAATTGAAAAAGGTGAAGATCTTGTATTTACAGCGGAAGTAACCGTTAAGCCGGAAGTTAATCTTGGAGAATACAAAGGCTTGGAAGTCGAAGAACAAAGCACAGAAGTCACTGAAGAAGATGTGCAGAGCGAATTGAAACAACTACAGGAAAAACAAGCTGAACTTGTCGTTAAAGAAGATGGCGAAGTTGAAGATGGTGACACTGTAGTAATGGACTTTGAAGGGTTCGTTGATGGAGAGGCATTCGAAGGCGGACAAGCTGAGAACTATTCTCTAGAAGTAGGTTCAGGTTCCTTTATTCCAGGTTTCGAAGAACAGCTTGTAGGTAAGAATGCAGGAGAAGAAACAGAAGTAACTGTAACTTTCCCAGAAGAATACCACGCAGAAGATCTTGCAGGAAAAGAAGCAACTTTCAAAGTAACCATTCATGAAATAAAAGGCAAAGAACTTCCGGAACTTGATGATGAATTTGCCAAGGATGTTGATGAAGAGGTTGAATCTCTTGATGAACTTACTAAGAAAACACGTGAGCGTTTAGAAGAGCAGAAGAAAACTGATGCTGAAAACCAAAAGCGTGACACACTTGTAACGAAAGCTTCTGAGAATGCAGAAGTAGAAATTCCTGAGTCTATGGTAGACACGGAACTTGACCGTATGGTCCAAGAATTTGAACAGCGTCTGCAAATGCAGGGAATGACGAAAGACATGTATTTCCAGTTCACAGGGCAAGATGAAGATGCCCTTCGTGAACAAATGAAAGAAGATGCTGGCAAAAGAGTGAAAACAAACTTAACTCTTGAGGCAATAGCTGAAGCTGAAGACGTAAATGTTTCAGATGAAGATGTGAATGCGGAACTAGAGAATATGGCTTCCATGTATCAAACGGATGTAGCTCAATTAACTCAAATGCTTGGCGGTAACACCGATATGATCAAAGAAGATCTTAAGGTACGTAAAGCTATTGACGTTTTAGTTGAAAACAGCAAAACTAAATCTGAATAAGATGAGCTGGGAGACAAGGGGCGGGATTGCTCCTTGTCTCCTCCTATATTTTCTCTTAGTAGAGTATAGGTTAAAGAATTAGTGGATAGTATGAATGATACTTCCTATGTTTTACATACACTATAGAGGTATCCTTTTGTTTGACTTATCCATTACATATCTACATAATGAGGTTGGTGCAATAGAGATTCGCACACCTCTAATAGGTATTGCTTTTTTGTTAGGAGTTATTTTGGTATGATGAGCAAAAGAAACTGAATCGTTTAAGGTCATATCTTAAAACTTCAGTCGCAACTATTGCGTCATTTTATTAAGGGGTGAAATGTATGTTTAAATTCAATGATGAAAAAGGACAACTGAAGTGTTCTTTCTGCGGTAAAAGTCAAGAGCAGGTTCGCAAGCTCGTGGCAGGACCAGGGGTATATATATGTGATGAATGCATTGAACTTTGTACAGAAATCGTTGAAGAGGAACTCGGAAATGAAGAAGAAGTAGAATTTAAAGAAGTACCGAAACCACAAGAAATTCGTGAAATCCTTAACGATTATGTCATTGGCCAAGACCAGGCTAAGAAAAATTTATCAGTAGCTGTTTACAATCATTACAAGCGTATTAACGCAGGTACGAAAAATGATGATGTAGAGCTTGCTAAGAGTAATATCTTAATGCTTGGGCCTACTGGTAGCGGTAAAACACTTCTTGCCCAAACACTTGCCCGTATATTAAACGTTCCATTTGCCATTGCAGATGCGACTTCTCTTACGGAAGCTGGTTATGTAGGAGAAGATGTGGAAAACATTCTTCTTAAATTAATACAAGCAGCTGATTACGATGTAGAAAAAGCTGAAAAAGGTATAATTTATATTGATGAAATTGATAAAGTTGCGCGTAAGTCTGAGAATCCTTCTATTACAAGAGATGTATCAGGGGAAGGCGTACAGCAGGCCTTACTGAAAATTCTTGAAGGTACTCAGGCTAGTGTCCCTCCACAAGGAGGACGTAAACATCCTCATCAAGAATTTATTCAAATCGACACAACCAACGTGCTGTTTATCGTTGGGGGAGCCTTTGATGGAATTGATCAAATTATCAAACGCCGCTTAGGGCGTAAAGTCATAGGGTTTGGATCTGAACAAAATGTCGATGAGAATGAGAAAAAAGAATTGCTCACAAAAGTACTTCCAGAAGACTTGTTGAGTTACGGACTTATTCCTGAATTTATTGGCCGACTGCCAGTAATTGGAAGTCTGGAGCAGTTAGATGAAGATGCACTTGTAGAAATTCTTACTAAGCCTAAGAATGCACTTGTGAAGCAATATCAGAAATTGTTCCAAATCGATCATGTAGAGCTGGAAATTGAAGAAGAAGGTCTTCGTGAAATTTCACGCCTTGCAATTGAACGTAAAACAGGCGCCCGCGGCCTGCGTTCTATTATTGAAGGCATCATGCTTGATGTTATGTATGAATTACCTTCCCGTGATGATATTGAAAAATGCATCATTACGAAAGAAACAGTTACAGCGGAAAATGGCCGTCCTAAGCTTATCCTGACTGATGGAACGGTTGAAGATGAGAATAAAGAATCTCCTAAAGAAAGTGCTTAAGTAAACCTTTAGAGGGATGTTTCTCTTTAACTTCAAGCCGCGCTACGCCTAGCTGTAGCGCGGCTTCAATTTTATCCTTTAACAAATATAGAAAGAATTGAAGTTTTTTAAAACAGACCCTGGGTAGTTCATGGGATAACATCCGGATTTCCTGATTAGAAACTCCTTTGATTAAGCTTGTTACATAAAGGATGAAAGAAGCGCTTCTTGCTCATAATATGGGTATCATTTGAAGAGGCTGCCCCCTTCACACATCAATGTGAAGGGGGTTCGGCATTGGAAACTATTAGTTTTCCTGCGTTTACTTTCCAAAAAGTTTTATATATGATTAGAATACGTATTGGCATTATACGGAGGTGCAAAGAATATGACAGATAAACAAAAAAATCAAATCCCCCTCCTTCCTCTTAGAGGATTGTTAGTGTATCCATCTATGGTGCTGCATCTGGATGTTGGAAGAGAAAAATCGGTCAATGCATTGGAGCAGGCTATGATGGAAGACAATGAAATCTTCCTTGTATCACAAAAAGAAGTAAATATTGATGACCCTTCATCTGAAGATATGTACTCTGTTGGTACAGTGGCACGTGTGAAACAAATGGTGAAGCTTCCTAATGGAACAAATCGCGTACTAGTAGAAGGGCTTTACAGGGCAACAATTGATGATGTAAGCGAAGGTGAAGAGTTTTATCAAGCAAATATTCACAAGCTTGAAGATGAACATGAGGATAAAAACGAAGAAGAAGCATTAATGCGAACGTTAATGAGTCAATTCGAGCAGTATGTAAAGGTATCTAAAAAAGTGAGCCAAGAGACCTATAACACAGTATCGGACATAGATGAACCAAGTCATCTTGCAGATATTGTAACCTCGCATTTGCCAGTGAAACTTAAAGATAAGCAGTCCATTTTAGAAACTGAGAATGTGAAAGCACGTCTTCAAAAGTTAATTGAACTTATCGGAAATGAACGAGACGTCCTGCAAATCGAACAAAAAATTGGACAGCGTGTCAAGAAGTCAATGGAGAAAACACAAAAAGAATACTACTTACGTGAACAGATGAAAGCGATCCAAAATGAACTAGGTGATAAAGACGGCAAATCTGGCGAAGTTGCTCAATTGAAAGAAAAGATTGAGGAAGCTGAGATGCCTGAGCGAGTGGAAAAAATTGCATATAAGGAACTAGGCAGATATGAGAAGGTACCGCAAAGCAGTGCAGAAAGTTCCGTTATCCGCAATTACATTGAGTGGCTTGTTTCTCTTCCGTGGAGTGCTGAGACAGAAGATAATCTGGACGTAAAGCATGCAGAGAAAATTCTCGATGAAGATCATTATGGATTAGAAAAGGTAAAAGAGCGTGTACTTGAATATCTGGCCGTACAAAAACTTACCCAATCCATTAAAGGTCCGATTTTATGTCTTGTTGGACCTCCAGGAGTAGGTAAAACATCACTTGCTAAATCCATAGCACGTGCAATTAACCGTAACTTTGTCCGTATCTCCCTTGGTGGAGTGAGAGATGAAGCTGAAATAAGAGGACACCGCAGAACCTATATCGGGGCGATGCCTGGGAGAATTATTCAAGGGATGAAGAGAGCAGAAACGGTCAACCCTGTATTTCTTATGGACGAGATCGATAAAATGGCCAGTGATTTTAGGGGAGATCCTTCGTCTGCTATGCTGGAAGTACTTGATCCTGAACAGAACAGTACTTTTAGTGACCACTTTATTGAAGAACACTATGACTTATCCAAAGTTATGTTTGTAGCTACGGCTAATACCATGTCTTCTATTCCAGGACCGCTTCAGGATCGTATGGAAGTTATTACGATCGCCGGTTACACGGAAGTAGAAAAGCTGCATATCGCAAAAGAGCATTTGCTTTCTAAACAAATTAAAGAGAATGGTTTAAGTAAAGGGCAAATCCAAATCAGGGAGGACGCTTTGCTTAAATTGATTAGGACTTACACGCGTGAAGCGGGAGTCCGCGGTTTGGAACGCGAACTGGCAAGTATATGCAGAAAAGCTGCTAAAATTATTGTTTCTGGTGAAAAGCAACGTGTCGTGGTTACAGAGAAGCAATTGGAAGAACTGCTCGGTCGTCCTAAATTCAGATATGGTCAAGCGGAACTTGAGGATCAAATTGGAACAGCTACTGGTCTCGCGTACACCGCTGCAGGAGGCGATACACTCTCAATTGAAGTATCTATTTACCCTGGCAAAGGAAATCTGACTCTTACAGGTAAACTTGGTGATGTTATGAAGGAATCCGCACAAGCGGCCTTCAGTTACATTCGTTCACGTGCAAATGAGCTAAATATTGATGCGGATTTCGTAGAAAAGAATGATATTCACATCCATGTTCCAGAAGGAGCAACTCCTAAAGATGGACCTTCTGCTGGTATCACGATTGCTACTGCTCTTGTCTCAGCGCTTACCGGCCGTCCTGTTCGGAAAGAGGTGGGCATGACAGGAGAAATCACTCTGCGAGGACGAGTGCTGCCGATCGGAGGATTAAAGCAGAAATCATTAAGTGCCCATAGAGCTGGTCTTTCTAAAATTATTATTCCTTCTGAAAACGAGAAGGATTTAGAAGATATTCCGGAAAGTGTACGTGAAGGACTAACTTTTATACCCGTTAAGCACTTGGATGAGGTATTAAACCAAGCGCTGGTGGAGGAAGTCCATGAAGGTTAATTATGCAGACATTGTAATTAGCGCAGCGAGCAAGAAACAATATCCAAAAGCTCCAATTCCGGAAATTGCCCTGGCGGGAAGATCGAATGTAGGAAAGTCTTCGTTTATAAATAAGATGATTCAAAGGAAAAATCTGGCTCGTACTTCTTCTAAACCTGGAAAAACTCAGACATTAAACTTCTATATTATTAATGATCTCTTTCATTTTGTGGATGTTCCAGGGTATGGCTATGCTAAAGTATCTAAAAAAGAGCGGGCTAAATGGGGAGAAATGATGGAGGAGTATTTTTCAGAAAGAGAGCAGCTGCGTGCCACTGCTCTGATCATCGACTCTCGTCATAAACCTACAGAAGATGATGTTATCATGTATAACTATTTAAAACATTTTGGATTACCGGTTATGGTTATTGCAACGAAGCTTGATAAACTCA
This sequence comes from Halobacillus sp. K22, assembly GCF_052246795.1. Taxonomy (NCBI): domain Bacteria; kingdom Bacillati; phylum Bacillota; class Bacilli; order Caryophanales; family Bacillaceae; genus Halobacillus; species Halobacillus sp. K22. The sequence goes on along the minus strand of NZ_JBQQCN010000001.1, from coordinate 304,267 downwards.
AGAAGAGCCAAAAACATAAACAACTAAAAACGATTCAAGAGGTTTTAGAGATGGAAGAGGAGGATACCTTGATTCCTTTCTCTGCAGAAACCGGTGAAGGAAAAGAACGCGCATGGAAAACCATGCTTACGCATTTGAATATGTAAAAAAAGCCACTTCTTTAATTAGAAGTGGCTTTTTTAAAGTTTAGTTGCTAGCCTCTCGTGTAAGGTGAGTATTCTTCTTAATTTAAAGCACGAGTATGACACACAATTTGCATCCTGCACATCAATTTATTCTAATTGTTGGAAAATGACAACCTTAAGACTTCAAGATAATTTCAAGCAAATTCGTGTATTTATAAGAATTGTACTGAAATCATTTAACCCAGTCCACATTTTAATATATTTTGGTTCGATATGCATTATTTTAAATTTTGGGAAAACTTTGAATTAAAGATATAATTAGTATTATTGCCAATATAACAATTAGATGACAAAGTGATGAAGGGAAGGGATGGGAGAATATGAAAAAGTATTTATTTATGTTACCTCTTACTATTATTATGATCTTTGCTTTGGCTGCTTGCGGCAGCAGTGGAGACGAAGGAGAAACTTCGGGGGATTCAGGAGAAAGCTCAGAAGAATCAAGCGGATCCAATGCTGACTACGGTTTAGTCGAAGAAGGTAAGTTTACCTTCGCATCATCTGGAGAATTCCGTCCATTCAGTATGACAGATGCAAGCGGTGAGATGTCAGGCTTTGATATCGATGTAGCGAATGCAATAGCGGAGGAACTGGGGCTTGAACCAAATCCTCAGAAACAGAAATTCGCATCCATTGTGGAAGGTGTTAAAACTGGCCGTTTCGATGCAGCGGTAGCAAGCCACACAATCACGGAAGCACGTGCAGAACAAGTAGCGTTCTCTACCCCATATTATTATTCTGGAGCTCAAATTTTCACACGCCCTGGAAGTGATATTGAAACTTTAGAAGACTTGGATGGCAAAGAGATTGCAGTTTCCAAAGGATCTACTTACAGTAAATTTGCGGAAGAAGCAACAGATAATATTAAAACGTATGATAGTGACGTTGTAGCCTTGCAATCTCTTGCTAAGGGACGCCATGACGCTGTAATTACGGACTTCTTAACAGGTAAAGAAGCTATGCAGCAGGATCTTGAGATTGAAGCTAAGAAGATGATTGAACGCAGCGAACAGGCAGTAGCAGTTGCGAAAGATAACGATAAGCTATTAGAAGATATTAATGCAGCTCTTGAAAAACTTCGTGAAGATGGAACGCTTGCTGAAATCAGTAATGAATATTTTGGCGACGATATTACTACTCAACCAGAGTAATAGTAGTTTTAGTTATACGGAAGTCTAAAGAGTGCGCGTCCGCGTACTCTTTTTTGACATTAAAGAGGAGTTGAGGTTATGTACTTACAGTTTATTTCTTTTTGGGGAGGGTTCTGGGACGCTCTCGTAAACAGCCGGGAATTATTTTTTGAGGCTTCTCAGCTGACTCTCGCATTAACAGCGGTTTCTATATTTATTGCAATATTTGTTGGTTTATTTTTCGCCCTATTAAAAATCTCTAATATTAAGCCTCTGGAATGGATTGCGAATGCTTATATTTACATCGTAAGGGGTACACCGCTTATTGTGCAGATTTTTGTATTCTACTATGGGTTAACCAATGTATGGATGATTAGTGGATTCTGGTCGGTTTCTTTGGGACTCGCCTTCCATAATGGCGCCTATATTGCTGAAATATTCCGAGGTTCTATACAATCCATAGGTAAAGGTCAAACAGAGGCCGGTCGTTCTCTTGGGATGAGTCAGTCCCTAACGATGAGAAGAATCATCCTGCCCCAGGCTTTTCGGCGGGCATTGCCCCCGCTTGGTAATCAGTTTATTATTGGGTTAAAAGATTCATCTTTGGCTGCGTTTATAGGAGTTTCAGAGATATTCGCTGTTGCTACAACTCAAGGAGCAAATACTTTTGATTATATGACATGGTTACTTGTGAGTGCTGTGTATTACTTAATTCTTGTCTTCCTTCTAACCCTTGTGGTTAGCTTAATTGAGAAGAAAATGGCCGTGAGTGGCAGTGAGTAATTTTAAAGGAGGGTTACAGGTTGGCTAAGCAAATGATAGAAGTCAATAAATTAAATAAATATTTCGGGGACAATCATGTTCTGAAAGATATTGATTTTCATGTGAAAGAAAGTGAAGTTGTCGTGTTAATCGGTGCAAGCGGATCGGGAAAAAGTACTATGCTCCGCTGTCTAAACTTTTTAGAAATGAAGAACAGTGGAGAGATCTTTATCAAAGGAAATGAGGTTAACCCGAAAAAAGATAACGTAAATGAAGTACGACAAAAGGTAGGGATGGTTTTTCAGCATTTTAATCTCTTCCCACATAAAACGGTATTGGGTAACGTTATGGAAGCTCCTACACAAGTAAAGAGACTGTCTAAATCTCAAGCTAAGGAAGAGGGTAAAGCATTGCTTGAAAAAGTCGGGCTTGCCGAAAAAGCGAATGATTATCCCTCCCGTTTGTCAGGGGGACAAAAGCAGCGTGTAGCTATTGCACGAGCTCTTGCTATGAAGCCTGAAATTATGCTATTTGACGAACCTACCTCCGCGCTCGATCCAGAGCTAGTAGGTGAAGTATTGCAAACAATGAAGGATCTGGCAAAAGAGGGGATGACAATGGTCGTTGTTACCCACGAGATGGGCTTTGCTCGTGAAGTAGCAGATCGTGTAGTTTATATGCACGAAGGCAGAATTGTAGAAACAGGCGCACCAAAAGATATTTTTGAGAATCCTAAGGAAGAAAGAACCCAAGCATTTTTGAGCTCTATTTTATAAGGCTTAGTTTAATATCTGTGTTGCTTAATAGGGCTAAGCTCCCAATTATATAAAGTTTGATTTCGAGAAGCTTAGCGTATTGATAGAAAAAAGCCGCTGTGGTTTGAATATCACAGCGGCTTTTCTTTGCTATTTTTTTAATAAATATAAACCTGAAACGATTAGTACCAGCGGCCAGTATCGGATAATAGTTTGAAAACCAGTCTGAATCCATTGAAACCATTCAGGATTAACCGGCCAGAATAAGGCGAAAAAACCAAATCCAAGGAATAGCAAAGCAGGAATTAGTCCCTTTTTTGCACCAGCATATCTAATTAGAAAAGCCACTCCTATTACTAATAAGTAAAAAGGCCAATCATCTTTCCAGAACGCTAGGTGGTGAATAGCGTGGAAATGAACGCCGAATCCCAGCATTAATGCCCCGGTAAAAAGACTTGAATGATCTTTTGCAATATAACTATGTAATAAAAAGGCAGCTCCGATAATAAAGAGTAGAGTAGGCCATGAATAAAACTCAGATAAGTAGGGAATGTTTAATTGGCGTAACAGGAAATATAACCCAAAACCAATGAGTAAAAAACCAATAAAAGAATTCTGTTTAGTCATGTAACGATCCATCCATTCCAATAATAGTAATTTTGTTTACTTGCGCATTGAGCGTGGGTTTGATATATTACAAACGGATTATAATTTAAATTTATTATAAAGAAATAGTTAAAACATTCTTTACAACGTATCTATATCCTATCACATTATTTTCGAAATCTGTTCATATATTTACGGGAAAATGTGTGCGGATTCATGTTATACTAATTCATATGTGAGAGTCTGGAACGTTTAATGGGGGTAGATGGAATGCATATTTTAGCTGTTGGTCTCAACTACAAAACGGCCCCTGTGGAAATTAGGGAAAAACTCACCTTTTCTGAAACACACTTAAAAGAGGCTATGCAAGAGTTAAATGCCCGTAAAAGTGTACTGGAAAATGTGATTATTTCTACATGCAATCGTACGGAAATCTATGCAGTTGTAGATCAGCTGCACACAGGACGCTATTATATTAAACAATTTTTAGCAGATTGGTTTCATGTTGATAAAGAAGAATTTTCTCCATTTCTTTCCTTTTATGAAACGGATGGGGCAATTGAGCATTTGCTTCGAGTGACCTCTGGGCTTGATTCAATGGTATTAGGGGAAACCCAAATATTAGGTCAGATGAAACAAGCTTTCATAAATGGACAGGAAGCGGGGACCACCGGGACAATTTTTAATCAATTGTTTAAACAGGCTGTAACGATGGCTAAAAAAGCCCATAAAGATACGGAAATCAGTGAAAATGCCGTTTCTGTAAGTTACGCCGCTGTAGAGCTTGCCCGAAAGATATTCGGCGACCTCGTCCACAAGCATATCGTGATCCTGGGTGCTGGTAAGATGGGAGAACTGGCAGCTAAAAACCTGCACGGATCTGGAGTACGTAAAGTAACGGTCATTAACCGTACTCTATCTAAGGCACAGGTAGTAGCTGACCAGTTTAATGGACAAGCACGCACCATGGAAGACTTGGAGACGGTTTTAACAGATGCCGACATCGTAATTAGTTCAACAGGAGCTACAGATTATGTAGTTACAAAAGAGAAAATGGAACCTATTCATCGTAAGAGAAAAGGGAAACCTCTCTTTTTCGTAGATATCGCTGTTCCGAGAGACTTGGATCCAGCCATGGAAAATTTGGAGAGCGTATTCTTATACGATATTGATGATCTTCAAGGTATTGTTGATGCCAATTTGGCTATGCGCAAGCAAGCGGCCGAAGAAATTGAAATCATGGTGGAAGCTGAAATTGTAGAGTTTAAAGAATGGCTTCAGACCATTGGAGTCGTACCTGTGATTTCTGCACTGCGCTCTAAGGCTCTGGGCATTCAAGCGGAGACTATGAAAAGTATTGAACGAAAAATGCCTGAACTGACGGATCGAGAAAGAAAAGTGCTCAGTAAACATACGAAAAGTATTATTAATCAAATGCTGAAGGAGCCTATTCTGCAGGCTAAAGAACTAGCGGCTCAGCCTGATTCGGAAGAAACACTGCGCTTGTTCACTCAAATTTTTGGAATCGAAGAACGGGTAGAAGAAGAAATAAAAGAGCAGGCGAAAAAAAACCAATCAGCTGGGAAGCAAGAAGATGAGACGGGCCAATTCTTTCCTGTCGCCAACTCTATTGTTAATCCGTAAGGGTGGATGTCCATATGTTCGAGCTTAAATGGGTGTACGAACTCATCCTGTTACTTTATGGACTTAGTTTAATTGGATATTTCATTGACTTTGTGCAGACAAACCGGAAGGCTAACCGAGCGGCCTTCTGGTTACTTAGTATGGTTTGGGTTCTACAAACCTTTTTTTTATTGACCCAAGTTTTGGTAGAAGAGAACTTACCTATAATGACAGTGTATGATGGTCTGTATTTTTATGCCTGGATTTTAGTAACGTTCTCTTTAATTATTAACCGGCTGTTTAGAGTGGACTTTTTAGTATTCTTTACGAATGTTGTCGGGTTTCTTGTAGTATTAATTCATTTATCTACCAGAGCTCAAAATGATCTAAAGGATCGTGGTGTAGAACTAGTAAATGAAATGCTTGTAGTTCATATTAGTTTAGCTATTATTTCTTATGGTTTTTTTACGTTATCCTTTATCTTTTCAATTATGTATTTGCTGCAATACCGCCTCTTAAAGAAAAAAAAGTGGAATGCCAAACTGTTTCGACTAGGTGATTTAACAAAACTGGATCATTTTTCTTATATCTCAGTTATTCTGGGAGTCCCTCTTTTGTTAATTGCTATTATCTTAGGTGTTACGTGGGGATATATATCACCTGATACGTTTTACTGGTATGACTCAAAAACCTTAGGTTCTTTCCTTGTGCTTTTTGTCTATATCATTTACCTGGTGTTAAGGGTGGTAAAAGGTTATCAGGGACGTTCCATTTCCATATTTAACTCGGGAGCTTTTTTATTTCTATTAATCAATTTCTTTTTATTTGGTTCGTTATCGAATTTTCATTTTTAAGGAGGTAGTCATATGAAGAAAATAGTGATCGGTTCAAGAAAAAGCAATCTGGCTATCACTCAGACAGAGTGGGTGATAGAACAACTGAAAAATATAGATCCCAGCTACGAATTTGAAATTAAGAGGATTTCAACTAAAGGGGATAAAATTTTGGACGTAACCTTATCCAAAGTAGGAGGAAAAGGGTTATTTATTAAAGAGATTGAACAAGCCATGTATGATGGTGAAATTGACATGGCCGTTCATTCGATGAAGGATATGCCTTCTGAGGTAGCTTCTGGTTTAACTGTTGCTTCCGTACCAATTAGAGAAGATCATAGGGACGCATTCGTATCGAATGGAAATGTTGCGCTCAAAGACTTGCATGAAGGGGCCATTGTAGGTACCAGCAGTTTGCGTCGAAGTGCTCAAATTAAAGCCGTGAGACCTGACGTAGAAGTGAAGTGGATTCGAGGCAATATCGATACACGTCTTCGTAAATTGAAAGAGGAAGACTATGATGCCATCGTCTTAGCGGCTGCCGGATTAAAACGTATGGGCTGGGATGATAATCTAGTAACTGAATATTTAGAGCCTGATGTGTGTGTGCCTGCTGTTGGCCAAGGAGCTCTAGCTATACAGTGCCGGGAAAATGATTCTTCTTTACGGGATTTCCTTATGCAAATTAATCATGAATATACGGCTACAACCGTATCGGCTGAGCGTAAGTTTCTTCATGATTTAAATGGGGGCTGTCAAGTTCCTATCGGAGGATATGCTTATAGAAAAGGCAGTGAAATTATTCTGAGCGCATTGGTTGGAACTCCTGACGGTAAAACCATCCTTCACGAAACCGTTAAAGGAGAAGATCCTCTGGCTGTAGGCAAAGAAGCCGCTGATAGCCTGAAAGCTCAAGGAGCTCAGGAAATTGTAGATCAAGCTAAAGAGGAGTATGAACAGTAATGAAGCCTCTTGCGGGGAAAACGATTCTTGTCACAAGAGGCGCATCCCAGGCAAGGCCCTTTGTAGACCGGATAAATAAGGAAGGGGGGAGGGCTTTAAGGACCCCTCTTCTTCACTTTCAATTAAATGACTCGAAGGAGAATCAAGAGATCCTCAAGAAACTTCACAACTATGCATGGGTTTTTATTACAAGCTCTAATGGTGTGAAGTTTTTTTTCGAGCTAGTAAATAAAGTAGGAGTTCGGATCCCTGATACTCTTAGGTTTGCTATTATTGGGGAAAAAACAGCGCGTACACTTAATACTTACGGACTCAATGCTGATTTTATGCCGTCCAGCTTTCAGGCTGATACCATGGCAGAAGAATTTTTTAGAGAAGAAAGTGTTTCAGGCAGGATCCTCTATGTTAGAGGGAGCCGCTCAAGGGACGTTCTGCCAGAAAAATTTGCAGAACAGCAGGTCTTTTTCCAAGCAATCACGGTCTATGATACGCTACTATTGAAAGAGCATCAGAAAAAGCTTCGTCAATTGATCAATGATCATGAGATTGATGCATTAACATTCACAAGCCCATCCACTGTCCAGGCCTATTTTGCTATTATGAGAGGCATGCCCGACACGGGCCGGGATCTTCCGTGTTTTTGCATAGGACCAACGACCGCCAGTCAGGCAGAGTATTTCGGTTTTAGAAATGTTTTATTACCCGAGCATTATACAATGGAAGATATGGTGGAGAAGATGGTGCAATTTTTTTCATAAGAAGGGAATCGATACTATGTCAGATTTAGATTTCAAACGCCATCGTCGTCTGCGGCGGACAGCGTCTATGAGAGCATTAGTGCGGGAAACGCATTTAAGGAAAGACGATCTTATCTTCCCCATTTTTGTAGTTGAAGGAGAAGGGATTAAGAATGAAGTAGCTTCCATGCCGGGGGTTTATCAAGTGTCACTTGATTATTTAACGGAGGAGATGAATGAATTAACTCGTGTAGGTGTTCGTTCTGTTATTGTTTTCGGGGTGCCGAATGAAAAAGATGAAGTAGGCAGTCAGGCTTATCATGAAGAAGGAATTGTTCAAAGATCCATCCGTCTGATTAAAGAAGAAGTTCCTTCATTAACAGTGATTGCAGATACATGTTTATGTCAATACACAGACCATGGGCATTGCGGCATAGTTCGTGAAGGAGATATCGATAATGATGAATCGCTTAAATATATTACTCAGACTGCTGTTACTCAAGCAGAAGCTGGAGCGGACATTATTGCACCTTCCAATATGATGGATGGATTTGTTGCTGCTATTCGAAAAGGATTGGATGAGGCTGGGTACAGCCAGATCCCAATTATGTCCTATGCAGTAAAATATGCTTCCTCATTTTATGGTCCTTTCCGAGATGCGGCTCATAGTTCTCCTCAATTTGGCGATCGAAGAGCCTATCAGATGGATCCATCGAACCGTTTGGAGGCGATTCGTGAAGCAGAATCGGATGTAGAAGAAGGTGCAGACTTCCTTATTGTAAAACCAGCACTTGCTTATTTAGATATCATGCGAGAAGTAAAGGACCGCTTTAATCTGCCACTTGTTGCTTACAACGTGAGCGGAGAGTACTCTATGATTAAAGCTGCCGCTCAAAATGGCTGGGTAAATGAGCAGGAAATTGTCCTTGAAAAGCTTACAGCTATGAAGAGGGCAGGCGCTGATCTCATTGTTACTTACTTTGCTAAAGATGCAGCAAAATGGCTGGATCAATAGACCACGAATTTCAGAAAGGATGAGTCGTTATGAAACAATTTGAACGCTCTTCAGCTGCTTACCAAAAAGCTGTGGATTTAATGCCGGGTGGAGTTAATTCTCCGGTAAGGGCTTTTAATTCTGTAAACATGGATCCTATATTTATGGAAAAAGGACAAGGGTCTAAACTTTATGACCTTGATGGAAATGAATTTATCGATTATGTACTTAGTTTTGGCCCATTAATTCTAGGGCATGCGGACGAAAAAGTAGTAGAGTCTTTAAAAAAAGTGACAGAACAAGGCACGAGTTTCGGTACTCCTACAGAAATTGAAAACCATCTAGCTGAGTTAGTTATTGAACGTGTACCTTCCATTGAGATGCTGAGAATGGTGAACTCAGGTACTGAGGCAACGATGAGCGCCCTGCGTGTTGCCCGTGGATACACAGGTCGTGACAAAATTCTAAAATTCGAAGGTAATTATCATGGCCATGGTGATTCTCTTCTCATTAAGGCTGGTTCTGGTGTTGCCACTTTGGGACTGCCTGATTCCCCTGGTGTTCCAGCATCCATTGCTCAAAATACGATTACGGTTCCATATAATGACTCAGAAAGTGTACGCTATGTTTTTGAGCAGTATGGAGATGACTTGGCTGCGGTAATTATTGAGCCTGTATCAGGGAATATGGGGGTTGTGCCTCCTAAGGATGGTTTCCTGCAGGAACTTCGCGAGTTAACGGAGGATAATGGCACTGTACTGATCTTTGATGAAGTAATGACTGGATTCCGTGTCGGCTATCATAGCGCACAAGGTCACTTTGGTGTTACACCGGATATGACCTGTCTTGGGAAAGTAATTGGTGGCGGCTTACCTGTAGGAGCATATGGAGGAAAACGTAGTATTATGGAACGAGTAGCTCCTGTAGGGGACATTTATCAAGCAGGTACTCTATCTGGGAATCCATTAGCCATGACGGCAGGTTACGAAACGGTTTCATCCATGACTGAAGAAACTTATAAAGGAATCAATCAAAAAGTGGACCGGTTGATAGAAGGATATGAGAAAGCGGCAAAAGCAAATAACATTCCACTGACGGTTAACCGGGCAGGATCTATGGTTGGGTTCTTCTTTACGGATGATCCTGTAGTAGATTTCGCAACCGCAAATGCTTCTGATCTAGAAATGTTTACAAGATATTATCAAGGGATGATTGAAGAAGGGATCTATCTTCCTCCTTCCCAATTCGAGGGTCTCTTTCTATCAACGAAGCATACAGAGCAAGATATAGAAAAAACAATAAGGGCAGCAGAAAAAGTATTTGCTTCTCTATAAATATGGAATTATACAAGGCATGGCCGTCTCGGGCCATGCCTTTTTCTAAACCCTCCATGTATATAAACTCAGTTACCGCATAAGGTGGTAATAGAGGCTTGTGCTTATTATATATTGGGAGGGGCAAATCCATTGCAGAATAAACAAAATGTATTTTCATTTTATCTAGACGAAGCGATATGGTTTAAGGAAGGACAGGGAGTTAGAGAACTAATTGGTATTTCACTTGAGCCTGAAATCGTCATTGAGGAAAATGGAGATGAAGTCCGTTTAAAAGGAACGGTTGACCTGGCGGGAGAATATGTACCCCACCAATCTGATCATAAATACGAAGAGGCTGTTCCGCTGCAGTCAGTACGGACAATGGATCATGTGGAATCAGGAGAGGAAGGGGTCTGTTACTTTTCCCATTCATTCCCGGTAGAAATCACGGTCCCGGTCGAACGAATTTCAAGCCTCGAAGATGTTCTCATTGATATAGAAAGCTTTGATTATGAACTTCCTGCGAATAACCAGCTAAGACTGCATGCTCAATTGAATATTAATGGAGTCGAGCAAACAGCAAATGCCGGAGCTAATTCGGATACGTTTGATGAGTCGGCAACGCTTGGTCCGATTGATTATAAGGAAGAACGCAAGGAACAAGAAAAACCTGTTGTCCCTGAAAGGGAAGCCCCTGTGGTTCAGCTGACGAATCGGAATGATCAGGCAATCCAGGATGTAGAACTAGAACAAGAGCCACAGCCAGAAGAAGAAGGAAGATGGCCTCATAAAAAATCGCAGAATTTTGCAGAGTTCTTTGGTCATGATAAAAAAGAAGAAACGCTTGATGTTTCATCTGACAGTACTAGTGTATGGCATGAAAATATCGTGGAAGAAAATGTGAGCGCTTCTTCATCTTATACGGAATCCTCAGTTAAAGACTCGGAGAAAAAGGAGGAAGCTCCCGGCGGACTTGATGGAATTAAACAAATATTCAAGCATTTGTTTCCTAACCGTGAAGAGACTTACTCTCAAATGAAAATGTATATCGCTCAGGAAGATGAGACGCTTGCTTCTATCGCTGAAAAATACGAGGTTTCCATTCACCAGTTAGAGAAAGCAAATGATCACAGAGACGAGGTTTCCCCCGGCCAAATTGTTTATATCCCGAATTAAATCCATTTATAACGAAAAGCAAGAAAAACTCCGACAATTATCCCTAATAAGAAAACGTCAAATGTTGTAGGGAAAAAGATTGTCCGGATACATTGAAAAACCAGAATAGGCAGTAATGCCTTCTCGAATACAAATAAACAGGTACGGCACCACGGTGGGAGACGATAACGATATAAGCGGCTCAACGTCCATCAACCTCCTTTCATTTGCATATTCGCGTTTTTTTCACAAACAGTTGACTAAAACAATGATTTCTATATACAATATGTAATAGAAGTATTATACGTGAAATGCCGTGACAGGGAAGAGTACATGGACATAGCCTTCAGAGAGGAAAACGTGTGGTGAGAGTTTTCCAGGATCTGTGTTGATGGAAAGTCACCCTTGGAGCAGCTTCTTTGAACGAAGAGTAGAAGAAGCCGGTTAGAAGCCGTTATTTTTTCGAGTGTACAGATATGGGCTTCATGTAATTTCTGTAAATTAAGGTGGTACCACGGAATTAGATCTCTTTCGTCCTTTTTAGGATGGAAGAGATTTTTTTTATTTTATAAAAACAGATAATAAAAGGAGGAAGATCCATTATGAATCAAACAGATCTTTCAATGCCCACTAAGTATGATCCAGCAGCCGTTGAAAAGGATCGCTATCAATACTGGGTGGACGGTAAGTTTTTCGAAGCGTCAGGAGATAAGAATAAAGAACCTTATACCATTGTAATTCCCCCGCCGAACGTTACAGGTAAATTACATTTAGGACATGCTTGGGATACTACTCTGCAAGATATATTAAGCCGTGTAAAGCGCATGCAGGGCTATGATGTCCTCTGGTTGCCTGGAATGGATCATGCAGGTATTGCAACACAGGCGAAAGTAGAGGCTAAACTTAAAGAAGCCGGAACTTCCCGCCATGAATTGGGCAGAGAGAAATTCCTAGAGAAGTCATGGGAATGGAAGAAAGAATATGCCCAATTTATTCGCACTCAATGGGAAAAGCTTGGTCTAGGTCTCGATTATTCACGCGAACGATTCACCCTTGACGAGGGTCTATCCGAAGCGGTAAAAGAAGTGTTTGTTAAGCTTTATGATAAAGGTTTAATTTATCGAGGCGAATATATTATCAACTGGGATCCTGCTACTCGTACGGCTCTTTCAGATATTGAAGTGGAGTACGAAGATGTACAGGGAGCCTTTTACCATATGCGCTATCCTCTGAAAGATGAAGAAGGCGGAATCGAGATCGCAACGACCCGGCCGGAAACGATGTTGGGGGACACGGCTATTGCTGTGCACCCAGAGGATGAACGCTACCAGAACTTGATAGGTAAAAAGGCTATTCTTCCGATCGTGGGAAGAGAAATTGAAATTGTGGCAGATGATTATGTAGATATGGAATTTGGTTCAGGTGCTGTTAAAATTACCCCGGCCCATGATCCAAATGACTTTGAAATTGGAAATCGCCACAATTTAGAGCGTGTCCTCATTATGAATGAAGATGGCAGTATGAATGAAAATGCAGGAAAATACCAGGGTATGGATCGATTTGATTGCCGTAAGCAGATCGTCAAAGATCTTCAGGCAGAAGGAGTTCTTTTTGAAATTGAAGAACATCTTCACTCTGTCGGTCATTCTGAACGTAGTGGCGCTGTTGTGGAACCGTATCTCTCTACTCAATGGTTTGTGGATATGAAACCGCTGGCTGAAGCCTCCATAGATTTACAAAAAGGGGGGGACAAAGTTCAATTTGTTCCCGATCGTTTTGAAAAACCTTATTTACACTGGATGGAGAACACTCGTGACTGGTGTATTTCGCGGCAGCTTTGGTGGGGTCACAGAATTCCTGCCTGGTACCACAAAGAGTCAGGTGAGGTTTATGTAGGGAAAGAAGAACCGAAAGATCCGGAGAACTGGATACAGGATGAAGATGTTCTTGATACGTGGTTCTCCTCTGCTCTTTGGCCATTCTCCACTATGGGGTGGCCGGATGAAAAAAGCGAAGATTATAACCGCTACTTCCCGACTAATGTATTGGTTACCGGCTATGATATTATCGGCTTCTGGGTTAGCCGTATGATTTTCCAATCCATTGAATTTACAGGCCGCCGTCCTTTTGAAGATGTTCTCATCCACGGGCTTGTTCGTGATGCAGATGGACGTAAAATGAGTAAGTCACTTGGGAATGGTGTAGATCCTATGGATGTAATTGATAAGTATGGGGCAGACTCGCTTCGATATTTCTTATCGACCGGATCATCACCTGGGCAGGACTTGCGCTTCCACTGGGAGAAAGTAGAATCAACATGGAATTTCGCTAATAAAATTTGGAATGCTTCCAGATTTGCATTGATGAATATGGGCGATTTAAAGTACGAGGATATTGATTTATCTGGTGAAAAGTCTGTAGCCGATCAGTGGATTCTGACTCGTTTAAACCAAACGATTCATCAAGTTACACAAAATATTGATAAATATGAATTTGGTGAAGCCGGTAGGCAGCTGTACAACTTCATTTGGGATGATTTTTGCGATTGGTATATTGAAATGGCCAAGCTTCCTTTATACGGGGAAGACTCGGCAAGAATTCATACCACAAGATCAATTTTAGCCTACACACTTGATCAGATCATGCGAATGCTGCACCCGTTTATGCCATTCATCACTGAAGAAATCTGGCAGCACCTGCCTCATCAGGGGGACTCCATCACGCAGGCCTCGTGGCCAGAAACACGAGATGAATTTCATAATGAGCAAGCCGTTCAAGAAATGGATCGTCTCGTTTCCATTATCCGTTCAGTTCGTAACATTCGAGCAGAAGTAGATACTCCGATGTCTAAAGAAATTCAGTTAATGATTCAGGCGAAGGACGAGGATGTAGTAAGTGAACTTGAAAAGAACCGTGACTATCTGGATAAGTTCTGTAATCCAAGCGAATTGACTATTGCGACTGACCTTCAGGCTCCTGAAAAGGCTATGTCCTCTGTTATTACAGGAGCGGAACTATACCTTCCGTTAGCAGGCTTAATCAATATTGAAGATGAAATCAAACGACTGGAGAAAGAATGGAAAAAATGGGACCAGGAAGTTAGTCGTGTTCAGAAGAAACTGGCTAATGAAGGGTTTGTAAAAAAAGCTCCAGAACATGTTGTAGAAGAAGAACGAGAAAAAGAGAACGATTATTTAGATAAGCGTGCTAAAGTCGAAGCGCGAATCGAGGAATTAAAAGCATAATTGAAGCTGGAGGGTATTCTTATGAGTACTCTCCTCTTTTTGAAAAGAGGGACGGACATGTCAAATTATCAGGAAGCCATCCAATGGATTCATTCTAGAGAGAAATTTAAAGTCAAACCTGGATTAAAGCGGATGGAGTGGATGATGGATCAACTGGATCACCCGGAGAGGAAGCTGAAAGCTATTCATGTGGCCGGCACAAATGGAAAAGGTTCAACAGTTACGTATTTAAGTAATTTGCTTCAAGCGCAAGGGTTCGAAGTAGGAACGTTCACTTCACCCTATATTATCAGATTCAATGAACGGATCAGTCTCAATGGAGAAGCTATCCCAGATGGTGAGCTCGCTGATTTAGTAGAAGATATTAAACCTCTGGCAGAAAAGCTGAAAGCTACCTCTCTCGGAGAACCGACAGAATTTGAAATTATTACGGCAATGGCTATGCTTTATTTTTCCCAGAAAAATTTGGAATTTGTATTGTTTGAAACCGGTCTTGGTGGGCGTTACGATTCTACCAATATCCTTCAGCCGCTTTTATCCGTAATTACAAATATCGGTCTTGATCACATAAATGTTCTGGGGGATACACTTGAGCAGATCGCTTACGAAAAAGCCGGTATAATCAAAACCAATGTACCACTAATTACTGGCGCAAAAGAAGAGTCAGTCTTAAATGTTTTGAAAGAGCAAGCTTCTCTTAATAACGCTCCTGTATCGATTTTGGGGGAGGATTTTCATGTGGAACATAAAAAGAGTTTATCTGGAGGGGAATCTTTTATATTTGTGAATTCAACATATCAGTCCAGTGAGCTGCTTAGTCCTATGAAAGGCCTGCACCAAATTGATAATGCAAGTCTAGCCCTTCAGACGATGGAGCATCTAAAAGAGATGGGGTATCCGATAAATCGCTCTAAATACGATAAAGGTCTGCTTCAAACCCATTGGCCGGCTCGTTTTGAAACTATTCGTACAAACCCTGTAACCATCATTGATGGCGCCCATAATGAAGAAGGAACACGGGCTTTGGTGGACACAATGAACCGTCATTTCAGAGGGGATCGCGTACATCTTATTTATTCTGCTTTAGAAGATAAACCAGTTGAGAAAATGCTTGAAATTCTAAAAGAGATAAGCAATGTTGCCTATATGACTTCCTTTGATTTCCCAAGATCCATGACTGCAAGTGAGCTAACCCGGCTCTCTCCTATACCGACTACTATACCTGTCTCAGATTACGTTCAGGCAATCAGCCAGGCCAAGTCTAATATGAAGACTGGAGACGTTCTACTCATAACAGGATCACTGTATTTTATATCAGAAATAAGGAAATATTTTGAATATTAACATTTGATATGGTAACATTTTAGTTACTTAATTTTTCCTATTTTATAAATGTATGGTCAGGGATGAGGTGGGTGGATGGAAAGGGACAAAAGATTCAAGATATGGGTGCTTTGGATTTGTCTATGGCCTTCTAGCATCTATTTGCTGTATCGTTGGACGGATCCGCCTCTCCATGTAAATACGTTGGAAATTGGTGCTTTTGTCATACTTGCCTCCATCGTAGCCCTCTTTCCTCTGCGGATTGGAGATAACCCGGTTTTCTTTACTCATGGAATTGCATTTGCGGCTTTTTTGCAGTATGGGTTATTTGTTGAGATAATAATTTCCCAAGTATCCCTGCTCTTTTTAATTTTAAAGGTTCGCGTTGACCGTACCAACTCTCATCGAATACCGATTAACTTCTTAATGTTTCTCGCTATATCAGTCCTTTCGGCACAAGTGTATTATGCCCTCGGCGGAGAACATGCGGGAGAAGCCGTTTCCTCTATAACAGATGCAGTCCCCATTATTACATACGCGTTATCGCAAATTCTCCTCAACCAAGTTTCACTTAAAATTATTGCAAAAATAATATATAAGCAGAAAATCGTTTGGTGGGACAGCGGTTTTGTATGGGACATAGCCACCGCAGGTATTGTGCTGCCCGTTGGTTTTGTGCTTTATATTGTTTTCCTCGAATTTGGAGTAAGTGCAGTGTTTTTTGTAGGTATTCCTTTTATATTTATCTCAGGAATGCTAATGCTTTTTCATAACAGCAATGAAATTAATTCATATTTAAAGAAAACTAGTAAAATAGGGCATGAACTTACGGGAAAACTTGGTGTTAAAGAAGTTCTTGACTTATTTGTAGAACGCCTCAGCGATCTGCTGCCTCTGGATCACATTTATGTGTTTGATGTTGCCTCTGACAATCAACTCAAGCTTATCCGTTTCTTTGACCGTTCCGGAGAAGAAGTTTTTCCAGAGGTCCAGATGAATAAAGGAGAAGGTGTCAGCGGAGCAACATGGGAAAAAACACGAAGTTTTCATTATAGGAAGAGGACCGAATGGAAGCATATGGCGAATTCATTTACTCCTTCGACTGCTGAGAGTGTACTATCTGTACCTGTGGAGAGGAATGATGAGATTGTTGGGATCATAACCATTTATTCAAATAAGAAAAGAGCGTTTGTACAATTTCAGTTTATGATTCTTAGGATTCTTGGGAATTACTTGGGCGTAGCTATTGATAATGCCAGGCATTATGAGCAGCGCAAAGAAGAAAGTGAACGATGTCCTCTTACCGGTCTTTACAATTACCGTTATTTTGAAACTTATCTGCAGGATTTATTTGTACAGTGGGAAAAAGAAGAAAATAAAAAGCCGATTTCTCTTATTCTTTTAGATATCGATTATTTTAAGCAAGTGAATGATACCTATGGGCATGAAAGTGGCAATGAGATTCTTTGCCTGCTATCTGAGAGGTTGCGGTTGTTTTTAAGTAATCGAGGAGTGCTTGCTCGTTATGGCGGGGAAGAATTTGTGATTCTTCTTCCTGGGTATTCGGCTGAGCAATCTATAAAAATAGCTGAAGAAATTAAACGTGCCATATCTTCTGAACCTTTTTACTCTCACGAACACATCTTAAAATGGAAAACAGCACAGGAAGTCAATGTTACGGCCAGTATTGGAGTGGCGGTTTACCCGGATGATTGTGAGAGCCCCTTAGAATTAATTCGTCATGCGGATCGAGCAATGTACATAGGTGCAAAGCAGCAAGGAAGAAACAAGGTAGCGAATTATAATCAATTGAACTCAAACGTCCAATAATTGATATTGGACGTTTTTAATTGTATAAAAATGATGTTCTTGATTTATTAATACTTATTAAACAAAAGGGCCTGGCACTTCCTTTCATGGTCGTTCTTAAGCTTGTCAAGGCTGAGCAAGGCACCTCCACATTAGAACGTCCAGTCCATACGTCGCTGACCAAGGTGCTTTCGCTTTTAATCGGGGAGTCTCGGCATTTCCCCACCAGCCCAATTGTATTAGGGCGAATGGACCCTTCGGAAAGAGAGTATCCTATCTCCTTACTGCGCCTGAAATGCTTATATAAAAGGCTATCCAGCGTAGTTCCAGCCTGAAAAGGATATATACCCACGTGGTTACTTCTCTCAAGCGGGTGAAGAATGAAGCTCTAATAATAAAAGAGGACAAACGGAAGGGCTTATTCTATAATTGAATTTAGTTAATGAGAAAGGAGGAAATACTTAGCTGCATAGAATGCACCCGCCCCTATTAGCCTCGCCCCACCGTACGTGTGATTACCTGCTTACCCAAATGTACCCTTCTTATATTCAGCCTCCCACCTAATTTAAAAACTCGAAAGGAGAAATTGATGAACACTTTATTGTCAGTCTATATACTTATAACCGGGCTGATTCTAGGCTCCTTTTACCATGTAGTCGGAATCCGTCTACCGGTAAAAGTTCCCTTCCTCATTGACCGTTCTCAATGTCCCCATTGCCAAACAAAGTTACAGCCTATCGATTTAATCCCTCTCTTCTCTTATCTTCTCACTAAAGGTGCATGCAGACACTGCTGTACTAAAATATCCTTCTCATATCCAATGGTAGAAGTCATAACTGGCGTTTTGTTTTTATTTTCATACATCGTTTATGGATGGACGCCCGCTTTTTTAGGTGCCTGTCTACTCATTAGTTTAAGTATCATAGTAGCAGTGAGCGATCTTAGATATATGCTCATTCCTGACCGTCTCCTTATATGGTTTGCAGCATTATTTGTGATCTATAGATTGATTCACCCGCTTCGCCCCTGGTATTCCTCAATTAATGGGGCGGTTATTTCCCTGCTTTTGATTGCTTTAATTATTATCCTGAGTAAAGGAGGAATGGGTGCTGGAGATATGAAACTTTTAAGTGTTCTTGGAATTCTGCTTGGAACTCAGCATGTGCTGCTGACCTTTTTTATAGCCGTTTTCATCGGTACGATAACCAGTTTGATTATGGTTAGTTTAAAACGTAGTGGTCGTAAAGACCCGGTTCCATTCGGGCCATCTATTGTGTCGGCCGCCACCATTGTGTATTTTTATGGAGAAAATTTAGTTGTTTTATACCTGTCCTCCTTTTAAGGGAGGGGGTGTCATTCCTGTGTTTTTTAAAGAAGGACTCTTAACAGGAATACGAAAAGGGTGAAATTGTCGATACAATGCTGACAAATTTCAACGTTGTTTTTGGAGTTGCTGTGATAGGGTTGGGACAAACCTTGCAGGAGTGATTAAATGATGGAATCGAATAAAAAAATAACCATATCTTTCCGCAATGAAAATAAAAAAGTCCCTGAAAATGAAATAATCCAGGCGAAAGAGGAGACGGCAGCTTCTGACCCGCATCCCAATAAGATAGAAGAGATACCGGTACTAGAAATTCGAAAACCACATCAATCTCCCATTAAGAAAAAGAAATATGAGAAGAGTTCAGTGAAGTATTTGGTCATTGCTGCATCTTCAGCTCTCTTATTAAGCTTAGGACTCGGTTTTTTACTTCTTCGTATGTTTGTAGGTCTGACAGATGAAACTACGGCTGGTAAAGAAATGATTCCCACAACAGTCCCAGCTGGTGAAGAAGCCGTTTCAGAACAGGAATCCGTTGTAAATCCAAACACTGTTGAAGCCTATTTTGTTCAGGCAGGAGTCTTTACAACAGAGGAGAAAGCTTTGCAGTGGAAAAGTAAGTTGACCGCTCTTTCTGTTTCTTCTATGGTTTGGGAAAGGGATCATCAGTTTTATTTATTTGCAGGCAGCGCTCAAACGGAGAGTGAAGCTTCTCAAATAGCTGCGGAGTTATCCGCGCGGAATGTTGAAACGTATGTAAAGCCCTGGGCGGTTTTAAAGGGAGAAGGTTCTTTTTCAGGAGAAGAAGCTGAAACGTTTGAGTTCATGATAGACCACTTGGAGAATTTTTCGATTGATCAGCTTTCAGATACGGATCGTCAGGGGCTGGTTAATACCCTGAAGGAGCAGGATCAGGATTCTCTTTTAATCTCTCCACTTCAAGAATGGGAGAAAGCAGATGCTTATCATTTGAATTGGCTTAAGGTGGCTTATTCTCTTGAAAAAATGATGGAATAGAAAGTAACAGTCTCTCAAGGGAATGAAATTTAAAAATTTCACTATTGGATTCTTCTTTTTTTATTCGTTTTTGGAGAGTGGAAATTCTGTTTATGGGAATCAAAGATTGAACTGAATTCCTGTAAGATAATAATACCTCATGTAGAGTAAGGAGCTTAGTTAATGCCGACACTTATACTTGGATCGCAATCACCCAGAAGAAAAGAATTACTGACAGAAGCCGGGTACGAGTTTATCATGCGGGTCTCCGGAACAGATGAAGAATTAGAAGAGGGCATTATGCCAGAGCAAGCGGTCAGTCAGTTATCAAAACAAAAAAGCCTGGCTATCCCTATTGAGGAAAATGAAGTACTGCTTACGGCCGATACCCTTGTATCTGTAAATGGGTATATACTTGGAAAACCTGCCGATGAGAATGAAGTTTTTAGTTTTCTTTGGAATCTAAGCGGGTGCACACATCAAGTGCATACAGGGGTCACCATACGTACTGAGGAACAGATCAAAACATTTGTCGTCAGAACGGATGTTACGTTTTACTCTCTATCAGATAAGGACATTTACAAGTATATGGAGTCTGGAGAAGCATGGGATAAAGCAGGTGGATATGGCATACAGGGGAAAGGGGCACTTTTTGTAAAGTACATTCACGGAGACTACTACAGTGTAGTAGGCTTGCCCATAGCTAGAGTCGTAAGGGAGCTTAGGGCCTTCGGAGTGCTGCTTGACTAACTTTCTCTACATGAGGAATGAGATGTAAGGGAGCGAAGAGGGTGACAAATGCAAGTATTATGATTAAGGATGTACCCAAGGAGGATCGTCCCAGGGAAAGACTTTTAGAAATAGGTCCCTCTCATCTTTCCAATCAGGAACTTCTTGCCATTCTTTTAGGTAGCGGCACTAAAAGAGAGTCAGTAATGGATTTGGCTCAGCGTCTTCTTATTCACTTTGAAGGCATTTTATTACTGAAAGATGCGACACTTGAAGAGTTGACTGCTATCCGGGGAATCGGCGTGGCAAAGGCAGTTCTGATCATGTCCGCTATAGAAATAGGGAAGCGGATGCAGCAAATGAAGCCGGTGGAAAGATATATGATTCGCAGCCCTGAAGACGGAGCGGACTTCGTTATGGAAGAAATGCGTGA
Organism: Halobacillus sp. K22; assembly: GCF_052246795.1. Classification (NCBI taxonomy): domain Bacteria; kingdom Bacillati; phylum Bacillota; class Bacilli; order Caryophanales; family Bacillaceae; genus Halobacillus; species Halobacillus sp. K22. The sequence goes on along the minus strand of NZ_JBQQCN010000001.1, from coordinate 283,349 downwards.
CTTAAAACAAGAGCACTTCATTTGTTTATTTTTGAATACCAAAAACCAGGTACTCCATCGTCAGACCATCTTCATCGGAAGCTTGAACGCTTCGATTGTTCATCCTCGCGAGGTTTTTAAAGAAGCGGTCAAACGCTCGGCTGCCTCCATTATATGTGCCCACAACCATCCTTCCGGAGATCCCACTCCTTCTCAAGAGGACATTCAGGTAACAAGGCGTTTGCAGGAGTGTGGAAAGATGATCGGTATCGAATTATTGGATCATCTTGTCATAGGAGATCGAAAGTTTATATCTTTAAAAGAAAAAGGATACTTGTAACACTATCTATTTTATCTAATTTTTCGTATAATTGAATAGATGGAGATAAAAGGCGCCATTTATAGGAACTTCTTATAAATAGGCGCTTCTTCTAATCCACAAAAGGCTTATGCCTGACCCCGCCTGAGCAATGCGGGCACTTAGAAAGGAAGATTGAATTGGGTCTATTTGGTTTTTCTCAAGACTTAGGGATTGATTTAGGTACTGCTAATACACTAGTTTATCTAAAAGATAAAGGTGTTATTGTAAGAGAGCCTTCTGTCGTAGCCAAAAATAATCAAACAGGTGAAATTCTGGCCGTAGGAAATGAAGCTCGAAAGATGATCGGCCGTACTCCTGCGTACATAACTGTCATACGTCCAATGAAGGACGGGGTCATAGCGGATTATGAAACTACAGCTCAAATGATGAAATATTACATTCAAAAAGCATTAAAAACTCGATCTTCATTTGCGAGCAAGCCAAACATTATGGTTTGTGTACCCTCTGGCATTACTATGGTGGAAGAACGGGCTGTCATTGATGCTACTAAGCAAGCAGGTGCTAAAGAAGCTTTTCCAATAGCGGAACCTTTTGCGGCTGCGATCGGAGCTGGACTTCCTGTGTGGGAGCCTACCGGAAGCATGATTGTAGACATCGGGGGAGGTACTACTGAAGTAGCTATCCTGTCCATGGGTGGAATCGTAACCAGTCAATCAATTCGTGTAGCCGGCGATGAAATGGATGACTCCATTATTCAACATGTCAGGAAAAAATATAACCTAATGATTGGTGAAAGAACAGCAGAAGAAGTAAAAATGGAACTTAGTGGTGCGGGAAGCATTCAGGGTAATGATGAAATGGATATTCGCGGCCGTGATCTGCTCACGGGTCTTCCTAAAACGATTACCGTTCACTCTGAGGAAATAATTAATGTCGTTAAGGATACTGTAGATACGATCATTGATACGATTATTAATACATTGGAAAAGACCCCACCTGAACTTGCATCAGACATTATGGAACGCGGCATTGTCTTGACCGGTGGTGGAGCATTACTTAAGAATTTGGATACTGTCATTAGTGAACGGACCGAGATGCCGGTATTCATAGCAGAAGAACCCCTGGATTGTGTAGTTATTGGAACTGGAAAATCTCTCGATAATATCCACCATTTCAGAGCCCAGCCTAATGTTGCAAGCCGATCGAAAATGGAGTAGGCGGACAAGGTATGCCAAGCTTATTCCGCAGAAAGAGATTAATGACAGTATTAATTGGCTTCATTGTATTGGTTGCTTTGATCGGATTTTCGATTCGAGACCGTGATTCTTTAACTACACCTGAAAAATTCTTCAAAGATACTATAGGATGGATGCAGAGCATTATCCATAAACCTGTCAGTCTAGTTGACAACTCCGTGGACAATATTCAGAATATGTTTGAAGTGTATGAACAAAATCAGATTTTAAAAGCACGTCTTTCCGAATACAAAGGCGTTATCAAAGATAATCAACGGTTGAAGAATGAAAATGCAGAACTGAAAAAAACGATGGGAAAAACGGAATCATTGAGTGATTATTCTCCCATTCAAGCTACTGTTATAGCCAGAAGTTCGGACAGATGGTTTGAGCAAATGACCATTAACCGCGGGGAAAAACACGGTGTGGCCAAGGATATGGCTGTTTTAACAAGTGAAGGAATGGTGGGTAAAATTAAATCTGCAGGAGCCTTTCATTCGACTGTACAGCTATTGAGCGGGTTTGATCGTTCCAATAAGATTTCATCCTGGGTGGTAAGAGAAGATAATAATGAAGCATTTGGTTTAATAGAAGGGTACGATGGAGAGAGTGGCAGATTACTGCTAAAGGGTATTAAGCTGGACGAAGAATTGAAAAAAGGAGATACGGTAATTTCTTCAGGTCTTGGCGGTGTTTTCCCTAGTAATCTGCGAATTGGTACGGTGGAAGAAGTTGTTAACGACCAGTTCGGATTAACGAAGACCGCCTACGTTAAACCTTTTGCCGATCTATTTAATATTAATCATGTTATCGTGGTTGACCGATCAATGCAGACAGTGGAAAATAATGATCAGAGTGAGGATGGAGACTCATGAAAAGGTATTACATCTCTCTGATCTGCCTGCTTTTATTAGTAATGCAGGGGACGGCTATGAGTCTATTACCCTCTAAGCTTGTATATTCAAATCTATTAATGACCCCTCACTGGGTACTTATCTTCTTATTAATAGTTGCTATATTTTTTGACCGGGATAAAACTTACTATGCAGTCTGGTATGGGCTGGTATTTGGTTTGTTGCTCGACATTGTATATACTGGGATTCTTGGAGTTTACATGGTAACCTATGCTCTGGTCATCTACGTGATCCATGGTATCAACAAGATGATTCATTCGAATTTTATTGGAGCTTCATTATTAGTGATCCTTGCAATTATTTTATCTGATACATTACTGTACGTTATCTATTCATTTGTAAAAATAACTTCGATGCCCTGGGGTACTTACCTAATCTTGCGACTGCTGCCTACTGTGGCAGCTAATATGATATTCTTTGTTATATTATATCCTGTCGTGAAGGATCGGATTACCCAGTGGTCAGAAGAAATAAATAACGCTTAGAATTTTGTAAAATGTCTAAGGTCTGAGGTGAAAGCCTGTGACGGCAAACGATCAAAAAGTATTAATTAAAGGAACAAGAGATGGATTGACACTTAGTTTAGACGATCAGTGTGCTTACAAGGATATTCTGAGGGAATTACAAAGTAAGCTGTCTATGAAAGGCGTTACTGATGAAGATCCTATGATTCATGTGACGATTCAATTAGGTAAACGTTTTTTGACGAAGGAACAGAAAGAGGAAGTCGTTGATATTATTAAAGAAAAACAAAAGCTTGTAGTCGATCGTATTGAATCAGATGTTATTACGAAAAAAGAGGCTCTTGAATGGAAAGAGAATACTGAAATCACTACGATCGCTAAGACCATTCGTTCTGGGCAATTAGTAGAAGTGCGCGGGGATTTGCTGCTAATCGGGGATGTTAATCCTGGCGGAAGTATTTCGGCGACGGGCAATGTATATGTGCTTGGCAGCTTGAAAGGTGTTGCTCATGCTGGATTCGAAGGAGATACAGAGACGATAATTGCTGCCTCTTATATGCAGCCGAGCCAATTACGGATTGCCGACCAGGTCAGCCGTGCTCCAGACTATGAAACAGAGGGTGTATATATGGAGTGCGGATTTATTGATGAACAAGAAGGGAAGATTCGCATCGATCGATTACAGGAAGTGGTGAAGAAGAAACCGGATCTTGCAAGTTTTGAAAGGAGAATGAGGAATGGGTGAAGCGATAGTAATTACCTCCGGAAAGGGAGGGGTTGGAAAGACCACAACTACCGCCAATCTGGGGACCGCTTTGGCCTTACAGAACAAAAAAGTTTGTCTGGTGGATACAGATATTGGTCTCAGGAATTTAGATGTTGTGATGGGACTTGAAAACCGCATAATCTACGATATTGTGGATGTAGTAAATGAACGCTGCAAAACAAAACAAGCCCTGGTAACCGATAAACGTTTTGACTGTCTGCATCTATTGCCGGCAGCCCAGACTTCCGATAAATCCGAAGTGACTCCAGAAGGAATTAAAGAAATTGTGGAAGAGTTGAAGCAAGAATATGACTATATCATTATCGATTGCCCCGCCGGAATAGAACAAGGATATAAAAATGCTGTGGCCGGTGCTGATAAAGCTGTAGTGGTTACAACTCCTGAAAAATCTAGTGTCCGGGACGCGGATCGTATTATAGGACTTCTTGAACAGGAAGAGATTGAAGCTCCGAAACTTATTATAAACCGCATAAGAAATCATATGATGAAAAGTGGAGACATGTTGGACGTAGACGAAATAGTTTCGGTCTTATCCATCGATTTACTAGGTATAGTTGTAGATGATGACTCAGTCATTACCGCATCTAATAGTGGAGAGCCAGTAGCAATGAAACCAAATTCAAGGGCTTCGATAGCTTATCGCAATATTGCCCGCAGAATTTTGGGTGAAGCGGTTCCGCTTATGAATTTAGATGAGGATAATGGAATGTTCTCTAAAGTAAAACGCTTCTTTGGAATGCGCACATAGGATTTAAGAAGAGCTGCCTGTTAGATTCTAACTGGCAGCTCTTTTTTTAGTGGTGGATAAAGCTTTTACACATATCCCTCTTTCCATCTCCATAGAATGTAAAAAAAGGTGGGTGAAAGAGAGGGATTATGGTGAGGAAAGATATTGAACACGTCCGTAAAAATATATCAGAACGTAAGAAAAAAAAGGTGCAGGGCAGCCACACGCTTCCTAACAAGCCATTTGTTCCACCTCAGGATGAAGAAATGCATGGCTATCCACCTTTAGTAACAAATAATGATTATGAAAGAAAACAACCTATTCCTGAGTTTCGAAAAGGGACAAGTCGTTTGGGGCTTCAGTTGTTTTTCGCTGTTCTTTTATTTGCTGCCGTAGCAATAGGAAAACAGACTGATATTGCTTTCCTTAATGGTCCTGAGGAATGGGTGACGTCTCAGCTTCAAGAGGACTTCCCATTTGCAAAGGTCACGGCCTGGTATAGCGAACGCTTTGGAGAGCCTTTGCAGGTAGTTGCTCCCAAAAAATCCTCTACACAGGAAGGTATCGCCATGCCTGTAAATGGAACTGTTACTACATCTTTCCAGAATGATGGAAAGGGGATCGTGTTAACGACTGCAAATAACTCAGAAGTTAAGGCGGTGAGGGAAGGAACCGTCATTTTTGCAGGAAATGATAAAGATACTCAAAAAACAGTTATTGTCCAGCATGAAGACGGCTCAAAAAGTATTTACGGTTATTTATCCTCTATTGACGTACATCTTTATGAACATGTACAAGCCCAGAGAAATGTAGGCTCTGTAAAATCAGAAGACGGGGAATCAGCTGAGTTCTTTTTTGCGATTGAGAAAGATGAACAATATCTAGATCCTGTAGAGGCAATAAAAGTGGATGAAAGTTCTTAATTTGCTCCCAAGCATTCATGTTCATCCTCTCTTCTTTTTATTAGCTATTTCTGCATTTCTAACTGGGGCTATTTATGAATTTGTTATTCTGTTTTCTATTGTCATGATTCATGAACTGGGTCACTTTTTTACCGCTAAACATTATGGATGGAGAGTGACGAAAATAGAGTTCTGGTTGTTCGGAGGAGCAGTCGTTAGTGAAGAGCATAATACACGCCCTTTTCGAGAGCAAGTTACAGTTATATTAGCGGGACCGCTTCAGCATATTTGGATCTTTGCAGTTCTTTCTGTCCTACAAGCGGCTGTAGGGCCCCACCCTCTATTAAGTGTCGCAAGTTTTTATAACGGGGTGATTCTTCTATTTAATCTTCTTCCCATCTGGCCATTGGATGGAGGTAAATTGGTATTTTATATGATGAATCAGGCGGCTAGTTTCAGACTAAGTCTTATACTTACTTTATTCTTCTCCTTCCTTGTCATACTTCTGGTTGGCAGCTGGCTTACGCTGGACGAACGGTGGACGTTCGCTGGTATTCTTCTGGCGGGATTTTTAATTATGGAGAACGTCCTGGAGTGGAGGAGGAGAACTTACACACAAATGAGGTATTTAATGCATTGTGCTCTTGAGGACCGGCGTCATTTACGCCCTAAATATATGAATGTCCATCAGGAAATGCTGGTACGGGACGTTTTAAGAAACATTAGAAGCAACCGAAATCATCTCTATGTCTTGAAAGAGCCTCCCCTTTTCTATATAGTAGATGAGCAAGAATGCCTGCAAGCGTATTTTAATAGAAAAAAATCTGATTTACGCTTAAGGGATCTGCCTAAAATCGCACTATGAAGAGGGATCATATGAGGGAAATCATCTTCCATACAAATACTTCTGAAAAAACAGGTGTTTTAATAGAGAATAATCATATCAATGAATATGTGATAGACCGCCCCGGAGTGCAGACACTCACAGGGGCTATTTTTGTTGGCAGAGTGGAGCACATAGATCGTGGACTTCAGGCGGCTTTTATTGATATAGGCGAAGGAATACGTGCTTTTCTTAGGAAACCAGCTATCCCGTGGGCTAAAGAATCGATACAAACCACTGTTAAAGAAGGAGAGTATCTATATATTCAAGTAATAAAAGAACCAACCGGTAATAAGGGTCCACAAGTTAGTGCTGATATCACTATTCCAGGGCTTTATACCATCTATCAGCCCTACGGTGGGAAAACTTCGATTTCTAAGAAATTAACGCCTGCTTCAACAGCTCAACTTCAATCAGAACTAGAGGGGAGCCTGAGCAGTGAAGAAGGCTGTATTATCCGTACTGCTGCCTCTGAGGTTAAACCAGAACAAGTTCTCAGGGAGCTAGAAGGGTTGAAGGAGCAGTGGAGGGAACTAGCCACACAGCCACTTAAAAAGCCTCCACGCCTCTTGTGGAAAGATGAGATTATTCCAAATCAGCTAATTAGAAAATTCCCTGTTAATTCTATGGATGCCATTGTTATAGACGGGGTGGAAGCGAGTGAACGATTGAAAAAAATTTATCCTTCACTTAGAGATAAGATCAGCTGGAATCCTAAACGAACGAATGAAGCAGCCCGTGCTGTACAGGAACTCCAAATGGAGCTTATCAACTCTCGCTTGGAGATTGAGGGCGGGATAGAGATTGTGATTGAGAGAACGGAAGCAATGACGGTTGTTGATGTAAATAGTTACAAGTATAAAGGAAAAACTTTTACTAATTCACAAACCTTAGATGTAAATCGGCAGGCAGGAAAAGAAATTCTCAGGCAGCTGCGTTTAAGAAACATATCTGGAATAATTATGGTGGATTTCATTTCTATGAAAGATCAATCAGCTGCAGAAAAGCTCGTAAATGAGATGAAAAAGGTGGCAAAGCAGGATTTAGTAAAAACGCAGGTTTTAGGGATGACACGCTTAGGATTAATGGAAATTACTCGAAAAAATGAATGGATTAGTCCAGTCCATTTATTGCAGGAAAAGCAGGGATCTGAGTTTTCAATCGAAACAGCTGTTTTCCGTCTTGAACGTGAACTTCTTTTTGGAGTGGGAAGAAATCAAGAAGCTATTCTTCTATCCATAAATCCTCAATTTAAAATCGTTAAAAAACAATTGCTTTCAGGCTGTATTTCTAGTAAAATTCCACAGGAGCTGTTTGTTAGAGAGGATCCAAATGTTTCTCACTATCAAATTGAGCTTGAAGGGTCCGTGGACATGGTTCGTGAAGTGATTTATAAGCGCGGGTACCATGTTGACAACGTGTTTTGAACTGTGGTAACATTGTTTTGTTATTCTAGTAGCACTTCGATGCTACAACCGCACAGAACAGGTTTTAAAAAAACCGTTTCCGGTACCTGAATGGCGAGTCTGAGTAAATCGAGGAGGTGCAAGTATGTACGCAATTATTGAAACTGGTGGTAAACAAGTAAAAGTTGAGAAAGGCCAGGAGATCTATATTGAGAAAGTAAACGTAGAATCTGGTGACACTGTAACTTTCGACAAAGTTCTATTTGTTAGTGGAGACGATTCTAAAATAGGTGCTCCTTACGTTGAGGGGGCTTCTGTAACGGCTAAAGTTGAAAAACAAGGTCGTCAGAAAAAGCTAACCGTCTTCAAATATAAGCCCAAAAAGAACTATAAGCGTAAACAAGGTCACCGTCAGCCGTACACGAAACTTATCGTTGAAGATATCAACGCGTAAGGTCGAACGGTATGATTAATGTGTCGTTGTTTCGTTCACAGGGAGATATCACAGGTTTTGAAATTTCGGGCCACGCCGAAAGCGGCCCTTACGGCCATGACTTAGTGTGTGCAGCAGTTTCAGCTGTATCCTTTGGAGCGGTCAATTCTCTCGTGACCCTTTGTGAATTTGAACCACATGTCGAGCAGGGCGGAGAAGGCGGTTTTCTTAAAATCACCCTTCCTGAAGGACTGAATAAAGAAATTTACGCTAAATCCCAGCTGCTTCTTGAAGGCATGGTGGTTTCGCTTCAGACAATCGAACAGGAATATAACCAATATATTACAATATCAAACTAATAAGGAGGTGGAGACCCATGCTACGTCTTGATTTGCAGTTTTTTGCCCAGAAAAAGGGTGTAGGTAGTACAAAAAACGGCCGTGACTCTGAGTCTAAGCGCCTTGGAGCTAAGCGCGCAGACGGACAAGCGGTAACTGGTGGTTCTATCCTTTACCGTCAACGCGGTACAAAAGTTTACCCTGGAGCTAACGTAGGCCGCGGCGGAGATGACACACTGTTCGCTAAAGTGGATGGAGTTGTGAAATTCGAACGTTACGGACGCGACCGCAAAAAAGTCAGCGTTTATCCTGTTGCTCAGGAAGCGTAAACTAAATAGTGTACGGGTTCATACGTAAAACGAAGCCGCGCTGTGCCTTTTGCATAAGCGTGGCTTTTTTTGTTATATAAATTCGGAGATCGTTTTAGTTTCCTGCCTATATTTGCTATACTTTTTATTATTATGGATGACCGAAGGAGCTGACCCCCGTTGGATGACAAAGAGATCATTACGCTGCTCAGACATAAGCGTCATGACTGGATGAATCAAATTCAGCTGCTTCAGGGATACGCATCTCTGGGAAAGCAGGAGCGTTTATTAGAGCAAATCGACGACATAAGAGAAGAAGCAGAAAATGAAAGAAGGATATTGAATAGTGATGCCGTTGTTTTTCCTATTTGGCTGATATCGTTCAATTGGAAATACGACTATTACAGAATAAAATACTCTTTGAGTGAAGAAGTTGATTTATCCCGTCATGATCAAAAGTTGACGGCTTATGGCAAGCGTATGATTGAGCTAATGAATGACTATCGAGTGGACGATGAACTCTATGAGGGGACCGTCCAAATCTATAAGGGCATAGATGATCATTCGCTAGGGGTAAGCTGGGAGTGGGAAGGCCGCTTCCAGCAAACAGAGGCCTTTATAAAAGAGTTGAATCAGGCAGGATTTATAGCCACCATTTTAGAAGAAAAAGAACTATCTATCGATATGACGATAGGTTGAAGAGGTGAAGAGTATGTTTGTAGATCAGGTTAAAGTATTTGTTAAAGCTGGAGATGGAGGAAACGGTTTAGTTGCCTACCGTCGTGAAAAATATGTTCCAAAAGGCGGCCCTGCGGGTGGGGACGGAGGAAATGGTGGGAACGTTATCTTTGAAGTGGATGAAGGATTGAATACCTTAATGGATTTTCGTTACCAGCATCATTTCAAAGCTGCTCGTGGTGAAAATGGCATGAACCAGAAACAACATGGTAAAAATGCGGATCCTCTTGTTATCAGCGTTCCTCCTGGTACAACTGTCAAGGATGCAGATACAGATAAAGTGATTGCGGACTTAACCGAACATAAGCAACGAGCTGTAATAGCAAAAGGTGGTAGAGGCGGACGTGGCAATGCAAGATTTGCTACAGCAAGAAACCCAGCACCAGAAATTGCAGAGAACGGTGAACCCGGTGAAGAACTCGATGTTGTAGTAGAATTAAAATTGTTGGCAGACGTAGGATTGGTTGGTTTTCCTAGTGTTGGAAAGTCAACATTCCTATCAGTGGTAACTGCAGCCAAACCTAAAATTGCAGATTATCACTTTACCACTTTATCCCCAAATCTTGGGGTGGTGGAAAGTCAGGATCACCGCAGTTTTGTAATGGCAGACCTGCCTGGCCTGATCGAGGGAGCTCATGAAGGAGTAGGCCTCGGTCATCAGTTTTTAAGGCACGTGGAGCGAACTCGTCTGCTTCTGCATGTCGTAGATATGTCAGGTTTAGAAGGACGCGACCCTTACGATGATTATGTGACGATTAATAATGAACTCTCTTCTTATGATAAGAGGCTTGAAAACCGTCCTCAAATCATTGTAGCTAATAAGATGGATATGCCAGATGCTGAAGAAAATCTGGAAATGTTCAAAGAACAACTTGAAGAAGAAGTTATGATTTTTCCAATATCTACAATAACTCGTGAAGGACTGGATGAGCTTCTTTATACAGTAGCCGATCAGTTGGATCAAATACCGAAACAGTCAGAAGCCGTTGAAGAAGTGGATGAGCGTGTAATTTATAAATTTGAAAAAGAAGAAGCTCCTTTCCAACTAACAAGAGCCGACGATGGAGCTTACGTATTATATGGTGAAAAGATTGAATCCTTATTTAGACGAACCGACTTCTCTAGAGATCAGTCCATTAACCGTTTTGCAAGACAGATGCGCAGTATGGGTGTGGATGATGCTTTAAGAGAAAGAGGAGCAAAAGATGGGGATACAGTCAGAGTACTTGATTATGAATTCGAATTTGTAGATTAATGAGGGGAGAGGATTGAATGGCGGATTATAACGAAAAATTTTATTTAGTCCGTAGCGACATTCTCCCTGAAGCCATGAAAAAAACCATTGAGGCTAAAGCACTGTTAGAACGTGGTAAAGCTGAATCTATATTTGAAGCTGTTCAGCATGTAGGACTGTCAAGGAGTGCTTTTTATAAATATAGAGATGCAGTATTTCCTTTTCAGGCCATGGTAAAAGAACAGATGATCACTTTATTCTTTCATTTAGAAGATCGTGCAGGTACGTTATCCAACTTACTTCGTACTGTCGCAGAATCTGGGTGTAATGTTCTTACCATTCACCAGACGATTCCATTACAGGGGAAAGCGAATGTTACTTTATCGCTGAACACGACTGGAATGGTCGGAACAATTGAACGACTGCTACAGCAGCTTCATAAACTCGACTTTGTGGATCGAGTAGAAATTTTAAGTACGGGAGCTTAATTGGAGGGGAAGATATGCCGGAACAACGGATTGGGTATTTAGGACCTAAAGGAACATTTACAAAAATGGCCGTCGATGGCTTATTCGATGGCGGTACTTATATTGGATATGAAAGCATCCCTGCCTGCCTGGATGCGGTGGAGCACGGGGAAGTGGATACAGGTGTAGTCCCTCTTGAAAATGCTATAGAGGGCTCTGTGCACTTAACCATAGATTATTTGGTCCATCAGGTGAATCAGTCTATTATTGCTGAACTGACAGTTCCGATTAAACAGCACCTGCTTGTCCACCCGGATCACCAGGATCATGAGCTTGAGAAGATTTATTCTCACAGTCACGCGATAGCCCAGTGCCATCAGTATTTACACAAAAACTATCCTCAAGCAGAGCTCGAATATACAGCTTCTACAGGAAGAGCTGCTGAAATTGTAGCAGAGACGGGTCCTGGAGCCGCGGCCATTGGAAACCATCTGGCAGCAGAAGAGAATGGGTTGACGATTCTGGATGAGAACATTCATGACTACGATAATAACCATACGCGTTTCGCAGTAGTCCAAAAAAACCCTATGACATTAAAGGTGAAAGACCAATTCGTAACAAAGCAAAAGACCACGGTGATGGTAACGCTGCCTAAAGATTATGTAGGAGCCCTCCACCAGGTCCTTGCTGCCTTCGCTTGGAGAAAGATGAACTTGTCTAAAATTGAATCAAGGCCAATGAAAACCGGGCTTGGCAACTACTTTTTCTTAATAGATGTCGATCAGCCGTACGATCAGATCCTCTTTCCTGGGGTGCAGGCTGAACTAGAAGCATTAGGTTGTCAGTTGAAGATTCTTGGAACTTATCCAAGTTACCAATTAGATATTCCTTCTCCTATTCGGAGAGCTTAATTTATACCTCGCCAAAAACTTGTTTATATCAAGGTTTTGGCGAGGTTCTTTTTATTATTCAAAAGAAATATAGGCTTTTTCATCAATCTTTTGGCTCGAACTGCATAGAGTGTTATGAAGCTATTATTGCCTTTTTAGTTTTTAGATTCACAGGAAGGGAGTTGCAATGGTGAGAATTCACATTGTGCAAAAAGGGGATACACTCTGGAAGATTGCCAAAAAGTATGGGGTAGATTTTGAAGAATTGAAATCAGTCAATACCCAGCTTTCTAATCCTGATATGATCATGCCGGGTATGAAGATCAAGGTTCCACAAGGCACAAAGCAAGTCAAGAAAGAAGCGCCTAAGCAGATGCCGAAGAAAGAAATGCCTTCCATGCCACCTTATAAAGATACATCACCTAAACCGATTCCTGTCATCAAAGAGGACGAGAAAAAGCCTGTCAAAAAAGGTGTTATGGATAAACCAATGATGCCAGTGCAGCCTATTCATATGAATATGCCGATCCAAATGCCTAGTATTGATCAGCAAATGCAAAATTATTACACGACTTTTCACTTACCTCAAATGCCGATGCCGCAAGCTCCGAAAGAGGAAGAAATGCCTTCAGAGGAGTCGCTAAAGGGTGAGGGGAAATCACAGTATCAAGAGCCAGCACAGCAGCCATACTACCAGCCAATGCAACAGCCAATGCAGCAACCAATGCAGCAGCCAATGCAGCAGCCAATGCAGCAGCCAATGCAGCAACCAATGCAGCCCCAGCTTGTACACTCAGACTTTTACTGCTGCCCGCCTCATCCTGTAATGATGCCTGCTTATATGCCTATGCAGATGCCAGGCCAGCATAATATGCCTATGTACCCACAGCAACAGGGCTACATGGGAGCAGAATATGAGGAAAGTTCTTCCCCTATGGTTCAGGGTGCGCAAGCAGGAGGAGATTGCGGATGCAGTATGGAAGGTGACGGGGGATCTCAAGCCTGGTCTCCAGCGATGGGGTATGGCGGTCAGCCGATGTATCCAGGTTATCAGCATCACGGATATCCTCATTACGGATACCATCATGGCTACCCTCAAGCCTATGGGCCAATGCAATCCCCGATGGGCGGGTGGGGTCCGCAGCAGGGTGGTAACCCTTATGGAATGGGTCCGCATAGTATGCCGCAGTCGATGGGGTGTGACTATTCCCAAGCAGGGCCAATGGGGCCGTATCCCGGTCCATGGCGGGACGATGATGTAGATGAAAGTTGAGCATTCAGAAGGCGATTCATATACGGATCGCCTTTTTCAATGGCTCTTACAAGAAGAGGAATTACCTATAAGATTAGAAAAAGTAATTAAGCCAAAAGTATATAAAGTCCGGTATAATGGTAAGCCTATGATATTAAAAGGGTATAGGAGAGCGCAAACGTTAGAACAGCAGATCTGTTTCTTTAAGGATTGGAACTATGCATCCAGCACGGCCGCTCGTCCTCTGCCATTTCAAGACAATGTTTACACAAAAAGTAAGCTTGGGTGTGCGTGGGGGCTTTTTGAGTGGGTGCAAGGAAAGCATGCGGATTTTGGTAAGCATGATGACAGAGAGAAGGCTGTTCAAGTCCTGCATCAATTTCACCGTACTACCAAAGGGATTGCCACCTTAGCTATACCTCGAGATCCATTATATATTAAATGGGGAAGACGTCTGGAGCAATTTGAAGAAACTCAGGATGTCTTTTCTGAATATAGAAAAAGAAGTGTCTATCAGGAGCTGCGTTTAAGCATGATTACTCAACTTGAACGTTTCTCCAATTATCCTTGGGGAGAAGTAGAAGAAAAGGCATGGGAGAATAACGAATGGCTGCACGGCGATGTCGCACATCATAACTTTATGATTAACCAAAACAATGACATCAAATTAATCGATTTTGATCTTTTGCACACCGGCCCCCACCTTTATGATCATATCCAATTGGGGCAACGGTTTCTTCCTTACTTGGAAGATCAACGTTCCATGCTTCTTCAATATTTTAAGCATACTCCGAACCTGGACATATGGTTAAAAGGAGTATTGGTTCCTGCAGATATTCTCAGAGAATGGCTTTACGGTTATAGACGCTGTCTTCGAGGTGAAGTATCCCTAACAAAGCATGTAATAAAATTAGAAAAAGCATGGGAGAGCCGGAAGAAGTTTGTCCGATACGCAGAACATATGCTAAGATAAAGTATCATATGTGTGAGAGGATGAACAATCCGGTGGAACAAAAAGTGAATGAATTAGTTGCCTGGTTAAGAGACCAAGTGGCCCAGGCAAATGTAAAGGGCTTGCTTGTAGGAGTAAGCGGGGGAATTGACTCAGCGGTAGTCGCAAATTTAATTAAACGCGCTTTTCCAGAGCAGTCTCTTGGAGTTATTATGCCTTGTAAAAGTCAAGGAAGTGACCAGAAACATGCTGAATTAGTGACAAATGCATGTGGTCTCCACTCTATAACAGTAGATTTGACTGAGACACACGAAGTTATGTTCCAAACGGTCAAAAACCAATTGAAAGCAGACGGGTCTTTTGATAAAGACCAGGAAAGACTGGCAGACGCAAATCTACGTGCCAGGCTGCGTATGAGTACCTTATATACCATCGCTTCCAATCATAAATATTTAGTGGTTGGTACAGATAACGCCGCCGAATGGTACACTGGATATTTCACTAAATTCGGGGATGGAGGAGTTGACCTCGTACCATTAGTTCACCTCCCTAAAGGTGAGGTACGTGAGATGGCTGCTCACTTGGGTGTTCCTGATGAAATTATTAATAAACAACCAAGCGCAGGGCTTTGGGAAGGTCAGACGGACGAAAACGAAATGGGCACAAGTTATAATAAGATTGATGCCTTTTTACGTGGGGAAGAAATTCCTGAGGAAGATAGAAAGATTATAGAGGCGATGCACAGGAAATCGGCTCATAAGCGTAATCTTCCACCTTCACCGCCGCAATCATGAGTTGGGTAAAATTAACTGTTTAAAACATTCTCCTTGAACCATAGTAATGGTAAAAGGAGAATGTTTTTTTATGTGGAAATACTTCATGGTTCTAATGCTTACTGTTTTACTAATGGCTGGATGTAATGAACAGCCTGAAGAAAGTACTCAGGACGAAACTTACTATGAACCGCTGACCTATGGAGGAGATCCTGGGATTAAACGAAGAGGACAGATTCCAACTGGGGAAAACAGCTGGTTCAAACGTACAGCAGAAGAGGAATTCCGAAATTCCAAATTTAAGGAGACCAACAGAGGACATGATAATGCATTTAACAATGAAGAATCCATGGCTATCATGCAAAAAGTGAATGAATTAGAAGAAGTCACTATGACTCAGGCTTTTACCGATGATAAGAAAGTGTACATTGCGGTTATGGTTAACCCATACGACCGCAGGGATCAGTCCATTCCTAATAAAATTGAGGCAAAAGTCAAAGAAATGACAGATAAACCAGTCATTATCTACACTAACAATAACAATTGGGATCATATGAAGGATTTGAACGCCAGGTTAAAAGCTTCCCAGGCTCCTGCTCAACTGAGAAATCAGATTAGAGATTTTTTTCAGCAAAACCAGACCGGTAAGTAAGTCGCTTTATTCATACCGGGAAATTGTGGTATATTGATGTAGGAAAAGATTTGCTTTGGAGAGGAGAATGTCCATGGCTGGTCATTCAAAATGGAGTAATATAAAACGCCGTAAAGGCGCACAAGATGCTAAACGGGGAAAGCTTTTTATGAAGCTGGCAAGAGAGATATTCATGGCTGCCAGGCAAGGCGGCGGGGATCCAGACATGAATCCCAATCTTCGCTTAGCTGTAGATAAAGCTAAATCAAATAATATGCCTAATGAAAATATTGATCGTGCCATTAAAAAAGCCACTGGTGATCTTGAAGGGGTAAACTATGAAGAGTACACCTATGAAGGCTATGGACCTGGCGGGGTAGCTGTTATGGTTAAAGTGCTGACAGATAATAAAAATCGTACCGCAGCAGACGTACGACATGCCTTTAATAAAAATGATGGAAACCTTGGTGAAAATGGTTGTGTCTCCTTTATGTTTGACCGCAAAGGCTACTTAGTAATTGATCGCGGGGAAACAGAGGCTGACGAAGAAGAGATAATGCTTGAGGTAATTGAAGCCGGAGCGGATGAAATGGAAACAACAGAGGATCAATTCGAAATTTATGCAGAACCTGAATCCTTTTCTGATGTTAAGGCTACTCTTGAAAAAAGTGGTTATTCATTTGTGACTAGTGAAGTTACGATGATTCCAGAGACATACACCCCTCTTGAAGAAGAGGGCGTTGAAAAGATGTTGAAATTAATTGATATGCTTGAGGATAATGATGACGTTCAAGAGGTCTATCATAACTTAGACGCTGATGAAGCCCTGTTAGAGAAATTATCTTAATCGCTGTCTTTCTATCATAATAACTTCTGTTCCTGGGCATACTAGGATCAGAAGTTATTTTTAGTTAGGGGGAACCTGCGATGAATCGATGGTTATGGATCATACCAGCCAGTTTAATTTTAGCAGGATGGCAGTGGTTTGGTGCGGAAGATGAAGTCTCACTCAGAGCAGACGACATGCCTTATCAAAGAACCGTGGTCAATAAAACCGAAGAGAAGGCTGTAGAAACTCTAGTAAATCCGGAACCTTTAACAATAAAGGTGGTATTGAAGCAGCACTATTTGGATGGTGTAACTGAGACCACTAATAAGGAAGAAACAATATGGTCAATGGTGGACTTCTGGTCAGCTTATGAAGGCTGGTCCATAGAGTCCCAGGAATTGGATCAAATCGTCTTCAAAAGGCACGTGGAAGATATTTCTCCACTGACTAAGCAGCAGGGGTACTTCGGCCTTACGGAAGATGGAGAACTAGCGGTATTTGATGGTACTCCTTCCGAAGGGAAGGTCATAGAATCCTTTAAACCTATACCTATTGAACCGTTAGAGTCTAAGAGGAAGTCAGAATTGAAAGAGGGCATCAAAATCAAGGATGTCTTTCATTTTGAGCAAGTGGTTAAACAGTATGCCGGAGAAGAACAGCCGCTATGAATAGTCATAGGCGGCTGTTTTATTTTAATTGGCTCTGTTAAACTTCCGTATTGATTTAAAGGCAAAGCTCCCGATTGCTTAAGACTCAGTTTCGAGACTTTTGTGAAAATTAGGTCCTGCCGGGGGACGATTTCGCTTTCCGACCCTGCACGACGCAACGTCGATCGACCCTACTTCGTGTAGGGCCGCAGGAAAGCGAGTTGTTTCTGTAGCCGCCCTCATCTACTTTTCGGAGAAGGACCCGAGATATTTAGAAACTGAGCCTTACAGAAAACGGCCTTATTGTGTAAAAAGCCTCTTATGAAAAATCAATAATAAACATTAACAGAGCCTTTTAATTAAGAGCTGGAAAACAGGATATTTGTAAAGGATGTTAATTAAAGGTGGCTGCTCAGTGCAATAATCTACATCCTTCTTCAAGTTCTGTCATGGGCGAACATGTGCTTGTGTGTTACAATAGAAATGCTAAGCAATACAGGTAAGAGAGGACTTCCAACTATGATTACTTATGTAAAAGGACAGTTAAGCTTAATTGAAGATGCGTCCATAATAATTGAAACTAGCGGCATCGGTTATGAAATTCTATGTGCTAATCCTTTCAACTTTCAAGAATATTTGAACCGGGAGATAAAAGTTCATACATATCACTATATACGTGAAGACCAACAAACATTATTTGGGTTCAGGAAAAAAGAAGATAAACAGCTTTTCGCCCAGCTTTTAAATGTTTCCGGTATTGGACCAAAGGGCGCTTTAGCTATACTTGGGACGGTGAGCGTACCCGAATTTGTCTCAGCTATTGAACAGGAAGACGATAAGTACTTAACTAAATTTCCTGGTGTTGGAAAAAAGACAGCCAGGCAAATGATTTTGGACTTAAAGGGTAAATTGATTGTATGGCTGCCCGATGAACAGAATGAAGATACTATTTTCTACCAAGAGGAACTGACTTCAAAAGAAAAGAGAGAGCGCATAGAAGAGGCTCTTGAAGCATTAAAAGCTTTAGGATATACAGACAGAGAAATCAAATTGGCACGCACAGAACTTCAAAAAACCAATGAAGGAAGTGTGGACGATTATGTAAGACAAGGATTACAGGTATTGATGAAGTCATAACTGGAAGGGGGAACTAATGTGGAAGATCGAATGATTTCCGGCGAGTTGCAGCAGACAGACCAGGACATTGAACTTAGTTTGAGGCCGGAAACGCTCAAACAGTATATTGGTCAGGAGCGAACCAAACAAAATCTGCGTATATTTATTCAAGCAGCAAAGATGAGAGAGGAACCTCTGGATCATGCGCTTCTTTATGGCCCTCCGGGGCTTGGGAAAACGACGCTTGCTTCTATTATTGCTAATGAAATGGGCGTACAGTTCAGGACAACGGCTGGACCTGCTATCGAGAGGGCAGGAGATCTGGCAGCTATTTTATCTTCACTTGAGCCCGGAGATGTTCTTTTTATCGATGAAATTCATCGATTACCAAGATCAGTAGAAGAAGTCCTGTACCCGGCTATGGAAGACTTTTGCTTGGACATTGTTGTAGGCAGCGGACCTAGTGCGAGATCGATGCGTCTTGATCTGCCTCCTTTTACGCTGGTAGGAGCCACTACGCGAGCCGGTTTATTATCCGCGCCGCTGCGCGACCGGTTCGGAGTCCACAGCAGGTTAGAATATTACGAAACAGAAGCTCTTTGTTCGATAGTAGAGCGGACAGCGGATATTTTTCATGTAGAAATTGATTTTAATGCTGCCGTGGAGATTGCCCGGCGCTCGAGAGGCACTCCGCGTATTGCCAACCGATTATTTAAGCGGGTGCGGGATATAGCGCAGGTAAAAGGTGAATCCATCATATCTCTTGATACTACTCAAGAAGCTTTGGAGATGCTGCAAGTAGACGCCGAAGGTCTTGATTATATAGACCACAAGCTTCTAAAAGGCATTATGGACGGTTTTAGAGGAGGACCTGTGGGTCTTGATACTATTTCGGCTACGATTGGAGAAGAGTCTCAAACGATTGAAGATGTGTACGAGCCGTTTCTTCTTCAAATTGGATTTATACAAAGAACTCCGCGTGGACGTGTCGTAACACCTAAAGCATACGCTCACTTCCATAGGGAGGTGCCCGGAACTTGACTGGGTTCGGAAAAATATTTATTGTTATAGGGATTGTGTTTATAGTGATTGGACTTCTATGGAGTTTTGTTGGCAAACTTCCGGGTGATCTTAGTTTCAAAAAAGGAAATACTACCTTTTACTTTCCCATTATGACATCCATTGTAGCCAGCATTGTTCTTTCACTTATATTTTATATTATTGGTAAAATACGATAAGGAAGAATAGGGGATTTAAATGGATATTAAGCAGTATGATTTTGAACTGCCTGAAGAGCTTATTGCTCAGGTGCCGCTTCAAGATCGTTCTTCTTCACGTCTCATGGTTTGTGACCGGGGCGCTGAAACAATAGAACATCACCATTTTTCAGATATTGAACGATTCTTAAAGCCAGGGGACTGTCTTGTTTTGAATGATACACGTGTGCTTCCTGCCAGGCTTTTTGGTGTTAAAGAAGATACGGGTGGAAAAGTAGAGGTCCTACTTCTGCATCAAGAGGCGGGAGACGAATGGGAAGTACTCGTTAAACCAGCTAAAAAAGTGAAACTGGGCACACGCCTCGTGTTTGGAGATGGAAAACTTACAGCTGAAGTCACGGAACTTCAAGATCATGGAGGAAGAAAAGTCAGATTTTCTTATGAAGGAATTTTTCTGGAAGTGCTGGAGTCCCTCGGTGAGATGCCGCTCCCTCCTTATATTAAGGAACAGCTGCCGGACAGGGAACGTTACCAGACTGTATATGCGAAGGAAGAGGGGTCCGCTGCCGCACCGACTGCCGGGCTGCACTTTACAAACGAACTTCTTGAAAATCTTCAAGCTTCCGGTGTAAATATAGCTTACCTCACCCTCCATGTCGGGCTTGGTACCTTTCGTCCTGTTAGTGTCGACAATGTGGAAGACCACGATATGCATGCGGAATTCTATCAGGTTTCTCAA
Source organism: Halobacillus sp. K22 (assembly GCF_052246795.1). NCBI lineage: Bacteria > Bacillati > Bacillota > Bacilli > Caryophanales > Bacillaceae > Halobacillus > Halobacillus sp. K22. Next base: position 263,166 of record NZ_JBQQCN010000001.1, on the reverse strand, counting down.
GAAACGGCTGACCAATTAAATCAGGTGAAGAAACAGGGGGGGCGTATTATTTCTGTAGGTACAACTTCTACGAGGACATTGGAAACGATTATCCGTGATTACGGGACCTTCCAGGAAGCAAGCGGATGGACAGATATCTTTATCTACCCGCCTAAAAAGCTGAAAGCCATTGATGGGCTGATTACCAATTTTCATTTGCCTAAATCTACGCTGATTATGCTTGTCAGCGCTTTTGCCGGTCGTGATTTTGTCCTGGAAGCCTATGCTAGAGCTGTGAAGAATAAATATCGGTTCTTCAGCTTTGGAGATGCGATGCTGATTATCTAGTTAGATTATGCTTGAATTGGAGAAAGGATATAAATAATGGCAATCACATACGAATTAATTAAAACATGTAAACAAACGGGGGCACGTCTCGGCAAAGTTCATACACCTCACGGTTCATTTGAGACTCCGATGTTTATGCCGGTGGGTACGCTTGCCACTGTAAAAACGATGAGTCCCGAAGAACTTGAGCAAATGGGAGCGCCGATCATCCTCTCTAATACTTATCATCTTTGGCTGCGCCCTGGTGAAGATATTATTGAAGAAGCAGGCGGTCTTCATTCTTTTATGAACTGGAATGGCTCCATCTTAACAGATTCAGGAGGATTTCAAGTCTTTAGCTTAAGTGACTTGAGACAGATTGAAGAAGAAGGTGTTCACTTCCGTAACCATATCAGCGGAGAGAAATTATTTCTCTCACCTGAAAAAGCCATGCACATCCAAAATTCACTAGGTGCAGATATTATGATGGCCTTTGATGAGTGTCCTCCTTACCCGGCTGAGCATGACTATATGAAAAAGTCAGTTGAGCGGACAAGCCGATGGGCGGATCGATGTCTTGAAGGACACCAGAGACCTCATGATCAGGGACTTTTTGGGATTATTCAGGGTGGAGAATATGAAGATTTACGCCGGCAAAGCGCTAGGGATCTTACTTCATTGGATTTCCCGGGCTATGCCATTGGAGGACTTTCCGTTGGTGAGCCAAAGGATGTTATGAACCGGGTGCTTGATTTTACTGCGCCTCTCCTGCCTGATGAGAAACCACGCTATTTAATGGGAGTAGGTTCACCCGATTCTCTAATTGATGGAAGCATGCGGGGCATAGATATGTTTGATTGTGTTCTACCTACCCGGATTGCCCGTAACGGTACATGTATGACTTCTAATGGACGTCTGGTTGTCCGCAATGCAAAATTTGCCCGTGATTTTCGCCCCATTGATGAAAATTGTGACTGTCATACATGCCGCAATTACAGCCGGGCTTACATCAGACACCTCGTTAAATCGAGTGAAACGTTTGGCTTTAGATTAACTACTTATCATAACCTTTATTTTCTGTTAAAATTAATGAGGCAAGTGCGTGAAGCCATTAAAGAAGATCGACTCGGAGACTTTAGAGAAGAATTCTTTGAACAATATGGTTTCAATAAACCAAATGCGAAGAACTTTTAGAAGGGGGGAAATTAAATGGATACATTAGTCGGTTTATTACCAATTATTCTAATGTTTGTCATTTTCTATTTCCTATTAATTCGTCCGCAGCAAAAGAAACAGAAAAAAGTACAACAAATGCAGGCGGACTTGCAAAAAGGCGATAGAATCATCACAATCGGAGGTCTCCATGGTACGGTACATGCTATAGATGAAGGATCTCTAGTTATTACGGTACAAGATGGAACGCAAATGAAATTCGATCGTTCATCTGTTCGTGAGAAACTAAATCAGGACTAATGATACAATCCCGCTGTCTAGGCAGCGGGATTTTTCATGTCCAATTATCTTTTTGCCGTTCGCCTTGGCAAATTGACCCCGATTACCCCTCCGAGCCAGGCAGCTAGAACTAATCCCCCGAAATAACTTAGTTGCGGCAGAGATACCCATTGGTTTTCAAAAATGATCTGAAATAAAGCCATTGCAGCTACGAAAATAAGTCCCGTCATCGCCCCGGACAGCCACCCTTTCTGTTCACCTTTATAAGCAGCCATCATTCCACCAAATGCTAGAATACTCAAACCGGTGATCAGCGCCGCTTGATTGAGGGTTTGATATTCCATAGATGTAAAACGAAGTAATAGAGCCAGTACAGCAGCGGAAATAATCATCAGCAGAAGGATAGAGCCAATTCCATATCCAAGGACGCCCTGCGTAAATTTTTTCATAATATAAATCTCCCTTCTTAAGCTTGTCATTATCACTATATGCATGTTTAAGCCTTAGATAGAAGTAGATATTTTCCCTCTTCCTTGAATACGTATAAAGTAAAGTCCTTATAAAGGGGAAGGTGTATGGCAACTTTACTTGCATTACTCATATTCGTAGCTAGTTATGTATTAATTATGACGGAGAAGTGGAATAGGGCGCTTGTAGCTTTAACTGGCGGTGTGCTTTTATTAGTAACCAAAGTGTACGAGTGGGAAGATGCATTTGGGTTTATTGATTGGGAAACGGTAGCTTTACTCTTTTCAATGATGGTGCTGGTTTCCATAACGAAGAAAACGGGAGTTTTCACTTACATGGCGGTTCGTTTAGCTCAGCTCGTTAAAGGACGTCCTGTACCTTTACTTGCTGTATCAGCAACATTTACTGCTGTGGGTTCTGCTTTTTTAGATAACGTGACAACAGTCCTTCTTTTTGTTCCTGTATTACTTACATTAATTGAACGTTTACAGCTTCCAGCTTTTCCTTACTTACTAATTACCATATTCAGTTCTAATATTGGCGGCACCGCCACTCTGATCGGAGACCCTCCTAATATTATGATTGGACAGGCTGTAGAGCACTTTAGTTTCTTATCTTTTCTTTATCATTTAGGCCCGGTCGTGATCGTGATATTTGTATCTATGTTAACCATATTGCTGCTTTTGTTCCGTAAGCAATTAGTTTACAATCGTGAACTGGCTGCTGCCCTTATGGAAATGGATGCGCGGGAGCATCTTAAAGTCTCCCGGTTACTTTTTCAGTCCATTTCTGTGCTTTTTTTAACAATTACCGGTTTTATGATGCATCCATTTGTACATATGGATATTACCACCATTGCGGTAAGCGGAGCTTTACTATTGCTGTTTTTAACAGACAAAGAGCTTGATGTTGAACATGTGTTTCAAGAGGTGGAGTGGGTCACCTTATTTTTCTTCATGGGGCTGTTTATGCTGGTAGGTGGTTTAGAAACGGTAGGGGTAATTGATGAACTGGCTCGTGGGATGGTTTGGGTCTCTGGCGGAGACCTGCCTATTACTTCGATGGTCATGTTATGGAGTGCAGGGCTGCTATCGGGTGTAGTAGATAATATCCCATTTGTTGCAGCTATGATTCCAGTTGTTCAGGAGCTGCAAGGTTATGGAATGATGAATGTAGATCCTATTTGGTGGTCGCTTGCGCTAGGTGCATGTCTTGGAGGAAACGGAACTCTGGTTGGCGCATCTGCGAATGTTGTCGTAGCGGGCATAGCTGCCAGTCACCGCCAGCCTATATCGTTCATTAAATTTTCTATATATGGTATCCCGGTCTTAATTTTATCTTTAGTCATCGCGTCCATTTATGTATATTTCCGATATTTGCTGCCATTCTCTTCATAAAAACACGAGAATGGGTCATCTTATAAGAGAGTAAGCCTGTTGAAAGGTCGTGGATTTTCATGGTGTATGCCTCTCTTATAGTAAGAACTCTTCTCACTTATTTAATTATTCTGATTGTTTTTCGTTTTATGGGTAAGAGAGAAATCGGTGAGTTAAGTGTTATGGACTTAGTTGTTTTTATTATGCTCGCAGAAATCGGAGTCTTTATCATTGAACAACCCGATTCTTCGATCTGGAAAGCAATAGTTCCTATGGCTGTGCTATTAGCTATACAACTGGGCAGCGCGTGGGTTTCGTTGAAGAATCAAAGGTTTAGAACGTGGTTTGATGGAAAACCTTCTGTTATTATTAAACATGGGATGGTAGACGAATATGAGATGAAACGGCAGCGTTATAACTTTAATGATTTACTTATACAATTACGTGAGCATGGGATTCAACAAGTAAACGATGTAGCTTATGCCATTCTTGAACCTTCAGGGAAGCTATCGGTTTTCGAAAAAGATGAATCTGGTCATTCATCTTATGCAGTTGTCTTGATCGCAGACGGCCAAATCCAATATAGCGGTCTTAAGAATATACGTAAAAACAAGAACTGGCTGCTAAATGAACTTAAAAAGCAGGGGTATGAGTCTGTAGATCAAATTTCTTTATGTACAATTAATGAAGAAGGTGAAGTTTCAATTGACGAAAAAAATCAATACAAATAAAATAACCGCTTGTTCAAAGAGCGGTTATTTTTTATGCAGGATCTTTTTCCAGGGGATTAATTTCCACTCCTCTTTGCTTAAAAGCTTAAACCAAAACAGGAGGATCAGATAAATAAGCGTAAGTGTTATTCCCATCCATAATAATTGAGCGAGCGGCTTGCTTTCATGAAGCAGATGCTGCTTCATGGTAAAGCCAATATAACCGGTAATACCAACCACCAGGGCGAAACGGGTAAACATTCCAAGCGGAAGAGTCATGACTTTGTATTTAATGAGTACTCCAAGGTGTAGCAGAGTAACAACGACAACACCCACCACCATAGCTATGGCTACACCATGAATGCCGAACTCGGGCCGGGAGCTTAAACTTACTAATATAATGAATTTAATAATTGATCCGATTAAAGTGTTCCACATGGCAGGCTGGGCTAGGTCTAAAGCTTGTAATGTGGCCTGTAGCGGAGTCTGAATATAATGCAGCAAAAAGAATGGCGCCATAAACTGCAGCATAAAAGCAGCCTGACTAGTGCCGTAAACCGTCATAAGTATAACAGCGGGGAAAATCATAAAAACCACTGTAATTACGCCTCCAGAAGCTAAGGAGAGACGGATGGACTGCATAATTCGGTACTGGATGGTTTCTTTTTTTCCTACTGCTGCTGCTTCACTAATAGAAGGTACCAGGGCTGTGGAAAGCGCATGAGTTAAAAAAGTAGGTAAGAAAAGTAAAGGAAGAACATATCCAGTAAGCTCCCCGTAAAGCTTAGTTGATTCTACAGCTGCGAACCCAGCTATGGCAAGGCTTTGGGCAACAAGGATGGGTTCAAAGAAATAGGTTATGGAGCCAATAAAACGGCTGCCTGTGGTGGGAAGGGCGATAGCCATTAATTCTTGAAACGTTTTTTTACCTTGTCCCACATGTTTTTTCCAGGTATTACGCAGTTTAAATGATTTCTGAAGGTTAAACTGTCTTAACATATAAATCAGTGAAACAAATTCACCGAGAACCACGGCCGCCATAGCTCCTGCTGCGGCATATTCTACACCGTAAGGATAAAGGAGTTTAGTTAAAACAAGCACTCCACCAATACGAACTATCTGCTCGATAACCTGAGACAGAGCCTGGGGCTTCATATTCTGCCTTCCCTGAAAATAACCTCGAATAACCGAGGCTACAGCGATAATTGGGATAATAGGCGTGACGACGAGTAACGGAAAGAGAGCGCGCGGGTCAGTTAGAAAATAGGAAGCGATAACCGGTGCAAGTATAAATAAGCCGGCTGTAAAGATAATACTTAATGACCCGGTGATCGACAAAGATACAATCAAAATACTTTTAATTTTCTTTTCATTGCCAGTGGCTTCAGCTTCGGACACTCGTTTTGATATGGCAACCGGAAGACCGAACTGGGTAATGGTAATTGCAAGGATCAAAGTGGGCAAGGCCATCATATAGAGCCCTACCCCCTCGGCTCCCATCACTCGAGCAACAACAATCCGATTAATAAATCCAAGCAGACGTGTAACCAGGCCAGCAGCTACCAGTATGAGGGCACCATGTAAAAAGGTTTGTTTAGACATAAAAACAATCCGCCTTCTCAAAGAATTAAAATTCAGCTACAATGAAGTATATGCTTAGCCTTGGACAAGGCATGACAAAGGTTTAGAATTATCGAGAAGAGAAGGCGGGAGGGCCAGCGAAATTAGCGGAAATCAATTATCATAGTTAGATGTAATAGTAATAGACAGGAAATTGTGCGAAGTTGTTCAAAAATACCTGATCACTCTATTGATACATAAATGGTGAACGGGCAGACAGGCTCTATAAAGAGTCTGGTTAGAGGGTCGGGTGTAGATATAGCGTGCAAAACAGGAAGGATAGTATTCTCTGGCGGTCTATAGAAACGACTTTGCATGTTGTCAAATATAAAAATAGTAGTAAAATTGGTACGGATGGATGAACAAAGGAAACCCTAATACTTAGGAGTGAGACACGTACTTACTGCGAGTACATAAGCTTTTCAATAATGAACAGGCGCGGAAGATATAAAAGGAGGAAATGGACATTATGGTGAAACGGGGGCGTATCGTCGCCTTTTTTCTAGTGGTGCTTCTATTAGCAGCTACAATAGGGACGACTGTAACAGGTGTTACTAAAAATATAAACTTAGGACTCGACCTTCAGGGTGGATTTGAAATTTTGTATGATGTCGAGCCTTTGAACGAAGACCAGGAAGTTAATGAAAATGTTCTGGAAGCGACGGTTGAGTCTTTGAATAGACGAGTTAATACACTCGGAATCAGTGAAACGAATATATCGATTGAGGACGGTGGACGGATCCGTGTTCAGCTTGCCGGTATTCAGGATCAACAGGAGGCCCGGGATTTATTAGCTACCACCGCAGAACTTTCTTTCCGGGGAGCGAATGGAGAAGAATATTTAGATGGATCAGACCTGGTTGAGGGTAGTGCACAGCAAACTTATGACCAGAATAATAGTCCCGCCGTTTCTCTTGGCGTAAAAGATCCTGGTAAGTTTTATGAGGTTTCTGAACAGGTAGTTAATACACCTGATGACCCAAGCACACCTTATCCAGAAGATGTCCTGGTCATATGGCTGGATTATGATGAAGAGACGTCCTATGCTGAAGAGTTTGGCAAGGAAGATCCTGCTTATCTTTCAGCACCAAGATTTCCAGATGGACCCGTCAGAAGTTCCACCGTGCAGATTACCGGGGACTTTACAGTAGAGTCCGCGAAAGAGTTGGCAGATCTCCTAAACGCAGGTTCACTCCCAGTAAATCTGGAAGAGACCTATTCTACATCAGTAGGAGCTCAATTCGGTGAGCAGGCAATGAATAAAACGATCTTTGCCGGTGCAATCGGAATAGCCACTATATTCTTATTCATGATGGCCTATTACCGCTTCCCTGGGGTTATAGCCGTTGTAACTTTGACCGCATATGTTTATCTAATTTTAGTGGTATTTGAAGCCATGAACGGGGTGCTGACGCTACCTGGAATAGCCGCACTGATTCTAGGGGTAGGTATGGCAGTTGATGCCAACATTATCACCTACGAGAGAATTAAAGAGGAGTTAAAAGCCGGCAAATCAGTGATGTCAGCATTCAAAGCTGGTAATAAACGCTCACTCGCTACAATTCTTGATGCGAACATTACCACGCTAATCGCAGCTACTGTTCTCTTCATTTTTGGTACTAGTTCTGTAAAAGGCTTTGCTACGATGCTCATCGTAAGTATTTTAGTCAGTTTTGTTACTGCTGTATATGGTACGCGTCTTCTTATGGGGTTATGGGTGAAGAGCCGCTTCTTAAATAAACGTCCGAAGTGGTTTGGAGTGAAGCCGGAAGATATCCACTCTCTTGAAGATGGCGAGGAAGTTGAAGCAACGGTTATGAACCGTAAGTTTGACTTTGTTGGCTTAAGAAAAAGATTTTTTACAATCTCTATTGTCTTAATAACAGCCGGTATTCTAGCACTTGCCGTTTTCCGTCTGAACTTAGGTATCGATTTTACAAGTGGTTCAAGGGTCTCCATTTTATCCGATGGCAGCATCAATGCCTCACAAGTTGAGGAGACCATGGAAGAAGAATTTAATGTGGCACCTAAGAAAGTAGTAATCTCCGGAGACAATGACGAGATAGCTGTTGCTCGTTTTGACAGCGAGCTAAGTAAAGATAAAATTGGAGAGATTCAGAGTTACTATGAAGACGAATTTGGCAATACACCAAACGTAAGCACGGTTTCCCCTGTAGTTGGTCAGGAGTTAGCTAAGAATGCGGCATTGGCTGTTTTGTATGCTTCTATCGGGATTATTATTTATGTAACCATCCGATTTGAGTTTTTCTTTGCAATGACCGCTATCATCGCCCTGCTTCACGATGCTTTCTTTATCATTGCGCTGTTTAGTCTTACGAGGCTTGAGTTTGATATTACAATTATAGCTGCGATCTTAACGATTGTAGGTTATTCAGTTAACGATACCATTGTTACATTTGACCGGATTCGTGAAAACTTGAAGCTTAAGAAGAAGGTCAAGTCCTTTAAAGAACTCGCTAAAGTTGTGAACGACAGCTTGATGCAGACATTAGCCAGAAGTATTAATACAGTTATTACTGTAATATTCGCGGCAATTATGCTTCTGTTATTTGGAGCCTCGTCGATTACAAACTTTGCTTTTGCGCTTGTTGTAGGACTCCTTGCAGGAACGTATTCTTCCTTATTCATTGCTTCTCAGCTATGGTTGATCTGGCGTGGGAAGAACATTAAAGATAATCCGATTCAATTTGTTAAGAAGAAGAAAAACGATGGACCTCAAGTGTAAAGATACGAGGCAGCCTCATTCATGAATGAGGCTGCCTTTTTGATTGAAAATAAACGAATTTGGGTATAGTTAAATGAAAAGTATTAATTGTTATTTTAAGCTGTATCAATGTTTGTGGATGTATGAGGAAAGGGCTTAACGGGTAAATTCGAGTCCTTCACTTGTATTCGAAAACGGATTATAAAGGGAGGGATAAAAGTGAAAGGGCAATCTTACATTATTTTTGCACTTATATTTGCTTTAATTATTGCTATTTTTGCTGTGATCAATGTAGAACCTGTGCAAGTTAACTATATGTTTGGAACAGGGGAAGCGCCGTTGATCCTGGTTATTTTAATATCTGTTCTACTAGGCGGTCTTGCGACGGCATCTGTTGGAGCAGTTCGTTACTTTAAATTAAAGAGGGAAAATCGTTCGTTGAAGCAAAAAGCCAATCAAACTACCGAGTCTGAATCTTCCTCTGGCTATGGCAAAACACATGAAGAGTCGGTTGATTCTAATGAAGATAACGAGAATAGAAATGTCACGTAAAAGGCGTTTGCCACCCCTGGCCCCCTCTTGTATAATAGATGGGTCAGGGGTGAACTTATGATACAAAGTAAGATGAAATGGCAGTTTACATATAATGATAATGTTGAAGGATTTGAGGTTCAGAAAGGACTGACCCCGTTAACACAGCAAATGCTTGAGAAGCGGGGCATTGTTGAGCCGGAAGCTGTTAAGCAGTTTTTGAATCCCTCTATCGACTATTTACATGACCCATTTCTTATGGAAGGGATGGAAAAATCAGTAGAGCGAGTTAAAGCAGCGATTGACCGCCAAGAGTCCATTCTTGTCTTCGGGGACTACGATGCGGACGGTGTAAGCTCAACCACTTTAATGATTGAGGCATTAAGAGAAGCTGGCGCACATTGTGATTTCTATATACCGAATCGGTTTACAGAGGGTTATGGGCCTAACGAAGAAGCCTTCTTGTTCGCAAAGGATTCTGGCTATTCCGTGATCATTACTGTAGATACGGGGATTGCAGCTATCCACGAAGCGGAAGTAGCCAAACAACTAGGAATGGATCTGATTATAACCGATCACCATGAAGTCCAGGAAGTATTACCAGACGCCTTCAGCATCATTCACCCAAAGACGTCCAGCCGCTATCCATTCCAGGAATTGGCTGGAGTAGGGGTTGCTTTTAAATTTGCGGAAGCCTTGCTAGGCAAATTTCCTAAGGATTATCTGGATCTGGTCGTGATTGGGACGATTGCCGACCTTGTTCCGCTTCAGGGAGAGAACCGGATACTGGCTTCGATGGGACTTTCAGCTATTTCCCAATCAAAGCGGCCGGGTGTGCTGGCTTTGCGTGAAGTATGCGGTATCGAGGGCGAAATGAATGAAGAAACGATTGGATTTACCATCGGTCCTCGTATGAATGCCGTTGGACGGTTACAAGATGCTACGCCAGCAGTAGAATTGCTTCTATCTAAAGACACGGAGGAAGCTCAGCAGATTGCTGGATTTATTAATCAGATTAACCAGGAACGCCAGAAAATAGTGGCTGAAATAGCTAAAGAAGCTGAAGAACTGCTTTCTTCAACGTCTGAGGACCTTGAAAATGTCATTGTTGTTGCTAAAGAAGGTTGGAATCCTGGAGTTCTGGGTATTGTAGCTTCCAAACTCGTTCGCCAATTTGATAGACCTGCAATTGTGCTGGGGATTGATCTTGATAAAGGGGAAGCGAAAGGATCTGCTCGAAGTATCGACGCTTTTGATCTCTTTGCAAATTGTATGGAAGTAAGGGATCACTTTCTTCATTTTGGAGGCCACGCCCAGGCGGCAGGAATGACTTTAGAAACAGAGAAAATTGATGAACTAAGATCAGCATTAAATGATCTGGCAGAGCAAAAGTTAACGGAGGATGACTACCAGCAAGTTCTGGACATCGAAGCCACTCTTGAATTGGATGACATCTCCATAAAGCAGATTGAAGAAATCGATCAGCTCAGGCCATTCGGGATGGGGAACCCTAAACCGTTATTTCACTTAAAGCATACACCTAAAGAACTCAGATTGATCGGCAGTAAGAAGAATCATTTAAAATTGCAATTTCAAAAAGAACAGTCACGAGTGGATGGGATTGCCTTTGGTATGGGTGATATTTACCCTCATCTAACTCCTTCGGATCCTCTGGAGGTTGTGGGGGAGTTGGGAATCAACGAATGGAACGGGCGAAAAAATCTTCAAATTATGGTAAAAGATCTACGCGTGAATGAGTGGCAGTTATTTGACTTGCGGGGCTCCAAACATATAGAGAAAAAACTTGTAGTCCCTAATAATGAAAACTATGCAGCTGTCACTTTTCAAGGAGAAACAGAGGCACCACGCAATATTCCTGTGTACACACCCGAAGAATTTACTGCAGACGGAAAGGTTGAAGGGTTATTGCTTTTGGATCTACCTGATCGGATCAGTCAATTGGAAGAACTTCTCGGCCGGGTATCTGTAAGTAAAATTTTTGCCTGTTACCGCTTGGAAGAAAGCACCTTTTTAAAAACATGGCCTACTCGTGATCATTTCAAATGGTTTTATGGTATGCTGTTGAAGCGTAAAGAATTTAATCTTAGACAAGAAGGTGCACAGCTGGCTAAGAGAAAAGGCTGGGACTATTCTATGGTTGAATTTATTTCGAAGGTGTTTTTTGAACTTGAATTTGTTAGAATGAAAGATGGAATTATCACGATAAATTCAAAACCTTCTCAAAAAGATTTAAAAGAATCGACCTTATATAAAGAACGTGAAGAGCGTTTATACATGGAACAGACCTTGTATTATTCCACTTACAAAGAGTTAAAAGGCTGGTTCAATGATTATCTGAACCAGAGTTCCAAGCATTCCAAGGAGGAAGTAGTTAATGGATTATAAAGAACATATCGCTATTGTAGAAAATTGGCCCAAAGAAGGCATTCAATTCAAGGATATTACTCCTTTGATGGACAACGGTCCAGCATTTAAGTCGGCAGTTGACGATATTGTTGATTATGCAAAAGATAAAGAAATAGATATCGTGGTTGGTCCTGAGGCACGCGGATTTATTGTCGGCTGCCCAGTTTCCTATGCATTAGAAATCGGTTTTGCTCCTGTCCGTAAAGAAGGTAAACTTCCAAGAGAAACGATCAAGGTGGATTATGGTCTGGAATACGGCAGTGACATACTTACGATTCATAAAGATGCTATTAAACCAGGGCAGCGAGTAATGATTGTTGATGATCTCCTTGCTACAGGGGGCACGATTGAAGCTACAATTAATCTTGTAGAACAGCTGGGCGGAGTGGTTGCCGGCTGTGCATTCTTGATAGAGCTAACGTATCTAGATGGACGCAGTAAGCTTGATGGATACGATGTATTAACATTAATGCAATATTAATTTAGAAAGAGTGCCCTCCATAGGGCGCTCTTTGTTTTACAGGTGAGGGGGACAGCATCTATCTCTTTACATTTCACCTGCTTTTTTTGATAATATAAATCAAATATCTTATTAAAGTAAGTCTACAGAAACCAGGGTGATTGAATGGCGAAAGATACAGTTCTAACAGCTGAAGAAGTAATAGAACAAGCAAGCACATACTTGAATGAGGATGACCTTGCCTTTATTCGCCGTGCTTATCAGTTTGCTGAGCAGGCACATAGCGACCAGTTCCGTAAATCCGGGGAGCCATATATTATCCACCCTATTCAGGTGGCTGGAATTCTCGTGAACCTGGAAATGGATCCGGAAACGATAGCAGGTGGGTTTCTTCATGATGTTGTTGAAGATACTGAAGTGAGTATTGAAGAAATAGAGAAAGCCTTCAACACGGAAGTATCCATGCTTGTCGACGGTGTTACAAAGTTAGGGAAAATTAAGTACAAATCCAAAGAAGCTCAGCAAGCAGAGAATCACCGGAAAATGTTTGTCGCTATGGCCAAAGATATCCGTGTTATTCTTATTAAGCTAGCTGACCGCCTTCATAATATGAGGACTTTAAAGCACCTGCCTGCTGAAAAGCAAAGAAGAATTTCTAATGAGACCTTGGAAATTTTCGCTCCACTGGCTCATCGTCTGGGTATATCTACGATTAAATGGGAGCTTGAAGATACAGCTCTGCGCTATTTAAATCCACAGCAATATTATCGGATTGTCCACTTAATGAAACAAAAGCGTAATGAACGTGAACATTACATCGAAGAAGTTATTGATGAGATACGCAGTCAGTTAAAGGACGTTAATATTGATGCGGATCTTAATGGAAGGCCTAAGCACTTATACAGTATTTATAGAAAAATGGTGTTGCAAAATAAACAATTTAATGAAATTTATGACCTGCTTGCTGTTCGAATTACGGTGAATAGCATAAAGGACTGCTATGCCGTTCTTGGGATCATTCACACTTGCTGGAAACCGATGCCTGGACGTTTCAAGGATTATATTGCTATGCCAAAGCCTAACCTTTATCAATCTCTGCACACGACAGTAATTGGTCCAAAAGGCGACCCTCTGGAAGTTCAAATACGCACCCATGATATGCATGAAATTGCTGAATATGGAATCGCTGCGCACTGGGCATATAAAGAAGGGCGTCAAAGTGCAGCGGAACAATCGTTTGAAGAAAAACTAACATGGTTTAGAGAGATTTTGGAGTGGCAAAGTGAAACTCATGATGCCGAGGAATTCATGGAGTCTTTGAAAGTCGATTTATTTTCAGACATGGTATATGTGTTTACGCCGAAAGGGGACGTTATTGAACTTCCCTCAGGGTCCGTCCCTATTGATTTTGCTTATCGTATTCACACCGAAGTGGGAAATCAAACGATTGGGGCAAAAGTAAACGGGAAAATGGAACCGTTAGATTATGTTCTTAATACCGGAGACATTTTAGAAATCATGACTTCCAAACATTCCTATGGACCATCCAAAGACTGGATTAAACTGGCTCAGACTTCTCAGGCAAAAAACAAAATTAAGCAGTTTTTCAAGAAACAGAGAAAGGACGAAAATATCGGCAAAGGAAAAGAGCTTGTAGAGAAAGAAATTCGCAACTTTGGCATTCAGCCTAAAGATGTTCTTACCCCCGATAATTTGAGTCGCGTTTCTGAGAAATTCAATTTTAGCAGCGAAGAGGATATGTTTGCCGCTGTGGGTTATCAAGGTATTACAGCAGCCCAGATTGCTACGAGAATTACTGAAAAATGGAGAAAACAAAAACAGAAACAGCAAGACCTCGAACAGACCTTGGCAGATGTGAGTACCACAGAAATAAAAACACCCGCTAAAGCTGGTAAGAAAGACTCAGGCGTACGTGTTGAGGGAGTAGACAACCTGCTGGTTCGGTTGTCTAAGTGCTGTAATCCTGTACCTGGTGATGATATCGTAGGTTACATCACAAAAGGGAGAGGTGTCTCTGTCCATCGCACGGATTGTCCTAATGTGAAAACAGAAGAAGCGCAGACCCGCCTCCTTCCAGTTCAATGGGAAACTTCTGTAACGGATTCCAAACAGTACCACGTTGATCTCGAAATATGGGGATACGACCGCAGGGGACTGCTGAATGAGGTATTACAGGCAGTCAATGAAACAAAGACCAATATAACAGCGGTTTCTGGGAAATCGGACAGAAACAAAATGGCTACCATTCATATTACAATTTTGATCCAAAATACGAGTCATCTACGAAGAATTGTGGAACGTATTAAGCAGATTCAAGAGGTTTATACGGTCCGCCGTGTTATGCAGTAAAATACACTAAAGGGGGCCAACAGAATGAAAGCAGTGGTACAGCGTGCCTCAAGAGCGAGTGTAGAAGTCAATGACGAAGATGTGGGTTCAATTCAACAAGGATTAGTCGTTCTGCTTGGGGTTACTCATGAAGATACAGAAGAAGATGCAAGGTATTTAGCTAAAAAAATACCTTACCTGAGAATTTTCGAAGATGAAGATGAAAAAATGAACCGTTCCCTTGTGGACATGGGTGGGAAGCTTTTGTCTATCTCTCAATTTACATTGTTTGGAGATTGCCGAAAGGGAAGACGTCCCAATTTTATGCAGGCAGCTAAACCTGACCAGGCTAAAGAACTCTATGAAGCATTTAACCATATGGTGGAAAATGAAGGTGTAGGGGTAGAAACTGGAGAATTTGGTTCCATGATGAATGTTGCTTTGACCAACTCTGGTCCAGTGACATTGATACTTGATAGTAAAGAAAGATAGGAAGAGGAAGCCCCGGAAGTTTTAACTTCCGGGGCTTCATTGTTATTGGATTATAAAGAATTATTCTGAGAAGTATCGAACCAATCCTCTAGTTATTCCTTGTCCAACAGTTGAGTGATAAGAAGTTGAGTTCACGAATCCTTCTTCAGACTTGTTAGAAATAAATCCCAGTTCTAAGAGAACAGCTGGTTTATTGTTTTCTCTTAACACATGAAAATTTCCCAGTCTTACCCCTCTGTCTGTCAAACTAGTCTCGTGGACCATTTCCTGCTGAATCGATGCAGCAAGCTGTTTGTCTTTAAAGTGGTAGTAGTAACTGCTGATTCCATTTGCAGAAACATTTACAGGGGCACTATTAAAATGGAGGCTGATGAAAGCATCTGCTTGTGAGTTCAGAGAATGATAATTGCGGACAGCAAGTGCTACGTAATTATCTTCCTTTCTGGTTAATATAACATTTGCTCCCTGGGTTTGAAGCTGATGCTTCAAAGCTTTAGCTGTCTGCAGCGTAAGATCTTTCTCTAAGATTCCTGTGAAACCTATGGCTCCTGGGTCGCGGCCGCCATGGCCGGCGTCTATTATGATGGTTTTACCATAGAGACCATCCTGGGACTCGGAAGCTGTATGATAATTTTCTGTCTGCTTCTGCTCTGTTTTTACGATCCAGTCTGCCACAAATGCTTTTTGATTCTGAAAGCGTATTTCATACCAGGAACCTTCTTTACCGATGATTTTGAATTGCTCTTTCTTATGACCACGCCCAAGGATAGGGGCTTCTGTAGAAGGACCGCTTCTAATATTTGTACCATTGTAATTCAATGATAGATACGAATTCTCCTTCTTAGCAGCCTGACCTTCTTTCTGTACAAGCCAGCCAGCTATCCAGCCCTGACGGTCATTACTTAGCTGGATCTGGACCCACTCCCCTTGTTCATCTATGTATTCATACACTTCGTTTTTATGAACTTGGGTAATTTGTTCATGGTTCGTATCGGGGCCGCTTCTAACATTAACCACATCCTCTTTAACAACCATCTGATCGGCATAAACTTTGAGGTGGCTTAAATTAAGGATTCCCAAAATAAAAATAAGTACCATAAAAATTGTTTTCTTCAAATAAATTTCACCTCCTTGTTTTTTGGCCACGTGTATTATTCGACATGTATGATCAGCGCACCTGCAATAGAAGTTGAAATATAGTAATAAATTTTTTAAGGAATAAACTTGACATCCTAATGAAAAAGCCTATATGATAGTAATCAATTCTATAATGATACGACTAAAACCATTGAGGAAAAAAGTAGTCCATTCCCACGTAACCAGAGATGGAATGCCAGAAAGGCTGGAAGCATTCCTTTATGATGGATGGATGAAAGACATTTCTTAGGTTCTGCCTCGAAATAAAAGTAGGTGCAGACGTACCGCAGGCGTTAACTGTCTTTGAGTGGAAGCTGAATGCTTCAATCAGGGTGGCAACGCGGGTAAATCCCCGTCCCTTTTCCTACTGGCAGGAAAAGGGACGGGGATTTTTTGGTATTTTATGGTGGAAAGTATAAAGGAGGAATATAAATGAGTATAAATGCCCCAAGAGGTACACAGGATATTCTTCCTGGCGCCTCTGAAAAATGGCAGTATGTAGAGAAAAAATTGGTGGACTTGTGCCGCCGCTATCACTATAAAGAAATTAGGACTCCTATCTTTGAACATACAGAGTTATTTCAACGTGGAGTTGGAGATAGTACAGATATTGTTCAGAAAGAAATGTATACATTTGAGGATCGCGGTGGAAGGAGTGTTACACTTCGTCCTGAAGGAACGGCTTCTGTAGTCAGATCATTTGTTCAAAACAAAATTCATGGGTCTCCTAATCAACCAACTAAATATTTCTATATTGGCCCTATGTTTCGATATGAGCGTCCTCAGCAAGGCAGACAAAGACAGTTTGTCCAGTTCGGAATTGAAGCTCTTGGAAGCGATGATCCAGCGATAGATGCTGAAGTTCTAGCGCTGGCTCTTGATTCATATCGCGAAATGGGATTAAGTTCCTTACGTCTTGTGTTAAACAGTCTTGGAGACCTTGAGAGCAGAGAAGCTCACAGAAACGCATTGATTCGGCATTTTGATCCGCATCGGGATGAACTATGTGCAGATTGCCAAGTCCGTCTCGACCAAAACCCGCTTCGGGTTTTAGATTGCAAGAAGGACAGAGATCATCCGGCTATGGCGACGGCGCCATCTATCCTGGATTATTTAAATACGTATTCAAAAGAATACTTTGATAAGGTGAAAGAGTATTTAGATGTGATGGGTATTGAGTATGAAATCGATCCTAATTTGGTCCGCGGGCTGGATTATTATAATCACACCGCTTTTGAAATTATGAGCGACGCTGAAGGGTTTGGAGCGATTACAACCCTGAGCGGCGGAGGTCGCTACACAGGCCTGGTAGAAGAAGTTGGAGGCCCGGCTACTTCCGGCATTGGGTTTGCCATGAGTCTAGAGCGATTATTAATGGCTCTGGAGGCAGAAGGTGTTGAACTTCCGATCGATGAAGAGCTGGATTGCTATCTGGTAGCTTTAGGAGAAGAAGCAGAGAAGGTTTCGGTCCGAGTTGCTTATCAATTGAGAAAAGCAGGCATTCAGGTAGATAAAGACTATTTGGGTAAAAAAATGAAAGCTCAGTTCAAAACCGCCGACCGTCTCGGAGCGAAACACGTCCTTATTTTAGGCGATCGGGAAGTTGAAGAAAATGTGATCAATGTGAAAGATATGGTAAGCGGGGAACAAAAAGAGATTCCGCTGGATGATATTGAAACGTATATGAAAAACCAGTTGTTAGGAGGCGAATAGAAATGGAACGAGTGCAGAGCGGATCATTGCGTAAAGACCATTTAGGTGAAGAAGTAACTTTAAAAGGCTGGGTTCAAAGGCGCAGGGACCTGGGAGGTTTGATTTTTATTGATCTGCGAGACAGATCCGGAATTGTTCAGGTGGTATTTAATCCGGAAACTTCTAAGGAAGCCTTGAATGCAGCTGAGAATGTACGCAGTGAATATGTATTAGAAATCAAAGGAGAAGTAGTAGCGAGGGATGAACAGACAATTAATCCGAATATTGGTACCGGAGAAATCGAGGTCGCAGCACAATCCGTTACGATTTTAAATAAAGCGAAAACTCCTCCTTTTATGATTGAAGAGCAGTCCGAAGTGTCAGAGGATCTTCGTTTGAAATACCGTTACTTGGATCTTAGAAGGAAGGAAATGCAGGAAACCTTCAAGCTGCGACACCAAACTACCCAGTCCATTCGTAATTTCTTAAATGAAGAGGAATTCCTTGAAATGGAAACCCCTATGCTTACAAAAAGTACGCCGGAAGGAGCAAGGGACTATCTCGTGCCAAGCCGTGTACATGAGGGGCAGTTTTATGCACTACCTCAATCACCACAGTTATTTAAGCAACTGCTAATGATGTCTGGTTTCGAAAAATATTACCAGATCGCTCGATGTTTTCGTGATGAGGATTTACGTGCGGATCGTCAGCCTGAGTTCACTCAAGTGGATATTGAAACATCCTTTATGTCTAAGGATGAGATTATGGCTATGACTGAACGTATGATGAAGAAAGTGATGAAAGAAGTAAAAGGAATAGACGTTCATACTCCGTTTCCAAGAATGTCCTATGATGAGGCTATGGAACGGTATGGATCAGATAAGCCTGATACACGATTTGGGTTAGAACTTGTAAATCTATCCGAAGAGGTTAAGAATTCTGGATTTAAAGTATTCAGCGGAGCGGTTTCCTCCGGTGGTCAGGTCAGTGCCATTAACGTGGAAGGGAAAGCGGATGATTTCTCCCGTAAAGATATTGATAAAATGACCGACGATGTCAAGGTTTATGGTGCAAAAGGACTGGCATGGATCAAGGTAAAAGAGGGTGAATTTAACGGCCCGATTGCTAAATTCTTTACAGAAGAAGAGGCTGCTTTGATTAAAGACAAAACCGGAGCGAAAAACGGCGACCTTCTCCTATTTGTAGCTGATAAAACATCAGTCGTATATGACAGTTTAGGAGCACTTAGACAAAAGTTAGCCCGCCGTCTTGATTTAATTGAAGAAGATCGCTTTAACTTCTTATGGGTGACAGACTGGCCGCTGCTTGAGTACGATGAAGAGGAAAATCGTTATTTTGCGGCACACCATCCATTTACGAAGCCAACGGAAGAGGATATGGACCAGCTGCACAAGAATCCAGAGAACGTTCATGCGGAAGCCTATGATATTGTATTAAATGGATATGAACTGGGCGGAGGTTCTCTGCGTATCCACCAAAGAGACGTTCAGAATCAAATGTTTGAAGTTCTTGGTTTCAGTCAGGAAGAAGCTCAGGAGCAGTTCGGTTTCTTACTTGAAGCTTTAGAATATGGCGCACCGCCTCATGGGGGTATTGCTCTTGGCTTTGACCGATTTGTTATGCTTCTTGCCGGTCGTACAAATCTTCGTGATACCATTCTATTTCCGAAGACAGCCTCAGCTGCAGATCCAATGACCAACGCACCAGGAAGCGTAAGCAAGGCGCAATTAGATGAACTACACTTACAACTGAAACCTGAAAAATAAAAGAAAAGTCCACTTTTAAATCTGGCTTATTATTGTTGATAAGGACATATATATATGCTATGATTGTCTTACAAATTAAACGGATCAATCCTGATGTGTACGTTGTTCGAATGTACGTTTTGACCGAACATTTTTGAAACGGGAGCCCGGTGTTTCCATACGGAATGCAAGCCTCTTAACCATCATTGATGGGAGGACGCAGGAAGTGTGGAACAGGGCACCCACCTGCCTGGAGCGGGTTCAAAACTCATGATACAACGGCACAATTGGGATTGGTCTTTTTAATTTACCTTACATAAGCAAACAAAATAAAAAAGGAAGCCCTTCTAGAGAGGGCTTCCTTTTTTTATTTTGCAACGTTTTCGAGGTTTCCGTTTTTTTCCATGCGAAACTGAGGTTTATAAGCATAGTCCTGTTCTTCAAACATTACCATTTTTCGTGCTCGATCCATAATTTGGATTAATGCTTGGTAATCTTCCGTCATTGTTTCTAATTGTCTATTTAACTGTGTGTTCTGATCCATTAGCTGTTTATTTTGTTCTTGAAGCTCGAACACTTGTTTCTTAGCTGAATCACTTCCTAAGGTCTCTTTTTGAAGGTTTTTCAAGTATCGGATGACCTGGGAGAGTTGCAGTTCTGGTTCTGGATCTGGTTGATAGTGGCTTACGGGCTGCTCGCTCACAATCTTACTTTCTTCTATTATAACAGGCTCTTCTGCAGCTTCTGATTGATAAGTCATCCGTGCAGGTACTTTCTTGTAAACGGGCTTCTGGTGAGCCTCGTTACGTTTCTTCTCTTTTCTTTGCTTTTTGGCCAGTTCTACAGCCTGCTCGTATTTTTGACGAACTTCCGCATTCCACCTGAAGCCACAAGCGGCGGATGTGCGGTTTAATGCATCCCCAACTTCATCAAAAGCTTTTAATTGAGTGCTTCCTTCACGAATATGTCGCAAAACCGTTTCTGCTAGTAATAAATCATCTTCATGAGACCATGCATCTTGTCTTACTTTAGGCATATTTTCCACTCCTGTTTGTTTTTCCAGGTTTGTATGATGAAGCTCTTTTATTGTTAAATATCTTTGCTTTGTCCTCACCTAGAAAAGTAGTTTTTCAGATTTAGTTGTAGTGTAGCCAACAGAAAGTGGAAATATACTTAAGTAGATTTGCGATTTTTAATTTTTTTCCATACCTGCTGCAAAGCTTGTTCGAACTTTCCGGTAGCTTTCGGTTCGTAATAGGAGCGGTTCTTGATGGTATCAGGTAAATATTGCTGATCAACCCAGCCATTTTCAAAATTGTGCGGATATTGATATTCTAGTCCTCTGCCTAGTTGAGAAGCACCTTTGTAATGAGAGTCTTTAAGATGAGCAGGAACTTCTCCGCTTTTACCTTTTCGAATGTCTGATAGGGCTGCATCGAGTGCCTTGTAGGCACTGTTTGACTTAGGTGACAAGGCAAGTTCAGTAACGATAACTGATAAAGGAATCCGGGCTTCAGGAAATCCAATTCTTTCCGCTGCCTGTATGGCGGATAGAGCTCTTGGGCCTGCCTGGGGGTTGGCGAGCCCGATGTCCTCATAGGCAATGACCACCAGCCTCCGTCCAATACTATCGAGATCGCCTGCTTCTATTAAACGTCCAAGGTAGTGAAGGGAAGCGTCTACATCGCTGCCACGTATTGATTTCTGAAAAGCGGAGAGTACATCATAATGAGCATCTCCATCCTTATCATGAGAAAAGCTTTTCTTTTGCATACACTCCTCAGCAATTTCCAAATCAATAGGAATATGATTGTCCTCCTCAGGAGTGGAAAAAGCTGCAAGCTCCAGACCGTTAAGGGCCGCTCTTAGATCTCCGTTCGCCGCATGGGCAAAATGATTGATAGCCTCGGAGGTAAGTTCCAGTTTTAAGTCCCCAAGTCCCTGGTCTTTGTCCTGTAATGCCCGGTCAATTGCCTGTTTAATTTCACCGGGAGTCAGTTTATAAAGTTCAAATAAATGACAGCGGCTCCTGATCGCGGGATTAATGGAATGATAGGGGTTACTGGTTGTACAGCCAATTAGAGTTAAACGATTACTCTCAAGATGTGGAAGCAGAAAGTCCTGTTTGGCTTTATCCAGCCGATGGACTTCATCCAGAATAAGCACGAGCTGCCCATGCATTTTAGCTTCCTCAACGGCTATTTCCATATCTTTCTTTTTATCAGTTACTGCATTCAAGTTTTTGAACGGGATTTTCAGACTTTTGGCTAGTGCAGTGGCCATGGATGTCTTCCCCGTCCCAGGAGGCCCGAATAGGATCATGGAAGCCAGGCGATTCGCTGTTATCATTCGGTGAATCGTTTTTCCTTCGTCCACAAGGTGAGATTGTCCAATGATTTCATTTAAGTTGGAGGGACGCATGCGGAATGCGAGTGGTTGCTGGCTCATACATTAAGCTCCTTTTTGGGTATGGTTATGTTAGAATTAGTTGGTGATTTTTATAAAATATTATTCTGGTATGTTCCAAGACAGGGTATGGAGAAAGATTCTCATGAAAGCGAGTCCCTTTCCGTCGGTGTTAGCTCGAGGGGCTGGGTAAAGGTTAAGTTCGATGAGGGACGCTACAACGTATGGCGGTGTCGACCGGCCCTTATTCGGTCAATGAGGTGGAGATCGAGTCATTTCCACTACCTTCACAACAGACGAAATCGGATAACTGGAGCAGCGGGTTCCTTCATAGGAGTGAACTTATACGACGAAACCAACATTGAGTTCTAACAGATTCTAGTTATAAATGTAAGGTTAGATGGATTATTAAGAAAATGCAAGAGACTTGCCATTCATGCTATAATAACGTTTGGTATAATAGAGAGAGGAGGGATTAGGTTGAATTTTAACCACCCTCAAGTGCGCGAAAATATCATTAGATGGACTTTTTTTATAGTAGGAGTGATGATCCTTGGTTTTGGTATATCCATGACCATGCAAGTGAAGGATTTCGGAATAGGACCATGGGACGTTTTTCATTATGGGCTGTTTCTTAAGTTAGGATTAACAGTAGGAACCTGGTCCATTATCGCTGGTCTGATCATCGTCATTTTACACTCTTTCTATAGAAAAAAACTCCCACAGATTGGTACCATTTTAAACATGAGTTTTATTGGTATATTTATTGATTTCTTTAATTGGCTGCTTCCAAGTCCTGAAATCCTGAGCGTTCAATTGGTCGTATTTATTCTTGGCACTGTTATTACTGCTTCAGGAATTGGAATATATGTTTCTTCCGGGATCGGAGCGGGACCGAGAGACAGTTTAATGTTAATGATCTCTGAAACGATGAATTGGAAGGTTTCAAATGTAAGAAACGGCATTGAGGTCACAGTCGCTTTACTTGGTTTTACTCTTGGCGGTCCTGTAGGGATTGGAACTGTCTTTATTGCATTATTTTTAGGAACATTTGTCGGATATACGCTTCCAGCATCTCAACGATTGTTACAGTTTTTAATAATGAAAGGTGACTTATATGAAGATATCTACCAAAGGCCGTTACGGTCTAACCATAATGATTGAATTAGCAAGGAAATATGGAGATGGTCCAATATCTCTAAAACAGATCGCGAGGGACAACGGATTGTCCGAACATTACTTGGAACAATTAATCGCTCCTCTTCGAAATGCAAGTCTAGTTAAAAGTGTACGGGGGGCTTACGGTGGCTATATGCTGACAAAAGCACCACACGAAATTACCGCAGGAGATGTTATTCGTATCCTGGAAGGACCGATTACCCCGGTGGAAGGTATTGAAGATGAGGAACCCGCTAAACAAGCGCTATGGAAAAGAGTACGAGATGCCGTTAAGGATGTACTGGATACGACCACTTTAGAAGATTTGAAAGATCATGTAGACGATCAGACACAGGATGCTTACATGTTTTATATTTAACAGGTAGAGGTGAGAATGAATGAAGGGAATTTATCTGGATCATGCTGCTACTTCTCCCGTTCATCCAAAGGTAGTGGAATCCATGATCCCACTATTGGAAGAGACCTATGGTAACCCCTCAAGCGTGCACCAATTCGGACGGCAGGCAAGAAAGATACTTGATGAAGCGAGAAGGGTAATTGCGGGGAGTATTGGAGCGAATGAAAAAGAAATAGTTTTTACAAGCGGCGGTACGGAAGCCGATAACTTAGCAATTATCGGTACAGCCAGAGCCCGTCAGCAGGAAGGTAAGCATATTATTACCACTCCAATTGAACATCATGCTACATTACATGCAGTCGAATATCTCGAAACAGAAGGTTTTGAAGTAACTTATCTGCCTGTAGATGGCAACGGCGCAGTTCGTGTAGAAGATGTGGAAAAATCATTAAGAGATGATACGATTCTTGTTTCTATTATGATGGTAAATAATGAAACAGGGGTTATGCAGCCTGTAAAAGAAGTTGCTGAACTCCTTAGAGAACATTCCACTTCTTTTCATTCTGATATTGTCCAGGCATATGGACTCGTGGAAATTGATGTAACAAATTTACCAATTGACTTGATGGCGGTTTCAGGTCATAAAATAAATGGTCCCAAGGGTATTGGCTTTCTGTATGTAAGGGAAGGGGCTAAGCTTGAGTCCTTGCAGCATGGCGGAGAGCAGGAAAGAAAAAGGCGAGCAGGCACGGAAAACCTTCCGTCTATAAAAGGTCTCCAAACAGCAGTGGAACTGATTGAAGAAGATCGCGGACGTAAAAAGAGACATTACAAAGAATTGAAAGAAACATTTCTAAATGCACTAGACGAAGCAGGCGTGAATTACTCGATTAATGGTGCAGAAGAATATAGTGTTGAATCGATCATAAACATTAGTTTTCCAGGAATGAACGTAGAAACAATGCTTACAAACTTTGACTTGTCGGGAATTGCTGCCTCAAGCGGCAGTGCTTGTACAGCTGGGTCTGTAGAACCTTCTCATGTACTTTCGTCTATGTATGGTTCAGGCGATCCGCGAACCACCAATTCAATTCGATTCAGCTTTGGTCTTTCCAATAGCAAAGAGGACCTTATACAAGCAGCACAGAAAATCAGTCAAATCGTACAAAGACTGAGCGTAACAGGAAGGTGAGAATATGAAAGAACCGAAAGACACTCGTGTGGTAGTCGGGATGAGCGGAGGCGTCGATTCGTCTGTCGCCGCTCTGTTATTAAAAGAGCAGGGGTATGATGTAGTCGGAATCTTTATGAAAAACTGGGATGATACTGACGAAAATGGAGTATGTACAGCCACTGAAGACTATGAAGATGTGATTAGAGTCTGTAATCAACTTGATATTCCTTATTACGCGGTTAATTTTGAAAAGCAGTACTGGGATAAAGTGTTCACTTATTTTCTAGAGGAGTACAAAGCAGGCCGGACGCCAAACCCTGACGTGATGTGTAATAAAGAAATCAAGTTTAAGGCATTTTTAGACCATGCGCTTTCTCTTGGGGCTGACTATCTAGCAACCGGACATTATGCTCAGGTGCAAGAGAATAATGGGGTTTATGAAATGCTGCGCGGAATTGACAGGAATAAAGATCAAACGTATTTCTTGAACCAGCTGACTCAGGACATGCTTGAAAAAGTAATGTTCCCTCTCGGCCATTTAGAAAAGAAACAGGTGAGAGAAATAGCAGAGAAGAATGACCTGGCTACGGCTAAAAAGAAAGATTCAACAGGTATCTGCTTTATCGGTGAGCGGAATTTCAAAGAATTTCTGAGCGAATACCTTCCGGCACAGCCGGGTAACATGGAAACTCTGGATGGTGAAGTGAAGGGAAAACACGAAGGGCTTATGTATTATACTCTCGGTCAGCGCCAAGGTTTAGGAATTGGAGGCGCTGGAGATCCTTGGTTTGTAGTAGGTAAGAATGTAGAGTCAAATATTCTATACGTTGGACAAGGTTTTCACCATGATGCTTTATATTCTGATGGTTTAATTGCGTCTGAGGCTAACTGGACCACTGGAATAGCTCCGAAACAAGCCATGGAGTGTACAGCAAAATTCCGTTATCGGCAAGAGGACAGCCACGTAACTGTTCGACCAATGACAGATGGACGCTGGAAAGTAATTTTTCATGAGCCGGAAAGAGCCATTACTCCTGGACAAGCTGTTGTGTTCTACGATGGAGAGGTTTGTCTTGGCGGTGCCACTATTGATACGGTCTTAAAAGAAGATGCAGCGGTCACTTATGTAGGCTGAACAAAAGGGTCATGTCCGTTATTCAGGACATGACTTTTTTACATAATTTTAAAAAAGGAGAGAGAATATGGATAAATTAAAGCAAGGTATTGAAGAGATGCAAAAGCACAATTATGAAGAGGCAGCCCGTCTGTTTACAGAATCTATTGATGAAAATCCTAAACAGCCGGTAGGCTATATTAACTTTGGAAACCTGCTTATGCACATGAACGATTATGAACGAGCTACCCGTTTTTTTAATAGAGCTATTGAACTTGATGATGAAGCAGCTACAGCTTATTACGGCCTGGGGAATGTGTATTATGAACAAGAAAAGTTCACGAAAGCCCAGGAACAGTTTATTCAAGCCATCCAAAACGGTTTAGATGAAGCTGATGTACACTTTATGCTTGGAATGACCTTTGTCCATCAGGAATATTCGAAACTTGCTCTCCCTTATTTACTTCGAGCGGCTGAACTGGCTCCGGAAGATGTAGATATCCAATTTCAATATGGCCTGTGTTTAGCCCAAAATGGTCAGATTGATGGTGCTGAACAGGCTATGAAACGTGTGCTACAATTGGAGGAAGAACACAGTGATGCTTACTACAATTTAGGGGTGGTAGCTCTTCATAAAGAAGAAGCGAAAACAGCACTCCAGCATTTTAATCGAGCCCTGGAAATCCAGCCTGAGCATATGCTGGCTTCTCATGCAAAGGCCCAAGTCGAACAAGCATTGAACGAGTAATTATTGAAGGAGAAAGATGGAATGACACAACAAACGCTCTTTTCTGAATCCAATGAAGACCGTCCTTATGTTAAAGGTGAACTCAATCGGATGATCTTCCATAATGAGTCTGAACATTTTTCCATCGCAGCGATCACTGTCAATGAAACAAATGAAGAGACAGATGTGGACTCACTGGTTATTAAGGGACACTTCTCACCTTTGGAAGAAGGAGAAACCTATATCTTTTACGGGCAATTCCGTAACCACCAAAAATTCGGACTGCAGTATGAGGTGGAGATGTATAACCGTGTCCTGCCTGAAACAAAAGATGGCCTGGTTCACTATTTATCAAGTGATTTATTTCATGGCATAGGTAAAAAGACAGCTGAGCGTATTGTTGATCATTTAGGGGAACAAGCGATATCGTTGATTTTAGAAGACAGAGATGCTTTAGATAATATCCCGAAGCTCACTAAGGAAAAAGCGGATCAATTATATAATTCCCTTAAGGAGCATCAGGGGTTTGAACACGTAATGATCCACCTCTCTCAATACGGTTTCGGGTTAAAGTTATCTCAAAAAATTTATGAGGTTTTTAAGGATCAGACTCTTGCAATTATCGAAGAAGATCCTTATCAACTTGTATTTAAAGTCGAAGGTTTCGGATTTCATCGCGCAGATGAAATGGCAAGGATGCAAAATCTTTCTCATGATCATCCTACGAGACTCAGAGCAGCATGTTTATACATGATGCAAAAAAGCATGTCTGCCGGTCATACCTACCTTCCCACCGAAGAATGTCTTGGACAAGTGGACCAATTACTGAACACAGGTCTTGAAGCTCCTATCTCATTCGAGCAGTTATCAGATCAGATCATCCACCTCGGCCAGGAAAAATATGTATATATAGAAGAGGATCGAATTTACTTACCAACACTATATTTTGCTGAAAATGGCTTTTGCCGTAATATTGATCGTATTCTTGAAGAGGAGCTGGAAACCAGCCATACTCAGGCGGATCTAATGAAAATTATTGGAAGTATTGAAGAAGAGGAAGCAATGAGTTATGGAGAAGACCAGTTTAACGCAATAGAGAGAACTTTACACTCGAAGCTGATGATCTTAACAGGAGGCCCTGGTACTGGAAAAACAACGGTTATTAAGGGGATTATTCAGTCTTATGCGGAGTTAAATGACGTATCAATTGATCCGAAAGACTACGATTCGGATCAGCCTTTTCCTTTTGTATTAGCTGCTCCGACAGGGCGGGCTGCTAAACGTATGACAGAATCCACTGGAATGCCTGCTAGCACGATCCATCGCTTACTTGGCTGGGATGGACATGAGCAGTTTGAACGCAATCAGAATAATCCTTTAGAAGGTGAGGTCCTCATCATTGATGAATTTTCGATGGTGGATATTTGGCTTGCAAATCAATTATTTCGAGCTATTCCTTCAGGCATGCAAGTCCTCCTAGTAGGGGATGAAGACCAACTTCCATCGGTAGGTCCCGGCCAAGTACTGGCTGACCTGCTTGCTTCCGAGCAACTGCCAGCTTCGAAACTAACGGAAGTTTACCGTCAAAAGGAAGGTTCAAAAATTATCCAGCTTGCTCATGAGATTAAAAATGATCAGTGCACCGCTTTATCATTGGCTAAAGAGCATGATTTTAATTTTATACCAGCTCAGGAAAATCAGTTGGCTGATATAGTTACCCATATTGTGAAAAAAGCAATCGATAAAGGTATTAACCTGAGAGAACTTCAAGTTCTTGTACCCATGTACCGCACAGATGTAGGCATTCATAAACTGAATTCAGAGATTCAGCGAGTTGTAAATCCTAAAAACAAGCAGAAGCGAGATATCCAATTTAAAGATCAGACGTATCGAAAAGGGGATAAAGTCATTCAGTTGGTTAATCAGCCTGAAGACGGTGTTTATAATGGAGATATAGGTGAAATTGTAGCGATATTTCGTGAGGAAGAAAACGTGGATGGTGTGGAGCAGGTCGTCATTGATTTTGACGGAAAAGAAATCGTTTATCCTAAAAAAGATTTGAATAATGTGATGCTGGCTTATTGTACATCGATCCATAAATCTCAAGGAAGTGAATTTTCGATTGTCATTCTTCCCGTGGTCCGAAGCTACAAGAGGATGCTCCGGAAAAACTTGCTCTACACAGCTATTACCCGGTCTAAGCAATCGCTGATCATCTGTGGAGATCGTAATGCATTTCTTGAAGGCGTAAAGTCGACGGATACGAATCTCCGTTATACCAGATTAAAAGAAAAACTCCAGGACAAGGCGGTACCGAAAGAAGCGGAAAATGAAGAAGAATTGTCCCCTTATGATTTTATGTAAATTTAAGGAGGAGACAGACTATGAGGTCTAAGCTGGGGATATCCGGCAGCACCATTTTAAGTGATCCAGATCAGTTTGATCAGTTATTCAAAACAGGAATTCATCATATTGAAATTGGAGAATTTCCAGATAAAGCTTCTTTTTATCATTTTCTTCAAATGGCTAAGCAAAATAAGGTCTCTTTTGGAATTCATTCGCCACTAATTAGAGGAAACAGCAAGTACGATCTAATCGATTATGTGTCTATGGATCCTGGGGAAGCCCGAAAGAATTTTGAAAAGGAAGTTGCTTTAGCAGCAAGCGTCGGTGCGGAATACATTCTTGTGCATTTTCCATATTTTAAGGGCTCTGTGAGCTCAAATCCTCGTCCTATAATTGAGGAAGGACTTCGTTACCTCTCTGAGCTGCAGGAAAGATACAAAATCTCTATTGTTTGTGAACCAAAACTCGGGCTTAATCGTTCCCCCGCAGGCATTCATTATCTTCAGCAATTCCCTAAAAAAGTGTGGGAAACCTATCAACTATCTATCTGTATTGATATGGGAGATTATCGAATGGCAGCAGGGGATAAATGGAAAGAATATATTGTGCCCTTGCTGCCGTACACAACCGTTGTTCATGTACATAACGTGAGTTTTTCAAATAATAAATATTACTGGGTACCAATTCATCCAGGCCTAAATGAAACAGATGGTCACTATGATATGAAGTCCATGATTGAAATTCTGTCTGAAAGAAAAGGAAGATACTTCATCCTGGAGCATACTCCTCACTCGAGGCCATCTGATTCGTATGTGGATGAAGGGTTAGAATGGATTCGTAATCTCATAGGTTAATGTATGAATTTATTCGGGAAGGACATACTGGTTTGTAAAAAAGGAGTATGTCTCCCCATGAAATGTCCGAATTGTAAGAGCAAAAATCTTGGTAAAATAGGAAACGAACAATATTATTGTTGGAATTGCTGTCTAGAGTTAGCCATTGAAAACGGTAAAATGAATATAAACCAAATTGAAGAAGATGGCAGTCTAAGCTCTCTCAATGACATATTCTATCAACAAGGATCTTAAGTAAGGATGAGTGATCAAACAGCCAAGTGGGTACGTCGGTTTGTCATCTTCTTCATTGTGCTTCTCAGTCTATTACTACTAGCCTGGCTGTTTCCCTATTATGATCATATTATTATCATGATTGGAAGAATCCTTCTACCTTTTGTATTGGCGCTTGTGCTTTCCTTACTACTCCATCCTCTTGTGAATCTTTTGGAAGAGACGGGTGTTTCAAGACCGCTTGCTATCCTGTTTATATTTTTGGCATTTTTTTCTCTTGTAAGTTTAGGAATCTATAAAGGCTATCCCCGACTGGTAGCTCAGATAAGACTTTTGAGCGAGCAAGTTCCTGCCTTAACTGAATCATATCAACAATGGACTAAACAGTTATATGCTCAAACAGAGAGATTCCCGGATGGTATTCATAAAAAGCTGGACGGGAGCTTTTCAAATTTCGAAGAATGGATCAGCACAAAATTAATGACCGTACTAACAAGTTTAACTGGGGTCTTTGATATGGTCTTTTTACTTGCTGTCATACCCGTAATGACATTCTATTTCTTAAAAGACTACAAATTGATCGGTCACTCTTTGATGACTCTACTACCTGGTTCCTGGCATGATGAAGCTCGAAGATTGACCAGGGAACTTAGTCATTCTTTAGGAGGCTATATTCGCGGCCAGCTTCTGATTAGTCTTTTTGTAGGGGCGCTGGCCTCTGTCGGGTTTTGGCTGGTGGAGCTTCCCTATCCTCTTATTCTCGGAATTATAGCAGGATTAACGAATATAATTCCGTATTTTGGCCCTTTGCTTGGGGCTGTACCGGTCTTAATCGTAGCTGTTACTATTTCGGTAAAAACTCTTATTTTTAGTCTGCTTGTGGTCGTTGTGATTCAAGTGCTTGAAGGGAATTTGCTTTCTCCATATATTATGGGGAGAAGTATTCACATCCACCCACTGGTCATTATCTTTGCCTTACTTGCTGGTGGTGAACTTGCTGGAATTCCTGGATTGATTTTAGCTGTACCGGTCCTTACATGTTTAAAAGTAATTGTCAGTGAAGTTCATAAAGGACGCCTTCATATTGACAGATAGGGAACAGTTATCTATAATAGCGCATATCGACACTATACGAACGAAAAACAGTGAAGGAAATAAGTAAGCAATTACCCATGATTAGAGAGGCATACTCCAGGCTGAGAAGTATGCTATGGACAGGGTTGCTGAAAGCTATTCCTGAGTGCGGTTAATCCCCGCCGGAGTCGCGCCTCGTTATTGGCGTTAGAGGTGATAGACAGCTTAATGTCTATAATCAGGGTGGTACCGCGGATTTAAACTCCCGTCCCTGCCAATGGCAGGGACGGGAGTTTTTTGTTCGTACAGATAATGAATGTCTTATTATGAGAGCATGAAGAATGATGCATTATACATTAAGGAGGTAATTACATGAAATCATGGACATCTGCTGAAGTCCGCCAAATGTTTCTAGACTTTTTTAAAGAAAAAAATCACAGTGTGGAACCAAGTGCTTCTCTCGTTCCTCATGAAGACCCTACACTTCTTTGGATTAACAGTGGAGTAGCTACGCTTAAAAAATATTTTGACGGGCGGGTCATTCCTGAGAATCCAAGAATTGTGAATGTACAAAAATCCATCCGCACCAACGATATTGAAAATGTTGGATTTACAGCCCGCCACCATACTTTCTTTGAAATGTTAGGCAACTTTTCCATTGGGGATTATTTTAAAGAGGAAGCAATGAAGTGGGGATGGGAATTCTTAACTAGTAAAGATTGGATTGGATTTGATGAAAGTAAGTTATCTGTTACTGTTCATCCAGAAGATGATGAGGCCTATTCCATTTGGAGGGATGTTGTCGGGCTCGATGAAGAGCGAATTATCCGTATTGAAGAGAATTTCTGGGATATTGGTGAAGGACCAAGTGGACCAAATACTGAGATCTTTTATGACCGTGGTGAAAAATACGGGAATGATTCTCAAGATCCTGAACTTTATCCGGGAGGAGAAAATGAACGGTATTTAGAAATCTGGAACTTGGTATTCTCCCAATTCAACCATAATCCTGATGATACGTACACGCCCTTACCAAAGAAAAACATTGATACAGGAATGGGACTTGAGAGGATTGTGTGCGTTATTCAAGATACTCCGACCAACTTCGAAACAGATTTATTCAAACCTTTAATCGAAGCTACAGAGTCTATCTCGGGTAGAAAGTACGGAGAAAGTGAGGAAGGAGATTCTTCCTTTAAAGTTATAGCTGATCATATGCGTACAGTTTCTTTTGCAGTAAGTGACGGGGCTCTGCCGTCTAATGAAGGAAGAGGATACGTTCTGCGCCGTTTGTTGCGCCGAGCTGTAAGATTTGCTAAACAAATTGGTATAGATCAACCTTTCATGTACAAATTAGTACCGGAAGTAGCTGAAATTATGCTCGACTTCTATCCGGAGGTAAAAGAGAAGCAGTCCTTTATCCAAAACGTGATTAAAACGGAAGAGGAGCGTTTTCACGAAACATTGAATGATGGACTTGCAATGCTGTCCACGATTATGAAACAGGAATCAGAAAAGGGCAGTAATATATTCCCTGGCACTGAAGTGTTCCGTCTCTATGATACGTATGGTTTTCCAAAAGAGCTAACGGAAGAGTATGTGGCCGATGCTGGTTTTATTATAGATGAAGATGGTTTCATGCTTGAAATGGAGAAGCAGCGGGAACGTGCAAGGAAAGCTCGTCAGAAAACCGGTTCTATGCAGGTTCAGGAGGGTGTACTCGGTGACGTTCATGTAGCCAGTGAATTCACCGGTTATGATCAACTTCATACAGAAGCAGAAATCGTGGAGCTGATTAAAGGCAAAGAGTTTAGTGAACAAGCAGAAGCAGGCGATACAGTTTACGTATTCCTGGATAAAACACCTTTCTATGCCGAAAGCGGCGGGCAGATCGCTGATAAAGGCCTTATAGAAAACGACAATGTTTCATTAGAAGTAACCAATGTTCAAAAGGCGCCAAACGGACAGCACATGCATGAAGCGGTGATTCAAAGTGGTTCGCTTCATAAGGGAGACAAGGTCCATGCAGAAGTTGATGAGAAATCCCGCTCCTTTATAGTCAAGAACCACACGGCTACCCATTTGCTTCATCAGGCTTTGAAGGACGTATTAGGTGACCATGTCAATCAAGCTGGTTCGCTTGTAGCTCCTGATCGTTTACGATTTGATTTTTCCCATTTTGGCTCAGTTTCCAATGAGGAGATGGAGAGAATCGAATCCATCGTAAACGAAAAGGTTTGGCAGTCTATTCCGGTAAGAGTAGAATACAGCTCTATCGAAGAAGCTAAAGAAAAAGGAGCTATGGCGTTATTTGGAGAGAAATATGGTGATACTGTCCGTGTTGTCCAAGTAGGTGACTACAGCCTGGAACTTTGCGGTGGGTGTCATGTTGTAAATACCGCAGAAATTGGTTTGTTCAAAATTGTATCAGAGACAGGGATTGGCGCTGGAACCAGACGGATGGAAGCTGTGACCGCTAAAGATGCTTACCTGTATATGAATGGTAAAGAAACCCTGTTAAAGCAAGCAGGAGAACGCTTAAAGACTAAGCCAGAGCAGGTACCTGAACGAATTGATGTCCTTCATAAAGAAATTAAGGATCTGCAGAGAGAAAATGAATCTTTAAGTGCTAAAATCTCTAATATGGAGGCTTCAACTATCCTTGACGAAGTTGAAGAAATTAACGGCGTCAAAGTGCTTGCAAAACAAGTGGATGTGAAGGATATGAATGCTTTGCGTTCTATGATTGATGATTTAAAACAAAAAATTGAGTCAGGTATTATACTGCTTGCCGCACCTAATGGAAATAAAGTTCAACTAATTGCAGGAGTATCGAAAGATTTAGTAGAAGAAGGTTACCATGCGGGACATTTAATTAAAGAAGCTGCTTCCAGATGCGGCGGAGGCGGCGGAGGTCGTCCGGATATGGCTCAGGCCGGAGGCAAGGATGCTACTAAGATCCCTGAGGCCTTAGAATTTGCAAAAGAGTACGTAAATCAAGGTTCTTAGTTTTCCATTAAGTAAAATAGGTATATAATAGAGTAAAGACTAATATGTGCGAGGTGACATGAATGAGCTCAATGGATAAAACAATGAGATTTAACTTCTCAGAGGAACCGTTTGATCAAGATGTGCGCTCTGTACTGCTATCTGTACACAGCGCTCTTCAAGAAAAGGGCTATAACCCTATCAACCAAATAGTTGGTTATTTACTTTCCGGAG
Organism: Halobacillus sp. K22; assembly: GCF_052246795.1. Classification (NCBI taxonomy): domain Bacteria; kingdom Bacillati; phylum Bacillota; class Bacilli; order Caryophanales; family Bacillaceae; genus Halobacillus; species Halobacillus sp. K22. The sequence goes on along the minus strand of NZ_JBQQCN010000001.1, from coordinate 229,009 downwards.
ATCCAGCGTATATTCCGCGTCACCAGGATGCCAGAAACTTGATTCGTAAAATTGAACGTGATGAACTAATCGAAGAGTTAGTTAAGTTTTACATCAGAGAGAATAAAGAGGGCAATGAATGAAAAAAATAGGTTTAGACGTAGGCGAAAAAACGGTAGGAGTCGCTATTTCCGATGCTTTTGGTTGGACAGCACAAGGACTGACGACCATTCATTGGGATGAAACCGACTTTAATACGGTTCGAGGACCGCTTCAAAAGATCATTGAAGATCATGAAATTACAGAAGCAGTGGTTGGTTTTCCCAAGAATATGAACGGGACTGTAGGACCGAGAGGAGAAGCGAGCCAGCGTTTCGCCGCGTGGATAAAAAAAGAATATAAGATCCCGTCCCACCTTTGGGACGAGCGTTTAACGACAATGGCAGCAGAACGGGTATTGTTGGATGCCGATGTCAGTCGAAAGAAGCGAAAGAAAGTCATTGATAAAATGGCCGCTGTCATCATTCTGCAGAGTTATTTAGATTCTAAACAATAAGGAGGACGTTTTATCATGGCACTAGAAAAAGAAGAACGTATAGTAATTCCAGATGAAAATGGAGAGGAACATTTATTTGAAGTATTGTTCACATTCGATGTTGAGCAGACGGAACAATCCTATATTGCAGTGATTCCTGCTGAGCAGAAAGAGGGAGACGAGGTAGAGGTTTTTGCCTTTCGGTATGAAGAAAAAGGCAATGAGGAAGATGATCTTGCTCTCTACCAGATCGAGTCTGATGATGAGTGGGAAATGGTTGAAGAGATGCTGAATACTTTAACAGATGAAGATTTAACCTAATTAGGTACCGAACAAATAAAAAGCCTGCAAAAACTGCAGGCTTTTTATTATGGGAAGCTTTTGAACTATAGAAATTATACCGCTGATGTGGAAAGGATCTCGCGTTTTGTAGTATAATGTACCGGATGGAAGGAGGAAGTCTGTTGTCAGAAAGAAATTTCAAAAAAAGTTATAAAGCTCGACTAAAAAAACGCAGAGAGGAAGCTGGCACGGTACGAAAAATTGTAGCTTCCATTCTTACAATATTGGTGCTTTTTTTACTTGTCGTAGGTTTGAGCGGTTACTTTTATATTAAATCCGCCCTTGAGCCTGTGGACCCCAACGATGAAAGTCAAAAGAGCGTAGAAATACCCCTGGGCTCATCCACTTCTCAAATTGCAGGGATTCTTGAAAAGAATGAAATAATTAAAAATGATTTAATTTTTAGGTTTTATACAAAATTTAATAATGAATCAGGTTTCCAGGCTGGGGAATATCAGCTTACTTCGTCTATGACACTGAACGAAATTATTGATTCACTTCAGTCAGGTAAATTAATTAAAGATCCGGCATTTAAGGTAACCATACCTGAAGGCCGTACGCTCGATCAGATTGCGGGTACTTTAGCAAAGAAACTTCCATTTACTAAAGACGAATTTTTAGCAAAAGTAAATGATAAAGAATATGTGAAAGAACTTATGGAACAGTACCCCGAGCTGTTAACAGATGAGATATTAAATGAAGAGATTAAATATCCTCTTGAAGGATATCTATTTGCTTCTACTTATCCTGTTTATGTAGAAGATCCTACAATTGATCAGATTGTTAAAAAAATGTTAGATCAGACTAAAGAGGTAGTGCTGCCTTACAAAGAACAACTGGCCCAGTTGGATCTACTTAATGATGAAATGACTTTACATGAGTTGATGACTATGGCTTCTCTATTAGAGAATGAAGCCAGAACTTCTGAGAATCGAAAGAAAATCGCTAGTGTATTTTATAATCGCATAGAAGAAGAAATGCCATTACAAACGGATCCCACCGTATTATATGCTTTAGGTGAGCATAAAGACAGAGTCTTATATGAAGATCTTGAAGTCGACTCTCCTTACAATACGTACGAAGAAGAAGGATTGCCTCCTGGACCTATCTCCAATTTTAATGAGAATTCCTTAAAAGCTGTCGTTCAGCCGGCGGATACAGACTTCTTGTACTTCCTCGCAGATAGTGAAGGAAATATTTACTATTCAAAAACTCTGGAAAAGCATAACGAAAAGAAAAACAAGTACATTAACAATAATTAATTTATTATTGAAGAGGAATGTGAGATTACTCGCATTCCTCCATTTTTATATGTTAAAATAATGGGGTTGTAAAATAGATGTAAATTAAATATGAAGGGATGTTAACATCATGGAGCAAGACGCATATGTGCAATCATTGCTGCCACCTTCCACTGGCCAATTGGCGAACATGGAGGTATACGCTGAGGAAAAGAATATACCGATTATGGAGCCGGCTGGTATTCATTTTCTAATGCAGCTGATTCGTATGCATAAACCTGAACGCATCTTGGAAATAGGCACCGCAATAGGATATTCGGCCCTTCGTATGTTGGAAGCTTCACCTGAAAGTAATATTGTATCAATAGAAAGAGACGAGAATCGTTATAGAGATGCCCAGCACTTTATTAATAAACATGGAGCTGAAGACAGGATCAAACTCCTCTTTGGAGATGCTCTTGAGCTGAAGGAAGAAGTTAAGAAAGAAGGTTCTTATGACTTCCTATTTATTGATGCTGCTAAAGGTAAATATGAAGAATTCTTTCACCTATACGAACCGTTATTATCTGAACGAGGTGTAATTATTTCAGATAATGTTCTATTTAAGGGGTATGTTGTGGATGAATCACAAGCAGATAAGCGTATGGCAAAAATTGCACGGAAAATACGCCGTTTCAATCATTGGCTTATTCAAAATCCCGATTATCACACGACAATTGTACCAATTGGCGATGGTGTAGCTATCACTATAAAAAAATAACTGAACCCCGCACAGTTCAGAGAATATGTTTGGGATGAAAGGAGAAACCAGAAACATGAAAGACAAACCTGTAGTTATTGGAGTAGCCGGAGGTACAGGGTCAGGGAAAACAAGCGTCACCCGGTCCATTATCCAGCGATTTGCTGATAAAACAATTCTAATGGTAGAGCAAGATTATTATTATAAGGATCAGAGTCACCTTCCCTATGAAGAAAGGTTACAGACGAATTATGATCACCCTCTTGCTTTTGACAATGATTTGCTGATGGAGCACCTTCAACAGTTAATTGATCAGAAATCGGTAGAGAAACCTACCTATGACTATAAAATGCATACTCGTTCGGAAGAGACTATTCATGTTGAGCCTAAAGAGGTTATTATCGTTGAGGGTATTCTTGTTTTAGAAGATGAACGCTTACGCGATTTAATGGATATAAAAGTCTTCGTAGATACGGATGCTGATGTAAGGATCATTCGCAGAATGATGAGAGATATCAATGAACGTGGACGCACACTGGATTCTGTAATTGAACAATACATTAATGTGGTACGTCCGATGCACCTGCAATTCGTAGAACCTACGAAACGATATGCAGACCTTATCATTCCAGAAGGGGGCCAAAACCACGTAGCTATTGACTTAATGGCTACAAAGATTCAGACGGTCCTCAATGAAACGCAACACCATTTCAGTTCAGAAAATAGTTGAAAACCTTCCAGAAATCTGGCATAGTTTTCAATAGTAGTTCTACAATAAAGAGTCCTCGTGTAAAGTATAGTAATTCACTAATGAGCATACGAAGGTATCGCTCATTTCCTATATGAGGGAACATCAATTTTTTGATGGATTAAAGGAGTGTTTAAAGAAGATGGCAGAAGAAAAAAACTATTACATGACAGAAGAAGGAAAGCAAAAGCTCGAAGACGAACTGCACCATTTAAAAACAGAGCGTCGTAAAGAAGTAGTAGAGCGTATTAAAATTGCACGCGGCTTTGGAGATCTTTCTGAGAACTCTGAGTATGATGCGGCTAAAGATGAACAAGCATTTGTGGAAGCCCGCATTACTCAAGTAGAAAATATGATTCGAAATGCGGTTATCATTGAAAATGATAATGACAATCCTGATACAGTAAGCTTAGGTAAATCTGTAACCTTTCAAGAGCTTCCAGATGGAGAAGAAGAAACTTATACAATCGTAGGAAGTGCTGAAGCTGATCCATTTGAAGGGAAAATTTCCAATGATTCACCTATGGCCCAAAGCCTGATTGGACATGTAGTAGGCGACAAAGTGTCTGTAGCTACCCCAGGTGGAGATATAGATGTTAAAATCGTAACTGTAGAATAGAATTTTATAAATAAAAGACAGGGGCTTCCCTGTCTTTTTTATTATTGGCTCTGTTAGAGTTTATTGTTGATTTTTCATAAGGGTCTTATTACACAATAGGGCCGGATAGTTGAAGACTCGATTTCGATATATATTGGGGCCGTTACGAGATGAGGAGCGGGTTGGTGGGGAAAGCGAAATCGTCCCCCGAAGGACCTTCAGCTCAACATATATCTCGATATCAAGTCTTCCAGTAACGGAAGCTTATCCTTAAGATCAACACGGAAGTTTAACAGCGCCTTATTATTATGTTTCTTTAACAAAAAATAACAGATTATTAATAACTTACCCGAATGCTAATGGCAGTAGTTTTACTCTACGATGACATCTCTGTTCTATTGCTAAAGTTGTCTCGAAGCATTTCACTTAAGTTGTCCAGAGGATAAAGACCTGCTCTTTTGCTTCCCCTAAAGAAAAACTGGCTCTTTTAATACCTGCTAATTAATTATTACTACAAAAGACCTGTTTTAGATTTTCTACATAAGAAGCTTATTCATTTGTATGACCCTCGACTGTAAGACGCAGAGTCGAGCAATTGTTTGTACAAAGGGGCTTCAGGAAAACACTCTTTTCAGCTGGAAGGCGCTTAGCTACTTCAGGCTTCGACTTTAGAAAGTTCACCTAGTACTTTCTGAAGCTGCATACGCCCACTTCTTCTATGAAACGAACCGTTCCTAGATCTTACTAGGTTGTTGGAAAAAGACGAGACTTCTAGGTGAGAAGCGGATGCATCTTAGCCACCAGCTTATGGACAGGAATGAGCCTTACTTTTCGTAAGAGGAGGTTCGGCTCAGTCAGCCACGTGAGCGGGAACGAAGAAAGAGCTTGCATCACGACGGCCGAATCTGATCGTGCACAATGGAGGAGATTTACTGTAAGGGCAACTTTGAGATTTAGTAGAGTCTGTTAATTAAGACATTCTCCGGCAAATGGAAAAATAAATGAAAGTGTTGGTCGTCGCGCCCTATTGTTGTATAATTAACAACGAATTCAAAGGAGGAGACTTGAATGGCTGACAAACATACCCAGGAATCAAGAGCTCATCGTTATGAAAAGAAACGAAAGAGTACTATTCTTATGAATTGGTTAGTAGGTGCCGGCAGTGCATTGTTGGTTGTTTTCTTAGCCTTGATGATATTTGGCGGAGATGATCAAGCAAGTAACGCTAAAGGTTCCAATGAGGAAAACGCTGTTTCAAATAGCGAAGCAGATCAGGAAGATAAAACAGAACAGGATAATAACAGCGATAGTTCGGTGAACGATCAGGAAAATACGCAAGACTCAGAAGAGGACAAATCAAATAGCTCTGAATCAAGTAGTAGTTCAAGTTCTGAAGAAGACAGTAATGAAGAAGATGCTAGTAATGAAGAAAGCTCAAATGAAGATGAATCTTCCGAGGAGGAAGACGAGGTAGAGGTCGAAGAAAGTAATGAAGAAAATGTAGCGAAAATCGTAAAGAAAGATTGGGAGCCTGTTCCAACAGAACTGGATACAAGCGGCGAGCATAGAATTTCTTACGATAAAGGTTCACAGGATTGGAATGAACTTATTCAGGCTGTCAGTAAGGCTACAGGTCTTTCAAAGGAAAATATGATTACCTGGTGGGTTGGAAATGGGGGGAGTCCTCAAAAAGCTGAAGCAACGGTTTCTAACAAAAATGAAACCGAGCATTACCGTGTTTCTGTTCAATGGGTAGAAGGAGAAGGATATAAGCCTGTTAAATTAGAAGTGTTGGAAGGAAAAGAAGTGGATCGCTAAAGAAAAGGGAGAGAGAAAAATGGCAATTGGTATTATCGGAGCAATGGATGAGGAAATCGAAAAACTAAAAACTGAGATGCAAAACACGAACTCAGAAGAAATTGCAGGAAGCCTTTTTATTCATGGCACTCTACAAGGAAAAGAAGTGGTTCTCTTAAAATCAGGAATAGGAAAAGTAAATGCGGCGGTCGCGACAACCATTCTGCACGAGCATTACGACGTGGAAGCTGTTATTAATACGGGGTCGGCAGGAGGTTTTGCTAAAGATCTAGAGGTAGGAGATATTGTTATATCGGATGCTGTTACGTACCATGATGTAGATGTGACCGCCTTCTCTTATGATTATGGACAAGTTCCAGATATGCCCGCCCGCTATCAGGCAGATGAAAAGCTTATAAAGCAAGCGGTGGAAGCTGTGGATCAAACAGATGCAGCTTTTGCGAAGGGTCTAATTGCAACAGGAGATACTTTCATGCAGGAGGAAAGCAAGGTGCAGTTCGTACGTAGTAAATTTCCACAAATGGTAGCTGCAGAAATGGAAGCCGCAGCGATCGCCCAGGTATGCTACAGATACGGGACGCCATTTGTTGTAATCAGGGCCTTGTCCGATATCGCAGGAAAAGACTCCTCGATTTCTTTTGACCAATTCTTACCAAAAGCTGCCGGAAATGCGGCAGCTATGATAATTTCAATGGTCACTGCTTATGAATAGATAATATTACCAGCTTCGCTGCACGGCCAATATGTTACAATAATAGCCGTGCAGGAGGTGATCTATCCATGAAATCGACTGAATGGATGGAAAAGAAAATCTCAGATTATAAACGCTTTATTATGACTCTATTAATCTTAATCAGCTATTTATATATTGGCACCTTAATTAGTATTTTTGAATATCACACTACACTACACTATTTTCTTTACCCGGTTATCGGAGCAGGATTGGTTTCCGCTTTCGTATTTATAAAAAAAATAAAAAAGCTGCAGCAGCTTTTACCAAGTGAATAGCCTTAGTAAAGCCACTGATCGAACATCGTTCAGTGGCTCTCTTACGTTTTCTTTCCTTGTTTACTTTGTTTATAAAATTCGTGGAAGATTTTCATTAAGGCTCTCTTTTCAATTCTCGATACATAACTTCTGGAGATTCCTAATTCTTTCGCTATTTCTCTTTGAGTTTTTTCTTCGGTTTGATTTAGTCCGTAGCGAAAGATAATGACCTCTTTTTCACGTTCATCTAATATAGTGATAAAGTCTTTTATTTTTTCAAGTTCCATGTGTAACTGAATTTCTTCCACTATATCCTTGACGTCCGCTTGCAAAATATCCAATAGGTTTAGTTCATTTCCTTCTTTGTCGTGGCCAATCGGATCTTGAAGGGAAACATCTTTATTCATTTTTTTAGTGGATCTAAGATGCATTAATATCTCATTTTCAATACACCTCGCTGCATATGTGGCTAGTTTGGTTCCCTTACCTGTCGAATAACTTTCAATCCCCTTAATCAGTCCAATTGTGCCGATGGAAATTAAATCTTCAAAGTCTTCTTTTGTATTCTCAAACTTTTTCACGATATGGGCTACCAGCCTCAAGTTATGTTCTATAAGCATGTTTCTCGCCTCATGACTGCCTTCTTTCATTAATTCAAGCTGTTTAGCTTCTTCTTCAGAGGAAAGGGGATTTGGAAAGGCTTGATTTTTAACGTAAGACATAAAGAATAAAGATTCTTTGAAAAAGTAAAGGATGGAAGCGATAATACTGCTCATACGACGCGCACCTCCTCGATATTTAGGCAATTGCCTACAACATATCTATGTGTGAATAAGGGAGGATGTGCTTGTACAGGAACAAAAAGGCCTGACCTAGTTGTTTCTTCATAAAAAACCGCGGGTCCCTGTCATCACAGGACCCGCGGTTTTTAAGGGTGTATTTATTTATCTTTCTGTTCAGCCTGTAAAACTTCATCATAATCATCTTTGACACTATCTTTCCATAAAGGAACACCACTTCGATGGGCTGCTCTTGATATTACGTGTCCTGATACAGGAGCTGTGAGGAGCACAAATAGTATTCCTAAAAGAAGCTTTCCGCTCACAATGTCATGCTCGATGAATAGAAATAAAAAGGCTCCTATCATGATTCCGGAGACGCCCAGGGTAGAACTCTTAGTGGCAGCATGGAGTCTCGTATAAACATCAGGTAAGCGAAGAATTCCAATTGAACCTGAAATGATAAAAAAGGTACCCGAGAGTAAGAAAAAACATATGAGGATGTCAAAAATTAAATTAATCCATGTCCCGCTCAATAATAACACCCTTTTCTAAGAATTTCGCTAAGGCAACCGTTCCGATAAATAGTAAAATACCGATCAGAAGAATAACATCATTAAATTTAGTTGTTACGAGTAATATAGCAATGATCCCCGCCAAAGCCATTAAGTTGATGCCTATAATATCAAGGGCAACGGCCCGGTCCGGATTGGTCGGCCCTTTAATCGCTCGATATAATAAGATCATTACGGAAACAGAAACTCCTAAGACCGCAATGGTTGCTGAATACTCGATCAGTTTCTGGGTAACGTCTAATATGTTGTCCATTAGCGAGTCACCTCCATAATCGCTTTTTCAAAGGTTTCTTTAATTTCGTTAATGGACTTTTCAACGTCAGGGATGTCCATCGCGTGTACGTAAATTTTTGTGTGGTCGTCACTGACAGCTATAGATAGTGTACCAGGTGTCAATGTAATTAAGTTTGCTAATAAAGTTATTTCAAAATTGCTCTTTAATTCAATAGGAAGAGCGAATATTCCTGGTTCGATATCCAGCTTTGGTTTGTAGACAACTTTTACGATATCAATGTTTGAAAGGACAAGCTCTCTTACGAATAAAAGCATCAATTTAATAAAATTCCATACCCGATGCATATAAAATGAGTCTGGAATGAATCTCCTGAGAATAAATAGGAGACCGATCCCAAGTAGATACCCCACAAGAAAAGTGGAAAATTGATAGCTTTCACTGAGAAACATCCACATGATCGCAATAATAATGTTTAAAACGATTTGAAAAGGCATCAGCTTCTACTCCTTTAATACAGAATCAATGTAGAGTTGTGGATCCATTAAGTAGGTAGAAATGGATTCAATGGATGGATAGAACCACTCAGCACCGACCCCAAGTAATACGGAAAAGGCTAAAAGCAATCCTATCGGCCAGGCCATCATTTTGCCTTTACGTTCTCTTTCAGGCAGTGGGAGGTCAGTTTTCTCTCCCCAGAACCCGCGAATGAATATGCGAATCATAGAGAATAGAATAAGTAGGCTGGTTATAAGCCCGACAATGACAATCAAAATTTCTTCCTCCGCCAGACCACCTCTGAGCAGAAGCAGTTTGCCAATAAAACCGCTAAAGGGAGGAATGCCTGCAAGTACCAGGGAAGCAATAAAGAATAACCACCCCAGAACCGGATAATGGTGAATGAGTCCCCCCATTTTTCTTAAGTCCGAAGTTCCCGCTACATAAGCTATTGCTCCCACAAGAAGGAAGAGAGCACCTTTGATAATCATATCATGGACCAGATAGTAGATGGTGCCGCTAATGGATACTTCTGTGAAGATGCCTATACCCATCAACATAAAACCAACAGCCGGAATGATATTGTAGGCCACGACTAGTTTAATATTATTCGTAGATAAAGCTCCTACGACTCCAAAAATCATGGTCAATGCCGCGAGATAAATGAAAAGTGTGTGTGTCAGCTGTACATCCTGGTTGAAGATCAGGGTGAAAACCCTCAAGATCGAATAAATTCCTACCTTTGTTAATAAAGCACCAAATAGCGCTGATACGACAGGGTTAGGCGAAATATATGGTCTTGGCAGCCAATAGTACAATGGAAAAACAGCTGCTTTTGTCGCAAATACGAAAAAGAACATGATCGCTATAGTCGTAAGAATACCTTGTTGATCCACCTCTTGCACTCTTTCAGCGACCTGCGCCATATTTACCGTACCTACTACTGAATACAAAAAGGCAATAGTCGTGACAAAGAGCATGGAGGAGAATAGGTTAATTAAAACATATTTAATGGATTCTCTAAGTTGAGCTTTGCCATTTCCTAAGACAATCAAGCCGTAAGAAGCCATTAAAAGTACCTCAAAAAACACGAACAGATTGAATAAGTCACCTGTCAAGAAGGCACCACTTACACCTGCAATCAGCATAAAGAAGAAGCTGTAAAAGTAAAAGGATTCCTGCTCCTTAGACAGGGACTTGGGCGCGTAGAATACGCAGGCTGTTCCTACCAGGTTAGAGGTTAAAATCAGTGTCATTGCAAGAAGATCACCAACCAGTATGATGCCATAAGGGGCGGCCCAGTCGCCTGTTTCCAGAATGATGGCTCCGTTTTGTAAGACATAAAGGAAAATTCCTCCCACAACCAGCAAGTTAACCACAGCGATGACCTGGGATAATTTTCTGACCATAGTAGTTCGTTTGTGAATGAAGGCCATTATAATTCCGGCAATCAGCGGTAATATAATGGGCAATGCTGTTAAATTACTCATAATCCGTACCTCTCATTTGTTCCATATTATCCGTGCCATTAATTTTAGAAGTTCTGTAAGCCAGCACGAGCAGTAGACTTGTTACACCAAAACTGATAACAATTGACGTTAAAATTAAGGCTTGAGGAAGTGGATCTGTATATTTTTCCACTCCTTCAGATAGGATTGGAGGGGCTCCTGTCTTCAACTTACCCATCGTTAAAATAAATAAGTGGGCTCCGTGGGAGATAAGCCCCGTCCCAATGACAATGCGTAATAATTGCTTTTGAAGGAGGTTATAAATACCTGTGGTAAATAAAATACCGGCTAGTATCGACATAATAATTTCCATAAATTATTCCTCCTCCTTTTCTTTACCTCTTAAACGAACCAGACCATAAATCGCCATAGCGGCAATTCCGAGAACAACGATCTCAAATAACGTATCTAAACCACGGAAATCTACAAGTATTACGTTTACAACGTTATCACCGCCACCCAGGGAATGGGACTTATCAAGGAAGTAACTAGCTATTGAATCAAAGTATTTAGAACTATGAGCAGAAATAGCGACCATGGTCATTAACGCTCCAAAGCCAATAGAGATAATGAGATTCAGCGTTCGCGTACTTGCTGATTCTTGTTTTTTCCTCATTTTTGGAAGGTGATAGAAAGCCAGTAAGAATAAAGCGACCGTAACGGTTTCTATAATTAGCTGAGTTAAGGCTAAATCAGGAGCCCTGTATAATACGAATAGCATAGAAAGACCGTAACCTACCACTCCTAATATGAGAATCGCAGCTATGCGGTTATTCGTAATAATTGTTCCTACTGCAGCACATACCATAAGTACGGCAACGAATATTTCAGGCAAAGTAATATCTGCTAGATTACTGGTATCCACAGTGAAGCCTCCAGTAATCGCCATAAAGGCAAAAGTCATAACAAGAATCGCAGCAAGTACCAGGCGTACATAACGACTTAATGATCCATTCATATAGCCTCTTGTTAATATGGAGGAATATGATTCAAGGCGGTCGACCATTCCATCATAGACTTTATTGAAGCTAAGACGTCCAGGCAAGAAGTTATAAACAGGCTGCCAGACTTTACGCGAAAGTACCAGCGCGGTACCCAGAAAAACAACAGCCAATGACATAATAAGTGGAGCTTTAATACCATGCCAGAACTTAATAGGATGTTCATGAATTTGCATCCCTTTTACTGAGCTTGCCGCATGTTCAATAAAAGATTGGTTGAACAGGTTAGGAAATAGTCCAATGACGATCACCGCAGCGACTAAGATAAAAGGGGAAACCAGCATACCCCACGGAGCTTCGTGAGGTTTCTTAGGCAATTGATCCAAATTGGATTTCCCTCTGAACGTACTGAAAAAGAAATACATGGAATATACAAATGTGAAAATACTTCCAAAGACAGCCAAGTAAGGAAGAACTGACTGAAGTACGCCTGTAATTCCTGCTGCGGATGCTTCTAAGTGTAGTGAAGCATCAAAGAAGAGTTCTTTACTGTAAAAGCCGTTCAGGAATGGTAGAGGTAGTCCTGCCATAGAAAAAGAAGCTAGCAAAGCAAGCGTTGCTGTAATAGGCAGAAACGTCATTAAACCACCCAGTTTTCGAATGTCACGGGTTCCAGCCTCATGATCCACGATTCCGGCGACCATGAACAAGCTTCCTTTAAAGGTAGCATGGTTTAAGATATGGAAGACGGCTGCAAATACTGCTATTTCTGTGCCGAAACCAAGCATTGCCATAATCATACCCAGCTGACTAATGGTGGAAAATGCAAGAATAGCTTTCAAATCAGTTTGTCTGACGGCCATATAAGAACCCCAGCATAGGGTTACAATTCCCACCGATGAAACAATAATGAAAAACCACTCACTCGCAGACAGCATAGGTGAGTAACGTGCGACTAAATAGATACCTGCTTTTACCATAGTGGCAGAGTGCAGGTAAGCACTTACTGGAGTTGGTGCTTCCATCGCATCTGGTAACCAGATGTGAAACGGAAACTGAGCTGATTTTGTGAAAGCCCCTAACAGAATAAGCCCTAAAATTAACGGGAAGAATTCACTATTCAAAATAAGCTCCTGCTGGTCGATCATCCCTTGAATACTTGTGGTTTTAGTCAGGACACTCATAAAAATAAGCCCGCCAAGTAAACTTAGCCCGCCAAACACGGTAATGAGCATAGACTTTAAGGCACCGTACCGGGATTCTTGCTTAAAGTTCCAGAATCCAATCAGTAAAAAGGACGATAACGAAGTGAACTCCCAAAAGCTATATAGGACGAACACATTATCGGATAGGACGACCCCCAGCATAGACCCCATAAATATTAAAAAGTACACATAAAAATGTCCCAGTTGCTCTGATTTATGTAGATAGTAAATCGAGTAAAAGGCAACTAGGGCACCAATCCCGCTTATTAATAACACAAACAATAAACTGAGACCATCTAGATAAAATACTACATTTATATCTAATGAAGGTATCCAAGAGTACTCTCTTGTTAAAGGTTCAAACCCTGTCCCAATAAAACGTACAAAATAAATGAAAATGATTGCGGGAATCATGGTGACGAAAATCCCCGGATGAAATTTATCTTTCCATTTACTTAAAAATGGAATTGCAATCGCAAAGATAAAAGGCAATAATACTACCAGCAGCATCTGGCTGTTCCTCCCTCAACAAAATTTCTTTAATAAAAACAAATACATTCTTTCTGAATCGTACTGTTGATTTCAATTGTAATCAAAAGCAGGGGCATTATTCAACTGTAGCCTCCTGAGGAGAGCGTATTTGCACTACCTTTTAGTATTCCCTATTAAATAAGAAGAGACACCTCAATTTAAAGAGATAATTTTTTTATAAAAAAACTCGCTGATTTGTTATCAGCGAGTTTTTCAGGGGACGAGAATTTTTATAAAATGGAATTTGTGAAAGGTTATCCGACCTGGATAGCTAAATTATCCATATTGATCGATCTGGCTACGAGTTCTTCTCTCATTTGAAGAATGAAGTCTTCTGAGAGATTCAGTTCAATTGCTTTGTGGTAAGATTGTATTAACAGGGAATCAGATAATTGTTTAATACCTCTGTCACTCATGTGACAGCCACCTCCTGATTGTTCGAAATGAACGTTTCGAGTAATGTATTCTAACCTTACCATGAGCTGAAATTCCCTACAATATGGCAGTTATCTACAAGTAAATGTAGATAACTTTCTCATTTTTAACGAACGAATTAGAGATGCCATAGGAAGTCGAGTGTGGAAAATGTGTATAAACTTATCCACAGGCCAGGACTGTCGGGAATTGTCGAACGATTTACGTTCTAGTTCATATATTAAAATTCGTTTTTGAAACATGAAGCTTTTTTGTATATGATGTATAAGGAGATTTTGCCTGTGTTTATGAGATGGAGTGAAAGAAATGTTAAATAAGTTTTTACCAAATGAGCACGTACCCAGCATATTTGATGTAGACCCCAGTGAATTAAAAAATAAAGGAATCAAAGGGATTATTACTGATCTTGATAATACGCTGGTTGCTTGGAATGTTGAAGATGCAACAGAAGATATTAAGGACTGGTTTCAAAAAATGAATGATCATGGGATCCAGGTTACCATTGTCTCTAATAATAAAGAAGCACGAGTAAAACTGTTCTCTCAGCCTTTAAATGCAACATTTATCTACAGTGCCAGAAAACCTTTAGCTAAAGCATTTAAAAAAGCAAGGAAGCAAATGAAGCTTAGAAAAGGTGAGGTCGTAGTAGTTGGAGATCAGCTTCTCACGGATGTATTAGGAGGGAATATGGTTGGGTATCATACGATTCTCGTCGTGCCCATCGTAGAAACTGATGGTCTCTTGACGAAATTTAATCGACAAATTGAGAGGCGGATACTAAATTGGATGAGAAGAAAAGGGAAAATTACTTGGGACAGGAGTGATCGTTCATGAGCGAAGTATATTGTCAGGGCTGCGGAGCGGAAATTCAGACAACCCATCCAGAGCAGCTCGGTTACGCTCCGCCTTCAGCATTAGAGCGGGAAGACGTGATTTGTAAACGCTGCTTTCGATTGAAGCATTATAATGAGGTGCAAGATGTTCCTTATAATGATGATGATTTCCTAGAAATGCTTCACCAAATCAGTAATACTAAAGGATTAATTATTCAATTGGTAGATATCTTTGATTTTAATGGAAGTTTTATTTCAGGATTAAAGCGGTTAACAGGTAATAATCCTGTCGTCCTTGTAGGGAATAAAATGGATGTACTACCTAAATCTGTAAACCATGAAAAAGTTAAGCATTGGCTGAGAAGGTCAGCTAAGGATCAAGGCCTGGTGGTGGAAGATGTTTTCTTGATCTCGGCTGAAAAAAATCAAGGAATCACAGAACTTTCACACGCTATGGAGAACTACCGGAACGGTGGAGATGTTTACGTAGTAGGGACGACGAATGTGGGTAAGTCCACTTTTATTAATACGCTAATTTCAAATACTTCGGGAGAGAAGGATGCCATAACTACGTCTTACTTCCCAGGCACAACCCTTGGTTTTATAGATATTCCATTAGATGACAGAAGTTCATTATTTGATACTCCAGGAGTTATTCAGCGTCATCAAATGGCTCATTATGTATCCGATCAGGATTTAAAAGTGATCACTCCGAGAAAAGAAGTAAAACCTAAGATTTATCAGTTGAATGAAGCTCAAACGCTTTATTTTGGGGGCCTTGCCAGGCTTGATTTTGAAAGTGGAGCGCGAACCTCGTTTGTATGTTACTTTTCAAATGACCTCCACATCCACAGAACGAAATTGGAAAAAGCTGATGATCTATATGAAAATCACCTAGGGGAACTTCTTGTTCCACCTGACAGTCGTACGATCGAAAAACTTCCGCCGCTTAAAAAGCAAACATTTAGAATTAAAGAAGATAAAACAGACATTGTATTTTCCGGTCTAGGCTGGATTACAGTGCCGGAAGGAAATATTAATGTAACCGTACATGTTCCTGAAGGTGTAAAAGTATCTTTACGTGAATCGTTATTATAGGAGGGGAACTATTGCTTAGACTTGGTTTAATCGGTCATCCGGTCGGACATTCGTTATCTCCATGGATCCACGAACAGCTTATGGAGCTTGAAGGACTGGAAGGTACCTATGAGTTATTTGATATTGATCCGGAGGAGTTTGATCAACAAATCCATGCACTAAAAGATAAAGGTTTAGATGGTTTTAATATCACCGTCCCGTATAAAGAAAGAATTATTCCTTACCTTGATGAAGTCGACAGCAGTGCGCGTGCACTAGGCGCTGTAAACACAGTTAAAAATACAGAGTGCGGATGGGTTGGTTACAATACCGATGGCATAGGATTTGCTGCTTCTGTTAGAAATAGATATCCAGAGATATTCTCTAATGAGCAGCGGGTTCTTCTTATTGGGAGTGGCGGAGCTTCGAGAGGCATTTATCATGCCCTCATGGAAGCCGGGCTCTCTAAAATTGATATCGCGAACCGCACAATTGAGAAAGCAGAAGAGGTCATAAAGACTGCCTCCACAAATAATGATTCAAAAGCTTTGTCCTTAAATAAGGCGGCAGAGCAATTAAATGACTATGGTTTAATTGTACAGACAACAGTGGTAGGAATGAGTCCGAATGATCAGGAGGTCATAATAAATCTCCATAATTTAAACGAAGAGGCAGTAGTCAGCGATATTGTGTATCGTCCCCTGGAGACCCGATTTCTACAGGAAGCTAAAAACAGAGGAGCTCAGCTGCACTTCGGTCATGAAATGCTTCTACAGCAAGCAGTTTATGCTTTCCATATTTGGACAGATGCCAATCCGGACGCTTCTTTATTATTGGAAGGTTTCGAAAAAAAACTGAAAGGGGTATAGAATGTTAACAAGTAAACAAAAAAAGAAATTACGTGCTGATTCTCACCATGTACAGCCAATTTTTCAAGTAGGAAAAGCAGGCGTTAATGAAAATATGACCACACAAATTGAAGAAGCCCTGGAAAAGAGAGAGTTAATAAAGGTCAGTATACTTCAAAATTGCTTTGAAGATAACAACGAGGTGGCTGATCAAATTGCGAAGTCTACAGGTGCTCACATTGTTCAGGTTATCGGTAATACTGTTATTCTTTATAAAGAATCGAAAGAAAACAAACAAATTGAGCTGCCGTAAAGGAGTTCTTATATGAAACGAATTGGTATTCTAGGAGGAACCTTTGATCCTCCTCATCAGGGCCACTTAATTATGGCAGAATTTGCATGCAGCGAAATGGAACTGGATGAAGTATGGTTTCTGCCATCACACATTCCACCGCATAAACAAGAAGCAGCGGTTTCAGCTGAAAGCCGGCTTTCTATGGTGGAAAAGGCAGTGGAAAATAATCCGCGTTTTAAAGTATGCAATGCAGAGTTGACTAGAAAAGGTACTTCTTATACGGTAGATACGATGAAGTATTTAATCGATCAATATGAAAATCATACCTTTTATTTTATAATCGGGGGAGATATGGTAGAGCATCTGCCTAAATGGAACAGAATAGATGAATTAAACTCTCTGGTGGAATTCGTAGGTATAAAGCGGCCCGGATACGACTGGAACCCCCAGATGCCCGTTCATCAGGTAGAAATCCCTTTAATTGATATATCTTCTTCTCATATCAGAAGAAGACTCAGCTCTTTAAAAAGTGTGAGATATCTCGTCCCTGAGTCTGTAAACCTTTATATAAAGGAGCATCAATTATATGCAGATGACTCGAAATGAAGCATTGGAATATGTAAGATCTGCTTTAAAGAAATCCAGATATGAACATACTATACGTGTAACGGATGAAGCCGTTACGCTGGCTGAACGTTTTGGCGCAGATACAAAAAAAGCGGAATTGGCTGCAGCGTTACATGATTATGCGAAATATAAGCCTCTGGACGAAATGAAGCGCTGGATTGAGCAGGAGCGCCGCCTGTCTAAAGATTTACTCGATTATCATCACGAATTATGGCATGGACCTGTAGGAGCATACATGCTTGAAAGGGAAATAGGGCTTGAGGATCCTGAAATCATCTCAGCCATTGCTTGCCATACCACAGGCAAGAAGCATATGAGTATGGTAGATAAGGTTGTATTTTTAGCAGATTATATCGAACCTGGGAGAGATTTTCCAGGAGTGGAAGAAGTAAGGGAAACAGCCCGCACAAATTTAGAACAGGCTTGTCTGCTTGCTTTAAAAAATACAGTGGTTTTTCTAATAAATAAGGAAAGAACCGTTTATCCGGACACGTTTCATGCATATAATGATTTAATATAGAATTTTTTGTAAGAGAGACAAGGATGAAATAGGGAGGAACAGAATGGAAAGTAAAGAATTAGTAACCATAGCTGCACAGGCATGTGATGAAAAGAGAGCCACAGATATAGTTGTTTTAGATATGTCGGATGTATCCTTAATTGCCGACTATTTCTTAATATGTGAAGGTTCGAATGAGCGTCAGGTGCAGGCAATAGCTAGAGAATTAAAGAATCAGGCCGAAGAAAACGGCATTGATGTAAAAAGAATGGAAGGGTTTGAACAGGCGCGCTGGATTCTTGTAGATCTAAACGACGTGATCTGTCATATCTTCCATAAAGATGAACGTCATTATTATAATCTCGAACGCCTTTGGGGAGATGCTTCAACAGTAGCTCTTGAGGGGTTGGAAGGCTGAACACATGAGCTATCAACAAATGGCTCAAGTTTACGATCGGCTGATGAGAGATGCTCCTTACGATCATTGGGCTGAATTTACGGACAAAATGATCAAGCGTTTTCTACCTGATGCCCAGTCTATAGTAGATGCAGGCTGCGGCACCGGGGAGGTTACGCACCGATTAAATGAAGAAGGCTATCTTCTCACGGGTGTTGATCTATCTGAAGATATGCTGGCAGTTGCCCAGCAGAAAGGTCCTTCTGCTAAAATTCAATGGCTTCACCAGGACATAACTGATTTAGCCGGTTTAAAAGATGTAGAATGTGTCATAAGCTACTGTGATGTTATAAATTATTTGTCAGATCATGAAGACGTAATTCGAGCTTTTCGTAGTATTTATGAATCACTTTGTCCTTCCGGATTATTTATTTTTGATGTCCATTCTATCGATCATATTCAAGATAATTTGATAGGTGCAACCTTTGCAGAGGTTTATGATGACTTATCTTATATTTGGTTTTGTGACCAAGGAGAAATTGAAAATCGTATGATACATGACCTTACATTCTTCGTGCAAAATGGTCCTAATTACGAGAGATTTGACGAACAGCACGTTCAGCAGGGTTACTCGTCTCCACAGTTGAGTGAATGGCTGAAGCAGACTGGGTTCAAAATTCAGTTCATTAGTGCAGATTTTCAAATGGAAGAAACTGATAGCGGAGAGCGGATGTTTTTTGTGTGTCAAAAACCATAATAGATAAAAAGGAGTGCGTAAAATACGTACTCCTTTTCTGATTTTTTGAAGGATTTATAAAGTCTTTGTCGAATTGTAATATTTGAGTTAGGTTTAAAGGTCAATCTCAAGCTTATCTTCCCTATGCTTGTTTTGAGTGGCTTTAAACATCTCCTGAAAGAGTGAGCCAATGTGGGCTTCAAGTGCTTTCAGGCCCTCCCCTGTCACTCCACCTTTAACTGTCACTTTCTCCATTAATTCATCGAGTGTGAATATCTCCTTCGCTAATAAGCTTCCTAATCCAACCATCATATTCTCAGTAAGTTCGGTAGCTTTCGCTTCCGGAATTCCCGTTACCTCTCTTGCAGCCTCAATCCAATTTTTTAATAAAAAGCTGATGAATGCAGGTCCGCATGAGACCATATCTGAAGCTGCACGAATGTGCTCTTCTTCAATGTCTGCTGGTTTTGAAATATACTCGAAGGTAGTCAGCAGAGTATTTTTTACATCTTTTGTGACCCTTGATCCGAATGTAAATAGGCTGACTCCAGCGTGAGCATGGTTCGTTATGGAAGGGACGATTCTAGCTACTTGGCAAGAAACTTTGTTTTCCAGATCTTCTACAGAAACTGGACTTGTAATGGATACAAGACATTTTTCCTGGGACAGCTCATTTTTGATCTCATTCAAAACCTGACTGTAGTGAGGTGGTTTAACACATAGGAAAAGAATATCGCTTTTTTTCGCAGCTTCCCTTAAATCCTTCGCCACGGTAAGCTCAGTTTCGGCTTTTTTTAAATCTAAAGCTTTTTGAGCTGTACGGTTGTATAAAATAAGGTCACTTGCACGAACTGCTCCACTCTTCACCAAGGAAGTGGTGAGCATACTCCCCATATTACCAGTACCGATGATTCCCCATTTCACTGGAATCCCCTCCTTAGGTAGTTACCTATTTATTTTTATTCTAATCAATTCTAATTATGAAAGGGTGGTTTTATTTACATGAGCTTTTTGCGGCGTTACACCTGGATAATATTGGTAGTTGTAGTTGCCATGCTAATAATTTTATTTAATAATCCTGCAAAAGAAAAGAATACTGTGACTGTAGAAAAATCTGAAAAGGTTTTCGATAAGGGATTAGAGAGCGATCCTTCAGAAATTATAGTGGATGTGAAAGGTGAAGTCGTAAAGCCTGGTGTTTATACAGTAAAACCAGGACTAAGGGTGGATGGAGTGATCCAAATGGCCGGTGGTTTAACTACTGACGCTGACCCTTCGAGTGTAAACCTCGCGCAAAAATTACAGGATGAGATGGTTATTTCTGTGTTATCTTTACCTTCAGTTTCGAATGAAACTGTCAGCAGCGAAACCAATGATTTACTAGCTATAAATCAAGCTACTCTGGAAGAAATCCAAAGTCTAAATGGAATAGGTCCCTCTAAAGCAGCTGCTATCCTTCAGTACAGGGAAGAAAATGGTCCGTTTAAAACATCAAAAGATTTGTTAAATGTTTCAGGGATTGGTGAGAAAACTTTGGAAAATATGGAAGAATATATTAGGATACCATGACAGGCTTCGTTTGACGAAAAAAAAAGTGAAGGGTACACTGATGAAAAATCTACAGGGGGCTACATAGTGGAAAGAATTTCGTGGAATCAATATTTTATGGCACAAAGTCATCTTTTGAAATCAAGAAGTACATGTGAGCGGTTAGCCGTTGGAGCTATTATAGTAAGAGATAAGAGGATGATTGCGGGCGGCTATAATGGAAGCGTATCCGGAGGTGTACACTGTATTGATGAAGGGTGTTACGTAATTGACGGGCATTGCGTCCGTACAATTCACGCAGAAATGAATGCGCTGCTTCAGTGTGCTAAATTCGGTGTGGCTGCCGAGGGCTCAGAAATTTATGTTACTCACTTTCCCTGCCTGCATTGTACAAAAGCTATTATTCAAGCCGGAATACAAGCGGTATATTACAGTGAAGATTACAAAAATCATCCCTATGCGATTGAATTATTACAACAGGCAGGTGTGACATTTAAAAAAGTTCCGCTTGAAACCGATCCTGTCTATTATGAACAACAACAGCTAGTGGAGGAATTGATCGATAAACTTGAAGAGCACGATGACCCCGATGTTGAGAACGTCAAACAGAAGGCTGGAAGCTTATTTCGGCTAATGGAAAAGAAATGATCGGTAAAGGAAGATGGCATATCCCCGTCACAGCTTTTGTTTTGGGCGGGGTCCTTTCCCGATTATCAGGAGTTCCGCTCTGGTTTTTAATCGGTATAATAATCAGTTGGATTTTCTTGATGAGGCAATCCTTCTCTTATGTTGTTATCCTTCTCTGTTTTTGTCTGTTTGGTTACTACTATTTGTCCCCATTAACGCCCCCCTCAATTAAATCAGGTCCAACAGGCCTGCTTTCAATAACGATTTCATCAGATGTGAAAGAAACCCCCCAAACCATTCAAATGGAAGTAACATTGCAGGATCCACAAAATGAAGCATTGGTGATTTTTTTTAATGATCAAAATGAACCTGTTAGCCGTCCTCAAAGCTGGCATCATGGAGCCGAGTGTATTTTGGAAGGCAGCAGGGAGGAGATAGACAAGTCGACGAATCCGGGTCAGTTTGATTACCGGGAATTTTTAGCTAACCAAGGGATTTATTCTCAAATTGAACTCAGTAGTATTGAGGGATTATCGTGCCAAAATCGATCTCTCCTCAGTTATGTATATGAATGGCGCAGTAGCCTGATGGAGCACGTGGAGAAAAGTGTGAATGATGGGGCTTATCCCTGGATGGCAGCTCTGATTTTTGGAGAGGCAAAGCTCCTGGATGAATCGACCATAGAATGGTTCAGAGATTTTAATTTATCTCACATCCTGGCGATCTCAGGTCTGCATGTTGGATTAACTATTGGTGGTCTTTATTTTCTTATTTATCGGACAGGTCTTGGAACAATTGAGCAGGCAAAGTTACTGGTTATTCTTATAATTCCCGCCTATTGCTTTTTGGCAGGAGCAGCTCCTTCAGTGGTACGCGCTTCATTAATGGCTTTCTTAATACTGATTTTCAGAAAGTTACATGTAAAAATTCCAATTACAGATCTTCTGTCCCTGGTTGCAATGAGTTTACTTTTACTGTCCCCTAATTACTTTACCAATATTGGGTTTCAGTTCTCATTTTTGGTCACTATGAGTTTAATTTATTCTCTTCCCATTATTGAAAGATCTCCGTTTATGTTAGTTCAGTCAGCCTCCATTAGTTTAATCAGTCAATTGTCTATACTTCCCATTCAACTTTACTACTTCTACGAATTTAACCCACTTTCACTATTCGCTAACCTGCTTATCGTTCCTTATTTCTCATTTATTGTCATCCCGCTCCTGCTATTCTTATTTTGCGTTTGTTTAATCGTCCCCGGCAGTGCGTATAAGCTCTCTACTATCATCATTCATCCCCATGAAAAAATTCTTTACACACTACAAAATTTAAGTTCTCCTTTTAATATTCAATGGATCGTAGGAGAGTTGGAAACCATATATATACTTTTGTATCTTTTCTTCTTTGGATTCATGATGAAAGAGTGGATAAAAGAGCAGTTATCCAGGGGCTTTGCAGCCGGGGTGATGGCTATCTGTGTCCTTATGTTTTTTAGTGTCATTCCTTACATTTCACCTTTTGGCAGGGTCACTATGCTAGACATCGGACAGGGAGATTCGTTTGTAGTTGAACTTCCTTATCGCAGGGGAGTAATACTGGTGGATGCAGGCGGTCCCCCTGTATTTACTCAAGATCAAAATAAAACAGCTGATCAGATTATCACACCTTACCTAAAATCACGCGGGATACATTATATTGACGCTATATTGATATCGCATAAGGATGTAGATCACAGCGGAAGTGTTCAAGCATTAGTGGATACATTCGATGTGAGTAAATTGTTTGTGAGTGACTATTATGCTGCAGATGAAAAAGATGTGGAAATAATACGTGTAAGACCTGAAGATCACGTCCTTATTGCCGATCATTCATTTCACGTGCTCTATCCAAAAGGTGATGCAGGTAATCCAAATGATAATTCTATGGTTTTGTGGACTGAGATCGGAGGGCTTTCGTGGTTATTTACTGGAGATATATCCACGGAGAATGAAGCTGAGCTAATGGAATCTTATCCAAGCATGAAAGCAGATGTCCTTAAGGTAGCCCATCATGGCAGCAATACTTCTAGTTCTAGAGAGTGGGTGGAATGGCTAAAGCCGGAGGTTAGTCTCTTATCTGCTGGGAGAAATAATCGTTATGGCCATCCTCATGAAGAGGTACTACAGAGGCTTGAGGAATCCGGCAGTCTTCTTTACGTAACAAAAACCCATGGAGCTGTGCAGTATGTTTTCTCTGGATCATCAGGAACGTTTTCCACCTTTCTGCCGTATAATGCGAGCAGAGAATAAAAAAAAGACTGCAACTGCAGCCTTTTTGAATTTTGTATTCATTATTGTCCTATAACAGAGAATACAATACCGATTGCGAAAATGACAAAGAAGAAAACAAATGAGAATACAAACCCTAATCCAGAGTCGATAACGTCATTAGTTTTGGACTGAATATCCTTCTTGAATTCGTTCATTGTGACCCCTCCTATATCAATTATTAAGTATAAGTCATTATTAAGCAAAAATCTACATTCAACTTTGTGTGATTATAAAAAATTCCCTTTTAGCTTCATTCATTGCCTCAGCTAGCAAGACTTGTCACAGATAATTCTCGAGTAGAGGGTCAAACTATATTCAAGAGAGGAACAGTATCGTCCTCTTCAAAAGCTTCCGGGGCTTTTGAAATGACGTTTATATAGATGATTCATGCGGCGGCTTTGTGTCTTTATTTTGACAGATATTCAAAACAACCATAAAATAGTGACACTGACCCACCATTATCCAGGGGAAGCCGCCGTATTTTTAAAAAAGGAAGGACTAAATAATGGGGAAAATTAAACGATCACAGGTATATTTATTGTA
Source organism: Halobacillus sp. K22 (assembly GCF_052246795.1). Lineage (NCBI taxonomy): Bacteria > Bacillati > Bacillota > Bacilli > Caryophanales > Bacillaceae > Halobacillus > Halobacillus sp. K22. The sequence continues at coordinate 204,982 of NZ_JBQQCN010000001.1, read as the reverse complement.
TGGAGAAGAATCCTTTTTAATTCAAGAGAATAAGAATAAAATCATTCAACAGACATTAAAAAAAGAAGACCAGGAATTTAACATCTCCCAATTTGATCTGGAGGAAACTCCAATTGAAGAACTGGTGACAGATGCAGAAACTTTTCCTTTTTTAGGTGAAAAAAAGATTGTTATCGGAGAACAACCGGTGTTTTTAAAAGCAAAACCGGACAAGCTGTCATTTGAGCATGACGTTGATGCGCTCCTGCAGTACCTTCAATCTCCGGCGGATTATACCGTTTTGGTTCTAATAGCACCTTATGAAAAAGTAGACGAAAGAAAAAAGATTTTTAAGGCCTTGAAGAAGCACGGAGAGATTATTTCCTGTCAGCCTGTAAAAGAATGGGATGTTTCTAAGTGGGTAGATTCAATTGCTAATGATTTACATATTACTGTACCAGAAGGCTTGCATGAATTATTTGCTCAGGAAGTAGGAACCAATTTGCTCGCGCTAAGGTCTGAAATGGAAAAGCTTGCTTTAAATGTAGGTGAAGGCGGTGTGGTGACAAGAGAACTTGCTGAGCAACTGCTTTCTCATAGTGCGGAGGCTTCTGGGTTAAAGCTGGTAGATGCTGTAATGGAAAGAGACTTAGGAAGGGCTATTCGGTTATTTAAGGATTTGGAGAAACTGAACGAAGAACCAATTGCTCTTACAGCGCTTCTTGCCTCACAATTTCGCATCATTAGTCAAGCTAAGGTTCTGAAGCAGAAAGGTTATGCTCAAAATCAAATGAGGAACTATATAAAGGCCCATCCATTTGTGATTAAAATGGCACTTAAAAGGGAGAAGTATTTTACTCTAGAAGAGCTGAACGAAATAATAATAGAACTTGCCCAGACTGACCACGCCTTAAAACAAGGGAAGATGGAAAAGTCTTTGGCATTTGAGATGATGCTTTATAAGTTGATCCATATTAAACAAAATCAGGTGCAATCCTTATCTTAAAAAGAGCCTCCCGGAAACGGAAGGCTCTTTTTCATGAAAAAACGACCCATACACAGGAAGGATCGTTTGTTGGTCATAATTAACGAAAAAAGTATTATAATGCGTTTACTTTTTTAGATAGGCGAGATTTTGTACGGTTCCCGTTATTTTTATGAAGGGCACCTCGTTGAACAGCTTTGTCAATTTTCTTAACAGCTGTGCTTAAAGCATCTTTCGCGCTATCTTTTTCATTGCTAGAGACAAGTTTCTCTACACGTTTAACCGCTGTACGCATATCTGATTTAAAAGCTGCATTCAAGTAGCGAGCATCATCATTCAAACGTACACGTTTTTTCGCTGATTTAATATTAGGCATGGTTTCACCTCCTAGGTAAAAACAAAAGACTCATTCATATCGAACAAGAGACATTTTACCAAAGCAGAGGCTTGTTTTCAATAGATTTATCGATCTCCATGAAGATTTGCATAGTTTTTGTCCGTATAGGAGAAGATGGGCATAAGGAGGCGGGTGTTTCATGGAAAAAGAAAAAGAATACGTGGTACGCACAGATTTGGCGCTTGAAGCGCAGGAAATGAACGTGAAAGATGATCCTGATTCGTCTGATAATGACGGTGTAAAGGTAGAAGAAAATGAAAAAGACGACATAAAGATTACTTACGTTACCGTAGATGATGAGGGAGCTGCCCGCATTGGGAAAAAAGCAGGTCACTACATCACGCTCGAATCACAAGCTATTAGAAAACAAGATACAGACCTTCAAGTAAACTTAGCAAAAACATTATCAGGTCAGCTTCGTAAATTGTTATTGGATAGCGGAGTACAGGAGATGGATCGCTGTTTGCTTGTAGGACTCGGGAATCATCAGGTTACCCCGGATGCGCTAGGTCCGCTGGTTACAGAAAAAGTACTGGTCACCAGCCATTTATTTGAGCTGCATCCAGAGACTGTGGCAGATGGATACCGCCCAGTTTCGGCTGTCACGCCTGGTGTTATGGGAGTAACAGGAATCGAAACGAGTGATATGGTGAATGGGATCATTGAAGAGACGAAACCTGATTTCGTCATCGTCATTGATGCTCTAGCCTCTCGCTCTATAAGCCGCATTAATTCCACCATCCAGTTATCGGACACAGGTATTCATCCTGGTTCTGGAGTAGGGAATAAACGAAAGGAAATCAGCAAAGAAACTTACGGAATTCCTGTTATTTCTATTGGTGTCCCAACTGTTGTAGATGCGGTGACAATAACCAGTGATACGGTGGATTTTGTACTGAAACACTTTGGAAGAGAATGGAAGGAAAAAGACCGTCCATCGAACGCTTTATCGCCGGCTATGAATCCTTTTGAAAGAAAAACTTTAACGGAACAAGATTACCCAAATGAAGAGCAGAGTAAAGCCGTTCTGGGAATGTTTGGACAGCTTGGAAAAGCAGAGAAAAAACAGTTAATTAAAGAAGTGCTTACTCCCCTTGGACATAATTTAATGGTCACCCCAAAGGAAGTAGACGGTTTTATCAAGGACATGGCCCATGTAATTGCTTCAGGTATAAATGGAGCCCTTCATCCAGGTGTAGAAGATGGAGAAGCCCAGTCCTACTCCCGTTAATATAGAAATGAATTAAATATAGAAGAGGGTTCTATTAAAATCCTCTCTCTCATACCATTTACTAGATAGAGTTTGGATGAGGAGAGGATTTTTCTTATGTCTAAGTATAAAAACTGGAAAAGGAAACGTCCCCATATTATAAAATCATGGTCAAAATGGCTAGGTGCAGGGACTGCAGTAATGATTTTGCTGTTTATAGGGATTGGTTTGTTAACAGGAGCCAAAACAACCTATCGTTTATATTCGGATACTATACAAGAATGGACTACTCAATTAAAAGGAAGCTCGTTCATTTACTTATTTGAAATGGAAAATCGAACATTTTCAGGTGCTCATCCTGATGAGAACCGAATTCCAGGCTTATCTACTCTAACTTTTAAATTGTTGACAAGCTTAACGCCTAATGACCCGAGGAGTCTGCTTGGACGTGAAATTCCTGGTCTCTCGTTTTATAACAGTCAAATCATTATAGCTGGAGAAGGCACAAACTTTGCAACCCTTCCTATAGAGTCAGAACCGCCACTAGACGTGGATCATAAGGGGGAGGAAGGAGAGGTTGAGGAGAAACAGGAAGACTCTCCCGAAGGCACTCCAACGATTAAAGAAGATCGGGTTTTCATATCCCATACTCATAACACGGAATCTTTTTACCCTCACTTGCCTGACCGCTCGACTGCCTATGATGGAAAAGTAAATATCACACTTGTAGGTAAGCGGCTGGCAGAGAGCTTAGAAAACAAAGGAATAGGGGCAATGGTTGATCTTACCGATGTGGCTGCTATTTTAAAGCAAAAAGGAATGAAACATTACCAGTCCTATGATGCGATGAGACCTGTAATCAAGGAAGCTATGAGCCAGAATGAATCACTTCAATATTACTTTGATCTTCATCGGGACAGCCTTCCTAGGGAGAATACTACCGTTAACATCGATGGAAAAGAATACGCGCGTTTTATCTTCGTTATTGGAGCAGAACATAGTCAGTATGAACAAAATTTAAAGTTTGCGTCTGATATGCATAAGCTTTTGGAAAGTAAATATCCAGGAATCAGCCGTGGAGTTATTACAAAGAAAGGCTCCGGGGTAGATGGAGTATATAACCAGGATCTCGATCCTAATCTAATCGTGATAGAGTTCGGGGGAGTAGAAAATAATCTGGATGAATTGTATCGCTCTGCTGATGTAATGGCTGAAGTATTCAGTGAATATTATTTGAACGCAGAAAAAGTATCAAACTAGTCTTAAAAAGGAAAAGGAGGGGGGATGGAACGTGAAATGGCTGCTGGCTATTCTGTTAGGGGTTGCGTTGTTTGTGGCAGGGTCTTTATATGGAATAGAAAAGAATCAGGAGAAGGAGCGTGAAAACTCTCCGGTAGTTCATGAAGAAGAAGTGAAGAAACCGGCTGCAGCCGATCGATGTTCTCCCCCTGAAACCATGGAAGACGTCCCCTTTATTGTAAAAGTTGCAGCAGGGATGGGAGAAGGAGTTGCCGCAAGCTTTAATGGAATAATTCTGGTTCTGGCTGAGTTTATACACTCCAACCCGGGTTCTGCATAGAATCGATTCTGCTTAGACATTGAATAATAAAGCTTCTATTGCTATAATCAGGCTAGTTATGTGTGCCGAATTAGGTAGGAGTGATTTAAGTTGACTAGTCAATATAACCAGGATAGAGTCCGCAACTTTTCGATTATAGCCCACATTGATCATGGGAAATCAACGCTTGCTGACAGAATCCTTGAAAAAACAAAAGCATTAACGCAAAGAGAAATGAAAGAGCAGTTTCTCGATGCGATGGATCTAGAAAGAGAACGGGGCATTACCATTAAGCTGAATGCTGTTCAGCTTAATTACGCAGCTAATGATGGAGAGGATTATACCTTTCATCTGATTGATACACCAGGACATGTCGATTTTACATATGAGGTGTCCCGGAGTTTAGCGGCATGTGAAGGTGCTATCCTGGTAGTGGATGCAGCACAAGGTATCGAAGCGCAGACCCTGGCAAATGTTTATCTAGCCTTGGAGAATGACCTTGAAATTATACCAGTTATTAATAAGATTGATCTTCCAGGAGCAGATCCTGAGCGGATTAAGCAGGAGATAGAAGATGTGATTGGCATCGATGCCTCTGATGCTATATTAGCTTCAGCAAAAGAAGGGGTCGGTATTGATGAAATTTTAGAGCGTATCGTTTCCGACATCCCTGCACCTGCTGGAGAGGCAAAGGCCCCTACAAAGGGATTGATTTTTGATTCCCTCTATGATTCCTACAGAGGTGTTATTGCCTACACCTGTGTACGTGAGGGGTCCATTAAAGTCGGCGACAAGATTAAAATGATGGCGACCGGAAAAGAATTTGAAGTCAATGAAGTGGGAGTATTCAGACCGACACCTACCCCTTTAAAAGAGTTACAGGTAGGCGATGTCGGGTATTTAACCGCTTCTATTAAAAACATAGGAGACTCACGCGTAGGTGATACCATTACCTTAGCGAATAATCCTGCTGATAAGCCGCTTCCAGGTTACAAAAAAATGAATCCGATGGTTTTCTGCGGGATGTACCCGGTAGATGCCAATAAATACAATGATTTAAGAGATGCCCTGGAACGTCTTGAATTAAATGATTCCTCTTTGCAGTATGAAGCTGAAACTTCTCAAGCCCTCGGGTTTGGTTTCCGCTGCGGCTTTCTGGGAATGCTTCATATGGAAATCATTCAGGAGCGGATCGAGCGCGAATATAAAATTGACCTGATTACTACGGCACCGAGCGTAATTTATAAAGTTATGCTTACGGATGGGGAAGAAAAAGAAGTGGATAACCCATCAATGATGCCCGATAATCAAACCCTTGAAGAAGTGCAAGAGCCTTTCGTAAAAGCAACTATCATGGTTCCTAATGATTATGTTGGGCCTGTAATGGAAATTTGCCAGCGGAAACGCGGAAACTTCATGGATATGCAATATCTGGATGATAATCGTGTAAATATTGTCTATGAAATTCCACTCTCAGAAATCGTTTACGATTTCTTTGATTCCTTAAAATCTCAGACAAAAGGTTATGCTTCTTTCGATTACGAACTAATCGGTTACCGTCCTTCTAATTTGGTTAAGATGGATATCTTGCTGAACGGTGATACGATTGATGCTCTATCGTTCATTGTCCACCGTGATTTTGCCTATGAACGTGGAAAGCTGATTGCTGAAAAGCTGAAGAACCTGATTCCGCGGCAGCAGTTTGAAGTCCCTGTACAAGCAGCAATTGGAACAAAAATTGTTGCCCGTACCACTATAAAAGCGATGCGTAAAAACGTGCTTTCCAAATGCTACGGGGGAGACATTTCCCGTAAACGTAAACTTCTTGAGAAACAAAAAGAAGGTAAAAAACGCATGAAAATGGTTGGTTCGGTTGAAGTTCCTCAGGAGGCCTTCATGTCCGTACTAGATCTGAGTGAAGATTAATCAAATGAAGATAATGAATAAAGCCGCAGGAGTAAATCTCTTGCGGTTTTCCTTATGAAAGGTGGAACATCATCAATGAATATACCTTCCGCTTATATTCACATTCCTTTTTGCCAGCAGATTTGCCATTACTGTGACTTTACGAAGTTTTTCTACAATGAAAAACTCGCTGATGAATACTTGGAAGCATTAGAGAAGGAAATAAACACTTACGTACCTGGAGAAAAGGCTGTAGTAAAAACCATTTTCGTCGGCGGTGGTACACCAACTGTTGTGACCCATAAACAGCTGAAGAAGCTCCTTGACATGATTGATAATCATTTTGACATTGCTTCATGCGAGGAGTACACATTTGAAGCTAACCCTGGAGATCTGGATTTGGAGAAAGTTCAAATGCTGAAAGATTATGGAGTGAACAGAATCTCCTTAGGAGTCCAGGTTTTCGATGATGATATGCTTGAAAAAATCGGTCGCGTCCATCGAGTGAAAGATGTCTACACTAACATTGACCGTTTGCTGCAGGTAGGATTATCGAACGTAAGCATTGATCTTATGTATGCTCTTCCAGGGCAAAGTGTAAATGATTTTGAAAAGACGATTGATGAGGCTCTTCAATTCGGTTTGCCCCACTATTCCTCTTATTCGCTGCAGATTGAACCTAAGACGGTATTTTACCAGCGATATAATAAGGGCACTCTCGTTAAGCCGCCGGAAGAAGATGAGGCTCAAATGTATGAAATGCTTCAGGAGAAGCTGGCTGCAAACGGTGTTCAACAGTATGAGATCAGTAATTTCTCAAAACCGGGGTTTGAAAGCAAGCATAACCTGACATACTGGAATAATGAATATTACTATGGAATCGGCGCAGGCTCACATGGGTATCTCCCAGGTAAAAGAACCATTAATATTCGTCCGCTTCCTGCTTATGTGAAACAAGCAATGGAAAACGGAAAACCAGTCCTTCACGAGGAACCCGTGGGTCTTAAAGAGCAAATGGAAGAGGAAATGTTTCTTGGTCTTAGAAAAACTGCCGGGGTTTCCTTGTCCCGATTCCGTGAAAAGTACAATCGTGAGGCAGAAGAAGTGTTTGGAGAGGCTTTTCCATCTCTAAAAAAACGAGGATTAATTGAGCAGCAAAGCGACAATATTAGTCTGACTTCACGTGGGCGGATTCTAGGAAATGAAGTATTTCAAGAATTTCTTATTGATGACTAAAAAATAAATGATATCCGTTGACATCCTCAAACCCTTTTGATAATTTATTATTAGATTTAGCACTCGCTTTCTTCGAGTGCTAACAGAGGTGATCATCGATGTTAACTGAAAGACAATTGCTCATTTTGCAAGTGATTATTGATGATTTCATTCTGACTGCACAACCTGTGGGGTCGCGGTCAATTGCTAAAAAAGATGCTGTAACGTTCAGTTCAGCCACTATTAGAAATGAAATGGCAGACCTTGAGGAGATGGGGTATATTGAAAAAACCCATTCTTCTTCTGGGCGAGTTCCATCTGAGAAGGGGTACCGTTTTTATGTGGATCACCTTCTTGCTCCTTTACGTCTGTCGAACAAAGAAATACTGACTATAAGGGAAGCCTTTGACGACAAGATGCTTGAATTTGAGAGAGTCGTGCAGAAATCTGCCGGTATTCTATCAGATTTAACAAATTACACTTCCATTATTCTGGGTCCCGAAGTGTTTGAAACCAAACTAAAACAGTTGCAGATTGTTCCTTTAAATGATCAATCGGCCATTGCTATCCTAGTTACCAATACAGGCCACGTGGAACATAGAGCATTCAATGTTCCTGTGGAAATCAACCCTTCGAACCTTGAAAAAATGGTTAACATTTTAAACAGTCGTCTCCAGGGTGTGCCCTTAGTAAAGCTGCATGAAAAGCTGCATACAGAAATAAGTGATTTGCTTAAGACTCATACGGATCAGCATGAACAGGCATTCTCTTACTTAGAGGCGGCTCTTCTGGATGATCATAGCACCAAGCTATATATTGGTGGGAAAACGAATATCCTGAGGCAGCCGGAATTTAGAGACCTTGATAAAGTGCGCTCCTTATACGCTACGATCGAGCAGGAGAATGATATCGCAGATCTACTGCGCTCAGGTGAAGAAGGCATTAATGTACGTATTGGTCAGGAAAATCCTTTTGATGCAATGCAGAACTGCAGCCTGATCACAGCTAGTTATAAACTAAGCAATAACCAAATAGGTACCATTGCTTTGTTAGGTCCCACACGGATGGAGTACAACCGGATGTTTTCATTAATGAATGTTTTATCTAAGCACATGACGGAAACGTTTAAAGGGTGGTACTAACCTTTAATAATAAAAAGCGGTTTTTTATCCCATCGCTTCTTTATTGTATATTGCTTTTTCAGCATATCAATTCATGTTATAGTCATTAACGGTGAATTGGAATTTAGGAGGTGGAAGTCGTGGAAGAAAGTAAGCAGCAGAATCAAGAAATTATTGATGAAACGAATGAAGAAAATCAAACAGCTGATGAAGAAACAGAAGTAGTAGAGGAAAACTCTGAATTGGACCAGCTGCGTGAGGAAAAAGAAGAAGCGCAGAACCGTTTACTTCGTCTTCAAGCTGATTATGATAATTTCCGACGCCGTACTCAGAAAGAGAGAGAAGCGGATCGGAAATATAGATCCCAAAGCTTAGTTGAGGAGTTAATTCCGGTGATGGATAACTTCGAAAGGGCTTTGCAGGTAGAAGTAGATGGAGAGTCTTCTCAAAAATTTGTTGAAGGAATCAAAATGGTTTATCAACAGTTCCACAGTGCTCTTGAAAAAGAGGGAGTGGAAGAGATTCCATCTAAAGGAGAAGAGTTTGATCCTCATCTCCACCAGGCCGTGATGCAAGTCGAAGATGAAAACTTTGGCTCCAACATTGTAGTAGAAGAACTGCAAAAAGGGTATCGACTAAATGATCGGGTAATCCGCCCGGCTATGGTAAAAGTAAATCAGTAAATTAACATTTAATGTAGTAAGGTAAAAGGAGGACACAAAACCATGGGTAAAATTATTGGAATTGATTTAGGTACAACAAACTCTTGTGTAGCTGTTATGGAAGGTGGAGAATCAAAAGTTATCCCTAATCCAGAGGGTAACCGCACGACTCCATCAGCCGTTGCATTTAAAAATGGGGAACGTCAAGTAGGGGAAGTAGCTAAACGTCAAGCGATCACAAACCCTAACACGATTCTTTCTATTAAACGTTACATGGGTACAGACCACAAAGTAGAAGTGGAAGGTAAAGAGTACACTCCACAGGAAGTTTCTGCTATCATCCTTCAGTACATTAAGAATTATGCAGAAGATTATCTGGGAGACACCGTAGATAAAGCAGTCATTACGGTACCTGCTTATTTCAATGATGCTGAACGTCAAGCTACGAAAGATGCCGGTAAGATTGCTGGACTTGAAGTTGAGCGTATTATTAACGAGCCTACAGCAGCAGCACTTGCTTATGGTATCGATAAAGAAGATCAAGATCAGACAATTCTTGTTTATGACCTTGGTGGCGGTACATTCGACGTATCCATCCTGGATATTGGCGAAGGTACATTTGAAGTTGTAGCTACTGCCGGTGACAACCGTCTTGGCGGTGACGATTTTGACCAGGTCATCATCGATCACATGGTAGCTGAATTCAAAAAAGAAAACGGTATTGATCTTTCCCAAGATAAAATGGCTAAACAGCGTTTGAAAGATGCCGCTGAAAAAGCTAAAAAAGATCTATCTGGGGTAGCACAGACTCAAATTTCACTTCCATTTATCACAGCTGGAGAAGCGGGACCGCTTCACCTTGAAATGAATCTTACACGTGCTAAATTCGAAGAACTTGCATCTGTCTTGATTGAGCGTTCTATGAAGCCTACACGTCAAGCTATGAAAGATGCTGGCATGAGCGCTAGCGACATCCATAAAGTACTTCTTGTAGGTGGTTCAACTCGTATTCCTGCAGTTCAGGAAGCGATCAAGAAAGAAGTAGGTAAAGAACCATCTAAAGGTGTAAACCCTGATGAAGTGGTTGCGCTTGGCGCGTCTATTCAAGGCGGAGTCCTTCAAGGCGATGTGAAAGATGTTGTACTTCTAGACGTGACACCACTTTCTCTTGGTATTGAAACTATGGGTGGAGTTACGACTAAGCTTATTGAACGTAATACAACGATTCCAACAAGCCATTCACAGGTGTTCTCCACAGCTGCTGATAACCAAACAGCGGTTGACATCCACGTCCTTCAGGGCGAACGTGAAATGGCACAGGACAATAAAACTCTTGGACGTTTCCAACTAACGGATATTCCACCGGCTCCACGTGGTGTGCCTCAAATCGAAGTAAGCTTTGATATTGATGCAAACGGAATTGTGAATGTTCGTGCGAAAGATATGGGTACGAATAAAGAGCAGTCCATTACCATTAAATCCTCTTCAGGTCTTTCTGATGAAGAAGTAGAAGATATGGTTCGTCAGGCTGAAGAGAACGCTGAAGAAGATAAGAAGAAGCGTGAAGCGATTGAACTTCGTAATGAAGCTGATCAGCTTATCTTCACAACAGATAAAACGATCAAAGATCTTGGCGAGCAAGTAAGCGAAGAAGAGAAACAAAAAGCTGAAACAGCTAAAGAAGAACTTCAGACCGCGCTCGAAGGTGAAGATCAAGAGGCGATCAAAGAGAAGAAAGATGCTCTTCAAGAACAAGTTCAGGCTCTATCTGTGAAGCTTTACGAACAGGCTCAGCAGCAAGCAGAAGCACAGCAAGGCCAAGAAGGCGAAGCTGAAGAAGATGTTGTGGATGCTGATTATGAAGAAGTAAATGATGACGAGAATAAAAAATAAAAATCATAGGTAAAAAAGAAAAGTCAAAGTCAGGATCTTCTTGACTTTGACTTTTTTTCACGTAAAGATGAGCTCCATCTTATTTGCTTCAACAAACCAGTCAATGTTAATATAAACGTTATGTAATAGTGTCCGGGAGAGTGATCTACAAGTGAGTAAACGTGATTATTATGAGGTGCTGGGTGTATCCCAGGATGCCTCTAAAGACGAAATTAAGAAGGCGTACAGAAAACTAGCACGAAAGTATCACCCTGATGTTAGTGAAGAGGAAAATGCGTCCGAGAAATTTAAGGAAGCAAAAGAAGCTTATGAAACGTTAAGTGACCAGCAAAAACGTGCACAGTATGATCAGTTTGGTCACCAGGATCCTAACCAAGGCTTTGGTGGTTTCGGAGGCGGCCAGGATTTTGGCGGCTTCGGAGATATTTTCGATATGTTCTTTGGCGGTGGCGGTCGTCAGCGTGATCCAAACGCTCCGCGCAAGGGTGCTGACCTACAGTACACAATGACTTTACAATTCGAAGAAGCCATCTTTGGCAAGAGTACAGATGTTGAGATTCCAGTTGAAGAGCCATGCGATACTTGTGATGGTTCTGGTGCGAAACCAGGTACAACGCCTGACACTTGTCCTCACTGTGAAGGCAGTGGACAAATCAATCAGGAACAGAATACTCCGTTTGGCCGCGTAGTTAACCGCAGAGTCTGCCATTATTGTCAGGGAAGCGGAAAAATTATTAAAGATAAATGTCAAACATGCGGCGGCGACGGCCGGGTGAAAAAACGCAACAAAATTCATATTGATATTCCGGCAGGTATTGATGAAGGTCATCAAATCCGTGTTCAAGGAAAAGGTGAGGCAGGAGTTAATGGGGGACCTGCAGGCGATCTATTTGTAGTAATCCGCGTTCAGCCTCATGAGTTCTTCCAACGTGATGGAGACCACATCTTTTGTGAGATCCCGCTGACTTTCGCTCAAGCCGCACTTGGTGATGAGATTGAGGTCCCAACCGTTCACGGAAAAGTTATGCTGAAGATTCCAGCAGGTACTCAGACTGGTAAAACATTCCGATTGAAAGAAAAAGGTGCACCTAATGTTCATGGGCGTGGTCAAGGAGACCAGCACGTAAAAATGAAGATTATCACACCGAAAAATCTCACAGAACGTCAAAAAGAATTGCTGCGTGAGTTTAATGATATTAGTGGCAACGATGCTACGGAAGAGCAGCATGGTAACTTTTTTGAACGTATGAAGCGCGCCTTTAAAGGTGACTGATAGAATAAAAAAGGAGAGTGTCTGAAACGAAACGGTTCACAGAGTTTTTTAATCTGAAAGGTCCCGTACAATCGTTCAGACACTCTTTTTTTGTATGAGGATAAATTCTATTCGATATTTGATCACAGTGCAGAGGGATCATCCTTTAGGGGCAGAAAATCAGCCTGCTGGGTGATACCCCGGCAAGAAAAAATTATAAAGTGAGTTGAGTCCAATGAAGTGGTCTGAATTTTGTATTCACACAACCAATGAAGCGATTGAACCAATCTCCAATATTCTACATGAATCAGGAGCTAGCGGAGTTGTAATTGAAGACCCGCAGGATATGATGAAAGACCAGACTGACCTGGGAGAAATATATGAATTGAACCCTGAAGATTATCCTGAAGAAGGGGTATATGTGAAAGCTTATTTACCTATGAACAGCTTTCTGGGGGAAACGATCGAGGAAATTAAGCAGTCTATTAATAATCTCCACGAATTTGGGATAGATGTAGGAAGAAATAAGGTAACACTTAGCGAGGTTCAAGAAGAGGACTGGGCTACAGCCTGGAAAAAGTATTACAAACCAGTTAAGATCTCTGAAAGGATTACCATTATGCCGACATGGGAAGAGTACACCCCTGTTTCAAGTGATGAAATTATCATCGAAATGGACCCAGGTATGGCTTTTGGCACAGGTACTCATCCGACCACAGTTCTTAGTATTCAGGCATTGGAACAGTATTTGCAAAAGAATGATTTAGTGCTTGATGTAGGAACAGGGTCTGGAATATTGAGTGTGGCCTCTGTTTTATTAGGGGCAAGGCACGTTAAAGCGTTTGACCTGGATGATATTGCAGTGAAAAGTACCATGATTAATGCTGAGCTGAATGGTGTTGAAAATCAAGTGACCGCTAAGCTTAATAATCTGCTTGAAGGAGTGGAGCAAGAAGCTGATTTGATTGTTTCTAATATACTGGCTGAAATCATCGTACGGTTTACGGATGACGCTTTTAAAGTTGTTAAACCAGGAGGGTATTTCATTACGTGTGGAATCATTTCCGGTAAGAAGGACTTGGTTATGGAACGTCTGAAGGAGTCTGGTTTTGATATAGTGGAAACAAATAAAATGGAAGATTGGATCAGTATTATTGCGAGAAAGCCAGAGTGAAGGTGATCATTCATGCAGCGCTATTTTGTAGAACGATCTAATTGGAAAAACGGAAGTTTATGGATTACAGGAGAAGACGTCCACCATATTTCCCGTGTCATGCGGATGGATAAAGAAGACAAGCTGATAGGAATTCACCCGGAGCAAGGGCCAGCTATATGCAGAATTCTAGAGATGACATCCAGTCAAATCGAATGTTCCGTAGAGGAATGGTTAGATGAAAACCGCGAGCTTCCCGTTAAAGTAAGTATCGTCCAAAGCCTTGGAAAAGGAGACAAGTTAGAGCAAGTCGTTCAAAAAGGAACAGAACTTGGAGCTTGGACATTTACTCCTTATCAGGCCGAGCGATCAGTAGTTAAATGGGATGAAAAAAAGACGGCAAAGAAAATACAACGTCTGCAAAAAATTGCTAAAGAGGCAAGTGAACAATCCGAAAGAATTCGTATTCCTGAGGTTCATTCACTTATCTCATTGCAAGAACTCATTCAGTCTAGTAAAGAATATGACTGGTGTATTCTTGCGCATGAAGATGAAGCACGCCGCAAAACATTCCGAGCAATTGATTCTATACTTGAAAAGATAAATCCAGAGGATAGGGTTTTAGTCGTTTTTGGACCAGAAGGCGGTTTTTCTGAAAATGAGGTACAGGACTTAGTGAAAGCAGGTTTTATGACCGTGCGTCTTGGTCCAAGAATTCTGCGGATGGAAACGGCGCCTTTATATTTCCTGTCCACGATCTCTTATCATTTTGAAGAAAAAGGAAAGAATTGCTGAATCAGCCTGAATTCCTTAATATGCATAGGTGTGTTAAGATAGTTGTACGAACAACTTAAAAATAAGAAGGGAAGATTTAAATACATGGGACAAAATCTTGCGAAAATGATTGACCATACACAACTAAAGCCAGATACTACGAAGGAAAAAATCACTCAAATATGTGAAGAAGCTGCAGAATACGGCTTCGCATCAGTCTGCGTGAATCCTTACTGGGTGGACTACTGTTATAATAAGTTAAAGGACACAGATGTAAAAGTTTGTACAGTTATAGGCTTTCCACTAGGAGCTACCACTAAGGAAAACAAAGCCTTTGAAACCCGGCAGGCAATTGAAAAAGGTGCTGAAGAAGTGGATATGGTGATTAACATTGGAGAACTTAAATCAGGCAATTTTGAAGCCGTTCAATCAGATATTGAAGCTGTCGTTCGTGAAGCAGCAGGTAAAGCGATTGTAAAAGTAATTATTGAAACATCTCTTTTATCTGAGGAAGAAAAAGAAAAAGCATCTCACCTTGCTAAAGAAGCGGGAGCAGATTATGTAAAAACCTCTACAGGTTTTTCTGGAGGAGGAGCAACTGTAGCCGATATTAGTCTTATGCGTAAAACTGTAGGACCGGAAATGGGCGTTAAAGCTTCAGGCGGTGTTCGTGACTATGAAGGTGCGAACGAAATGATCGAAGCCGGGGCAACTCGTATAGGAGCCAGTGCTGGAATTTCAATTCTTAAAGGTGAACAAGGTACATCTGACTATTAATGTTGAGAGAAAGCCGTCCTGCTGAAAAAGCAAACGGCTTTCTTTTTTTACCAGACCTGTTAGAATTGAGGCAGTAATTAAAAGGTGATGAAGCTGATGAAAAAGCAGGATCATGTAAAAATGCATAGTTATCCTGGTATGGTGGCGGTTGTGGGAGTACTAACAGAAAGCGGTGCTAATTTTATGGCGGCGGGCTGGCATGCTTATTTATCGATTTCCCCGCCCATGTATGGAGTAGCCATCGGCCGAGAACGTTATACCTATAGTAAATTGAAAGCAGCAAAGCGCTTATCTATAAATTTTCTGCCTTATCAGGAGACTGAGTTCATTCAATACAGTGGTACCGTTTCTGGTGAAGACGTGAATAAACTTTCGAGTTTTAACCAGGATTGGTATATAAGTGAAGCCGGCTATCCACTTTTGAAAGACTCTTATCTTGCGTACGAATGCCTCATTAATCAATTCATTCCTACTGGTGATCATGAATGGATCATTACTCGGATTAGCGGTTGCCATTATAAAGAGGAATTTTTTCTGGAAGATGGGCTTCCAGATTTGGAAAAGCTTGAATTTCCTCTCTATCTCGGCAGATCTACATATTTAAAACTGGATAATCAGGTCGAAAAACAGGTGATTAATCCAAAAGTATTGAATAAAAAAGTTGACCGCTTTTAAACCATATAATATAATTGTCAAAGGTATGGGAGGTTCCTATACAAAGAATCAGGTTTTTGCTTCGGAGGGAGGGAAATTGCATGTCAAACACAACTCGCGTTCGTAAAAACGAGTCTCTTGAAGATGCTCTTCGTCGCTTTAAGCGCGATGTATCAAAAAGTGGTACATTAGCTGAATATCGTAAACGTGAATATTACGATAAGCCTAGCGTACGCCGTAAGAAAAAGTCTGAGGCGGCTAGAAAGCGTAAGTAGTAACTAAAGAGGGTGCGGAACGATGACTATAACTGAAAATCTGACCCAGGATATGAAAACCGCTATGAAAGCTCGGGACAAAGAAAAACTGTCTACGATCCGCATGGCTAGAGCTTCTTTGCAAAATGAAGCTATTAAATTGGGGAAAGATTCATTAACTGAAGAAGAAGAATTAACTGTATTAACCCGCGAGGTTAAGCAGAGAAAAGATTCCCTCCACGAATTTAAAGAAGCTGGACGCGACGATCTTGTAGAAGGACTCGAGCGTGAAATTGAGATTTTACAAGTGTATATGCCGAAACAGCTCTCAGATGAAGAACTTGAACAAGTTGTTCAGGAAACAATTCAAGAGGTAGGAGCTACATCGAAAAGTGATATGGGTAAAGTCATGAGTGCTGTGATGCCTAAAGTTAAAGGTAAAGCCGATGGCTCCAAAGTCAATAAGCTTGTACTTCAGCATTTATCTTAAATATAAAGACCTCTCTTTTAAAAAAGAGAGGTCTTTTTATATTTTTTGAAACCAAGGTGATACTTTAATCGTATAAGTAGTATTCCTTGGGAAAGCTAATAAGCATAAGGGGGTGATCGTTTAATGAAGCGCACTATTCGTTTATCCATAATTTTTTGCATGGTAGCTTTAGCTGCTGGTTTATCCATCTTTCATCTCTACTCTTCCGTTCATGCTGAGGGAGAAGGACAGCAGGTTTATATTGTTCCTGTTCAGGAGACGGTGGAACGGGGGATGGCTGCTTTTCTGAAGAGGACCACGGAAGAAGCTGCTGAAAATGGTGTGGACCACATCATATTTGAAATAGATACACCTGGCGGCAGAGTAGACGCTGCTGGGGATATAGGTGAGATTTTTCAGGATCTTGATATCCCGAATACAGCTTTTATTACCAGCCGTGCCTATTCTGCAGGTTCTTATATAGCACTTAATGCGGATAATATTTATATGAAACCGCAAGCAACTATGGGGGCCTCTGGGGTAATTAATTCAGATGGTACAGCTGCTGATAAGAAAGCCCAGTCTGCCTGGATATCCTCTATGGTAGCTGCTGCTGAATCTAATGGCAGAGATCCTATTTATGCCCGAGCTATGGCTGACAGCAGTATAGATCTTCCTGAATACAATGCCGCTGAAGGAGAATTTCTAACACTTGGCCCCAGTGATGCTGAAGAAGTAGGTTATGCAGAAGGTATTGTAGAAGATCGTGTTGAATTACTTAATGAGTTAGGATTATCTAATGCTAAAATAACTGAGAATAATCCTACACCGGCAGAGAATCTTGCCAGATTTTTAACTGATCCGGTGGTCATTCCTATTTTACTCTCCGTTGCTAGTCTCGGGCTTATTGTTGAGTTGTATTCGCCTGGATTTGGCATTCCTGGAATAATGGGGCTGCTTTCACTCGTTTTATTCTTTTATGGACATATCGTAGCAGGACTTGCCGGATATGAAGCTATTATTTTGCTAATACTTGGGGTAGGGCTTGTCATAGCTGAAATATTCTTACCCGGTGGTATCGCTGGGATTGCGGGAGTCGTTTCTATTGTAGCTTCCCTTATGCTTTCATCAGCGGATATGGGGCATATGGCCATGAGTATTGGAATAGCCTTGATTGCAACCATTATTGTTTCCGTTGTATTGTTTAAAACAATGGGACTGGAGCGAGGGTTTTTCCGACATATCATCCTTCAGGATTCAACATCAGCTGAGAAAGGATATTTATCTTCTACCAGCCGTCTCGAGTTGATTGGCATGGTTGGAGAAACCGTGACTCCCCTTAGGCCAGCAGGCACCGCTGTTTTCGATGGTGAGCGCCTGGATGTAGTTACTGAGGGAGGATTTGTTGGCACCGGGCAATCTGTTAAAGTTTTGAAAACAGAAGGTTCACGCATAGTAGTACGTGAACTTTCATCAAAAGAGAAAGAGGAGGAGAAAGAATGACGTTACAAGAACTTATGCCAATTATTGTCATTGGTGTCATTATCATTGTTTTAGCTGTATTATTTACCTTTATCCCAATAATGCTTTGGATCAGTGCTCTGGCAGCTGGGGTCAGGATCAGTATTTTTACACTCGTTGGGATGAGGTTACGAAGAGTTGTGCCTTCAAGAGTTATTAATCCATTGATTAAAGCTCATAAAGCTGGGGTGAACGTTGATACTAACCAATTGGAAAGCCATTATTTAGCCGGTGGTAACGTGGACCGGGTGGTTAACGCCCTAATTGCAGCTCAGCGTGCAAATATTGAATTAAGTTTTGAGCGTTGTGCTGCGATTGACCTGGCAGGCCGTGACGTATTGGAAGCCGTGCAAATGAGCGTTAATCCAAAAGTAATTGAAACTCCCTTTATTGCGGGTGTTGCTATGGATGGTATAGAAGTAAAAGCTAAAGCACGTATTACTGTGCGTGCCAATATCGACCGTTTAGTCGGAGGTGCTGGTGAAGATACAGTTATAGCCCGTGTAGGGGAAGGGATTGTATCGACGATTGGTTCAAGTAAAAACCATAATAAAGTGTTGGAAAATCCTGATATGATCTCACAAAATGTATTAGGAAAAGGGTTAGATGCCGGAACGGCTTTTGAAATCTTATCCATAGATATAGCTGATATTGATATCGGTAAAAACATTGGCGCAATTCTGCAAACAGATCAGGCTGAAGCTGATAAAAATATTGCACAAGCTAAAGCAGAAGAACGTCGTGCTATGGCGATTGCTCAAGAACAAGAAATGCGCGCACGCGTGCAGGAAATGCAAGCCAAAGTTGTGGAAGCTGAAGCTCAAGTTCCGCAGGCTCTTGCAGAAGCTCTTCGTTCAGGAAAAATGGGTGTCATGGATTATATGAATTATCAAAATATTAATGCCGACACCGATATGAGAAATACACTTGGCAAAATGTCTGAAGGTGAGCAGGGTGAAGGTGAAGAAAGTTAATCCCCTGATTAGCAAAAAAGGAGAATTTCTATGGGAGAACTTTTTGAACTATTATTCAGCAACTTTCTCATCGTAGCTGCTGTTATAGGTGGTATTATTAGCTTTTTCAGCCGAAGGGGAAGTGAACAGGAAGACGAACGTAAACAACATCAGCCCAGACCCTCCACTTATCCAACCGGTTCTTCTGAGGAAGCGGAGGAGCGAGGTCCTATAAGGACAGGCCAGAAAAATTTGCAAGAATACTATGAAGAACAGCAGGAAAAGATCAAAGGGTATCCAAGGGAAAACGTTTCTCAGGACCCTCAGAAAACGTTCACGTATGAGACACCGAATAAGGATATTCATACATCGGATAAGATCCAGGACGGGCAAATGGAGCGGTATGTGCCTCAAGAAGATGATATACCTGATCTTCCTAAGCTGAAAAAATTGAATAGATGGGATAAGAAACGATTAGCCGAAGGGGTTATTGCAGCCGAGATTCTCGGCCAGCCCCGAGCGTATAAGCCTCATCGATCTCATCCAAGAAAAAGATAATCGAAACGCACGAATTGTAGTGATACAATTCGTGCGTTTTTCGTATAAATAAAAAGAGGGGGGAGTCGAATGACTAAATGGCAAAAGCAAATCCGTACGTGGATCGGACGTTATTTCGATTTACCTTCTGATGTAATGCTTGATTTACCCAGAATTACGACAATTGGGTCGATTCATGTGTACATAGAAAATCATACAGGTCTATTACATTTTTCGGATAGTGAAGTAAGGATCCAATATAAGCAGGGCCAAGTGAAGATAGTTGGAAAAGATCTCGGTGTAAAAATGATGCTAAAGGAAGAATTATTGCTAGAAGGAGAAATAAAATCGGTGGAATTCCTGCCTGAAGCTTAAGGGGGAGTAGATGAGTATGAAGATGCAGCATAACTTCTTTCAAGGCAGCATGAGAATTAAAGTGGAAGGAAAAATGATTGAACCATTTCTTCAAGCGTGTGTCCGCAGGGGATGCGTGATTTCAAATATTAAACGAATCAAAGAAAATGAAGCAGTAATGACCATTAGACTTAGTGAGTGGAAAACATTTAGGCAGTTACGAAAGAAGTATCGTTGCAAAATTTCTCTCCTGGGAGGAAAAGGTCTGCCGTTCTTTTACAGAAAAATCACTCAGCGAACAGCTTTAATGGCAGCTTTCCTGCTTTCACTTATAGTCGTTTTTTTACTAGCCAATACGCTTTGGTCTATTAAAGTAGAGGGGTTGACTCCTGAGCTGGAAGCTAACGTAGAAAAAAAGTTACAATCTTATGGAGTTTCCCCGGGCAAGCTGACTATTGGAATGGACGATCCGAATGATATACAAAGAAAGCTGCTTGATGATATTCCGGATCTTTTATGGGTAGGAGTTAATAAGAAGGGGACAAGTTATCACCTGTACGGTGTAGAAAAGACAAGACATGATACGAATAAGAACCTGCGTCCCGCTGACTTGGTGGCAGAAAAAAAGGGTATGATAGTAAAAACGTTTATAAAAAAAGGAAGACCACTTGTGGCCGTGAATGATGTAGTGAAAAAGGGTCAAAAGCTGGCTGCGGGAAAATTGGTGGAGGATAAAGATATACTGGTTCATACGGAGGGGGAAGTCATAGCTGAGACCTGGTATAAAGTCGACCAGAATCTCCCCACGACCCAAGTGCTTCAGTTGACGGATGGAGTAGAAATCAAAGAATACCACTTAACAGTCGGCTCCTTAACTATTCCTTTATGGGGATGGTGGAAGAACGAGGATTCAGAATATAGACACGAAACTAAGGAGACGAATTGGGAGTGGCTCGGCTGGAAATCACCAGTTGACCTGAAAACCACTCGTTATTATAAGATCGACCTAAAAAAATATGAACAATCAAAAGATAAGATTCAAAAATTGGGAATTTTAACGGCAAGAGAAAGCTTGAGCCAATACCTTGGAAAAGAGGCTGAAGTCATGAAGGAAAAAGTTTTGCACCTTCGTGAGGAGAATGGTAAAGTAAAATTAATCCTATTATTCAAAGTTCATGAAAACATAGCAGTGACCAAGTATATAAGTCAAGGAGATTGAGTATGCCGGAAGATTTAAAAACAATGGACATTCAATTAGATAATACAACGGAAGCTTTGGCCCTCTTTGGGACAGAAGATAGAAATTTAAAGCAGATCGAAGAACAATTAAAAGTAACTATTATTTCTCGAGGTGAAACGGTTCGAGTTTCCGGGCAAGCCGAGCAAGTTCAATTAGTGGAGGATATTCTACATTCAGTACTTGCTATTATTCGTAAAGGATTAACCATTACGGAAAGAGATGTTGTTTATGCTGTAGAACTTGCTAAAAAAGGTAAAATTAATCAATTTGAAGCTTTATTTGAAGATGAAATTACAAGAAATAGTAAAGGTAAATCTATCCGAGTGAAAACACTTGGACAAAGAAATTACATCTCGGCTATTAAAAATAATGATCTGGTTTTCGGGATTGGCCCAGCAGGGACAGGTAAAACTTATCTAGCTGTGGTCATGGCAATAAACGCCTTGAAAAATGGTGATGTTAAGCGGATCATTTTAACTCGACCGGCTGTTGAAGCTGGCGAGAGTCTTGGGTTTTTACCCGGCGACTTAAAGGAAAAGGTGGATCCTTATCTGCGTCCACTTTACGATTCTCTTCATGATGTTTTCGGGACGGAGCATACTGCACGTCTCATTGATCGAGGTACAATTGAGATTGCCCCTCTTGCATATATGCGAGGGCGAACTCTGGATGATGCATTTGCGATATTAGATGAGGCCCAGAATACTACCCCTGAGCAGATGAAAATGTTTCTGACTCGCCTTGGATTTGGCTCCAAAATGATTATTACAGGGGATATCACTCAAGTTGATCTGCCAAAAGGTGTTAAGTCAGGATTGAAGGTTGCAGAAGAGCGGCTCGGTAAAGTGAAGGGTTCTGCCTTCATTCATTTAGATCAATCTGATGTAGTAAGACACCCGCTTGTACAGCGGATAATTGATGCTTATGAAAAAGACAATTCCTAAGGCCCCTATATGCGGGCCTTATTTTATTTCATAGGCTTTGTTAAAGTTTATAGTTGATTTTCATAAGAGTCTTATTACACAATAAGGTCGGTTACTTTAAGACTCAATTTCGAGATGAATTGGGCCCGTTACCCTATAAGGAGCGGGGTGGTGGGGAACGACTCGCTTTCCGGCCCTGCACGACGCAGGGACGTTCCCCACAGGACCTAACTCTCTCACTAAATATCTCGAAACTGAGTCTTACAGTATTAGGAGCTTACGCTTAAAATCAACACGGAAGTTTAACAGAGCGATTTCATAAAAAAGACGAAAAGCTTTTTTACATAGGTAAAGCTTGGATTATGTTAATCATCCTCTTTTTTTGTGGGTTGGATTTGTTTTCCTTCCCTCTTGGAGGTATCATGGTCTATAAGAACTTATAATATTGAAGAACCTAAAAAACCCTCCTTGTTTAAAGAAGGAAGGGCGTGGGTGATAAACCCCACAGTCATTAGCAATCTTTAATGAAATTCATAAGGGAAGAAGCTATAATAAACTATTGTGTAAATTACATTGCTGAATACAGCATGGATAGTAAAAACCGCAGCTTGAGGAGGAAACAGTATGATTCAAATTGATTTTCAAGATGAAACCAATTCAGTAGATGAAGCTTATGTGGATTTAATTCAACGTATCATTCGTTTTGCAGGCGAAAAAGAGGGTGTACAAACGGATGCTGAGGTTTCAATAAGCTTTGTTGATAACAACGAAATTCAAGAAATTAATCGAAATTATCGTCAGAAAGACCAGCCTACGGATGTTATTTCGTTTGCTATGCAGGAAGAAGGAGAAGGGGAAACAAAAATTCTTAGTGAAGATCTTCCTCTCATGCTTGGCGATATTGTTATTTCATTAGATAAGGCTAAGGAACAGGCTGAAGATTACGGTCATTCGCTGGAGAGAGAATTAGGTTTCTTAGCCCTTCACGGCTTTTTGCATTTATTAGGATATGATCACGAGAATGAAGAAGACGAAAAAGCAATGTTTAATAGACAAGAGGAAATCCTTCATGAGTTCGGACTTGAAAGGGCATAAAAATAAGAAGTCGATCGGCTTTCGTTTTGCATGGAAAGGGATAAAGGAAGTTTGGAATTCAGAAAGAAACTTCCGAATTCATTTAATCGCCGGAGTGCTATGTATAGCAGCAGGTGCAGGTTTAAGAGTATCTACGGTAGAATGGGCACTCCTCATCGTTATGATTGCCAACGTAATTACGCTGGAGATGATTAATTCAAGTATCGAACGGGTGATGGATTACTTGGCACCTCAATATCACCCACTTGCAGGTCTTGTGAAAGATATTGCTGCGGGAGCTGTATTAATAGCCAGTTTAGCTTCATTAATCGTGGGAGCATTTATCTTTGTCCCACACTTGATAGCCTTATTTTAACAAGCAGTAGTTTTTAGTAGATTTAGTAATAAAGAAGTGATGTAGAAACATTGGAGGCTCAACTATGAATGAAAATTTCAAGTCCGGCTTCGTCACGATTGTAGGCAGGCCTAATGTAGGCAAGTCCACTTTTATGAACCGCGTAATTGGAGAAAAAATCGCGATTATGAGTGACAAGCCACAGACAACTAGAAATAAAATCCAGGGGGTTATGACGGATAAAGAGTCCCAAATCGTCTTTATCGACACTCCGGGTATTCATAAACCTAAGCACAAGCTCGGAGATTATATGGTGAATGTAGCAGAAAATACTTTAAACGAAGTAGATGCCATTCTTTTTATGATCAATGCCGAAGAAGGATACGGGCGTGGAGATCAATTTATAATTGATCGTTTGCAGCGAGTGAATCAGCCAGTATTTTTAATTATTAATAAAATTGATCAAGTACACCCAGACCAATTGCTTCCTCTGATTGAGCAGTACAAGGAAAAACTGGACTTTGAAGAAATCATTCCCATCTCTGCTTTAGAAGGCAATAACGTCAATCATTTGCTCAATGTATTAAAAGGTCACTTACCCGAAGGACCGCAATTTTATCCTGAAGATCAAATAACAGATCATCCTGAACGGTTCGTTATCAGTGAATTTATTCGGGAAAAAGTTTTGCATTTAACGCATGAAGAAATCCCGCATTCTATAGCTGTAGTAATTGAAGGGATTGAGCCTAGAGAAAATAAGAATGCTGTTTATATACAGGCTGCGATTATAGTAGAAAGAAAGTCGCAAAAAGGGATTATTATCGGTAAGCAGGGAAGTATGCTCAAGGAAATAGGCAAGCGCGCCAGACACGATATTGAATCTTTATTGGGAAGCAAAGTCTTTTTAGAATTGTGGGTCAAAGTACAGAAAGACTGGAGAAACCGTCAAGTCCAGCTAAGTGATTTTGGATATAACGAAGAAGATTATTAAGAGTTGGAAAATATTAAGTCTTATGATTTCACCTTTAAGAAGCATGCTAATGATGTAATTCCGATGCTCAGTGAATATAAGAAAGGCGGTGTTTCTTTTGCTCGAAAACCTTCCATGGAATGTATTTAGACAAACAGGAAACATTGAAACTTATTTATTGATGAAGGAAATAAAGGATCAAAATCAGCAATCTCCTGAACATCAAGCTTCCTCTATCGAACAGGAATCTAAAGAGGACTTAAATTTGTAAGACTAAAAAGCAGGTGAGTGCTTTGTTAGAGAAGATCGAAGGCATTGTTATTCGCACGAGAGATTACGGGGAGACTCATAAGATTATTACACTTTTTACACGTGAAAAGGGAAAAATAGGGGTGATGGCCCGCGGTGCTAAAAAACCTAAGAGCCGCACCTCTTCTGTAACCCAGCCATTTATTCATGGGATGTATTTAATTCAGCTAGGATCTGGTCTGGGATCTTTGAGTCAGGGGGAAATGCTCTCCTCCCTGCGCTCAATAAGAGAAGATATTGTAAAAACCGCTTACGCCTCTTATCTGGCGGAACTCGTGGACAAGCTGATAGATGAAAAACAGCCGGATCCGTTTATGTATGAGCAATTTCTTCAGACCCTTCTCTGGATGAATGAGGGGAAAGATGCAGCGGTATTGGCGATGATTTATGAACTTAAATTATTTAAAAAAGCTGGTTTTTCTCCAGTGGTAGATCATTGCATAAATTGCGGCAGCCAAGAAGGGCCCTATTCCTTCTCGATACTTGAGGGCGGACTCCTTTGTTACCGCTGCAAACACAAAGACCCAAACGCCTATGGCCTGCCAGATCCTTTGCCTAAACTATTACGTATCTTTGTACATATGGATGTTAAGCGGCTGGGGCAGATTTCCATGAAAGAGAAGAATAAAAAGATATTGCGTTTAATTATGGATGAATATTATGATCAGTACGGTGGGTATTTAATTAAATCAAAGAAGTTTTTGAAACAATTAGATCTCTTTACATGATCTCGATTGACATTCGGTTATTTATTCAGTATGATTCAACTACTTAATAATACGTTGTGAAGAAGGAAAGTAGTAGCTGAGATCCAGACAATAGAGCGAGCTTGTGATGGTGGAAGACAAGCGTCTTTGGTTCAGTGAAGGCAGTCCTGAGCAATTTACTTTAAAGTGGCTTTCCATGTGGAAAAGCAAGTAGGGTGGAACCGCGGGAATCCCGTCCCTATGTCTGATTAGGACATAGGGGCGGGATTTTTATTTTTGCTTGCAAGGCTGCGACTTCGATTAACAAGAGGAGGAAGAAAATGAATATACAAGATATGATTCTTACATTGCAAAACCATTGGTCCGAGCAGGGTTGTTTATTGATGCAAGCCTATGATACGGAAAAAGGGGCGGGGACGATGTCTCCAATGACTCTGCTGAGAAGCCTCGGGCCAGAACCGTGGAACGTTGCTTATGTAGAGCCTTCTAGACGACCTGCCGACGGACGTTATGGACAAAATCCGAATCGTCTGTACCAGCATCATCAGTTCCAGGTCATTATGAAACCATCTCCTGATAACATTCAGGAGCTTTATCTTGATTCCCTTCGTGCTTTAGGAATAGATCCACTTCAGCACGATATTCGCTTTGTAGAAGACAATTGGGAGAATCCCACGCTTGGAGCTGCAGGATTAGGATGGGAAGTTTGGCTGGATGGAATGGAAATTACTCAATTTACTTATTTCCAGCAAATTGGTGGACTTGAAGCACGTCCCGTGTCTGCGGAGATTACTTATGGGCTGGAACGACTGGCTTCTTATATTCAAGATAAAGAAAACGTATTTGAGTTAGAATGGACTAACGGCGTCACGGTAGGAGATATCTTTATGCAGCCGGAATTCGAACATTCTACTTATACATTTGAAGACTCAGATGAAGAGATGCTTTTCACGTTATTTACCACTTACGAGAAAGAGGCAGAAAGAATTATGGAAAAAGGGTTAGTATTCCCAGCCTATGACTATGTGCTGAAGTGCTCACATACATTTAACCTTTTAGATGCCAAAGGAGTAATTAGCGTTACGGAACGTACAGGATACATTTCCCGGGTCCGAAATCTGGCAAGAAAAATTTCCAAAGCCTATGTGGAAGAAAGAGAACGACTAGGATTCCCAATGTTACCTAAGGAGGTTGAAGGCCATGAGTAAAACGGTTTTATTTGAGCTTGGGTTAGAAGAACTCCCGGCTAGATTTATAGATGATGCTTTAGAACAATTAAAAGTAAAGACAGAAACGTGGTTCCGTGAGCAGCGGATTCCTTTCGGGGAAGTGAAAGGATTCGCTACTCCAAGAAGATTAGCAGTCCAAATAAGCAATGTAGCTGATAAGCAGCCTGATGTCGAAGAAGAAGCCAAAGGCCCTGCTAAAAAAATTGCATTGGATGAAAATGGAGAGTGGACAAAAGCAGCCATTGGTTTTTCCAAAGGACAAGGAAAAGATGTAGAAGATATATACTTCAAAGAAGTAAAGGGAACTGAATATGTACATGTAACGAAGTTTATTGAAGGGGAGTCAACTGCAGAGTTGCTTCAGGATTTTCGGTCTGTTTTTCTAAGTATTACCTTCGCCAAGAATATGCGGTGGGGCAGCTATGATTTACGGTATGCCCGCCCTATTCGTTGGATGGTCGCTTTGTTTGGTGAGGAGATCGTTCCCTTTACTATTGAAAATGTAGCGACTGACCGGATTACATACGGCCATCGTTTCCTAGGTAATAAAGCATCTCTTCGTTCGGCTGAAAACTATGAAGAAATATTAAATGGCGAATATGTTATCAGTGATGTTACTAAGAGGAAAAATGCCATAAAAGAACAATTGTTGGAGCTTGAAAAAGAAAAAGATTGGAAACTCATTATTGATGAAGGTTTATTAATGGAAGTCACTCATCTAGTAGAGTATCCAACAGTCTTCTTTGGATCTTATAATGAGGAATTCCTGGATATTCCGGAAGAAGCTTTAATTACATCAATGAAAGAACACCAGCGTTATTTCCCAGTTCGTTCTCATAAAGGGACCCTGCTTCCTTATTTTGTTGGAGTTCGTAATGGGGATGATAAGCATCTGGATACCGTCTCCCGCGGAAATGAAAAAGTATTGAAAGCGCGTTTGAAAGATGCACAATTCTTTTATGAAGAAGATCAAAAAGGATCGATTGATCAAAAACTTGAAAAGCTGTCACGGATGGTATATCAAGTTGAGCTTGGAACACTTGCAGATAAAGTTAAACGCATTCGAGCTATAACAGGTAAAATCAGTGAGTGGCTTGATCTGAATGATGAAGAAAAGCAGCAAGCTGAACGCGCTGCTGAGATATGTAAATTTGATCTAGTTACTCAAATGGTAGATGAGTTTACAGAGCTCCAGGGAGTAATGGGCGAAAAGTATGCCAGATTATTTGGAGAAGATGAAGCAGTAGCGCGAGCTATTAACGAACATTACATGCCGAGACAGGCTAATGGCACCCTTCCTTCTTCAACAATTGGTTCTATAGTAAGTATAGCGGATAAGCTTGATACGATTGTAGGAAGCATCTCGATTGGAATTATCCCAACAGGTTCACAGGATCCTTACGGGTTAAGGAGACAAGCTCTTGGAATATTACAAACTTTACAGAGTCAGCAATGGAACATACCTGTAGAAAAGTTAATAGATCTTGTTCACCAATTCTATCGTGAATTAAATCTTCCAACACGTACAGAACAAGAGGTTCATCAAGATTTACATGAATTCTTTAAGGTAAGAGCTGCTTACCTATTAAGAGAGAACGGAATTGATCCTGATATTGTAGAAGCAACACTTACGAACGGTGTTCAGAATTACGCAGTAACCATTGATAAAGCAAGGCTGCTTGTAGATAAGCGGCAGGACCCTACTTTCAAGAATGTACATGAAGCACTGGGACGGGTGCTCAATCTCGCCAAAAAAGCTGACGCTATGGAAGTAAAGCCGAAGTATTTTGAAAATGATTCAGAAGCCCGTTTGTATGAAGCCTTTAGATTGGTCCATCCAGAGTATTTACAAGCATTACAAGAAGACCGACCTGCTCTGGCATTGGAGAAACTATCTGAACTGGCTTCCCCGATCCATGACTTCTTTGAAGGCACGATGGTTATGGCAGAAGACGAGAAGATTCGAAACAATCGATTGGGATTATTAAATCAAATTGCTGCAGACATTAAAGAGTTTGCTGACCTAAATGCTATTGAATGGAAGCAGCAGTTCTAAGGCCCCTTCTTTTACCCGGTTATTAATATGGTCTATAATAATAAAATAGAACAGCACGTCACAGTGAGCAGGGTGGTGAAAGATTGGAACTCTCTAACCGACAAGAACAAATCATTCAAATAGTAAAAGATAATGGACCTATAACTGGAGAAAATATAGCAGACCATTTAAGCCTTACAAGGGCTACTCTTCGGCCTGACCTTGCCATTTTAACAATGGCGGGTTTTTTGGACGCGAGACCTCGTGTTGGATACTTCTTTACTGGAAAAACTGGATCTGAATTATTAACGGAAAAGCTAAAGAAATTTAAAGTCAAAGAGTATCAATCTATACCAATCGTTGTACAAGAGGACGTCTCAGCGTATGATGCCATCTGCACCATGTTTTTAGAGGATGTCGGTACATTATTTGTAACGAATGAACATGGACATCTAACAGGTGTGCTCTCCAGAAAAGACCTTTTACGAGCAAGCATTGGTAACCAAGATTTGTCCTCGATCCCTGTGCATATTATTATGACTCGGATGCCGAATATCACCATTTGTGAACCAGAGGACCTACTGTTGGATGCCGCTCAAAAGCTTATAGAAAAGCAAATTGATGGTCTTCCAGTTGTTGATCCTGCTGAGAATGGATTAGAAGTTATAGGCAGACTGACAAAGACCAACATAACTAAAGCCTTAGTTGAATTAGGACGCGACCAGCATCTATAAAGGAACAGAGAGGAGGGAGAAAATGGGGAAACCATTAATTTATGTATTATCAGATTCTGTTGGGGAAACTGCAGAGCTTGTCGTTAAAGCAGCTCTCAGTCAGTTCGATGATGGTCCCTTTGATCTTCAGAGAATTCCTTATGTGGAGGATAAAGGTACTATTAATGAGGCTCTGGTACAGGCAAAGGAACAGGGAGCGATGGTCGGGTTTACATTTGTTATTCCAGAGTTCCGGACATATCTACTTGCGGAAGCAAAAAAGTATGATATTGAATGTGTGGATATTATGGGCCCGATGATGGAAGCCATGGAAAAGCACTTTAATTTAGAACCTCGTCTTGAACCTGGTCTGGTTCATAAACTAGACGAAGATTACTTTAAGAGAGTAGAAGCAATTGAGTTTGCCGTACGTTACGACGATGGAAGAGACCCCCGAGGAATTGCTAAAGCGGACATCGTGTTGATCGGTGTTTCAAGAACTTCTAAAACTCCGCTTTCACAATACTTGGCCCACAAACGATTGAAGGTAGCTAATGTGCCCATTGTTCCAGAAGTTGAGCCACCAGCTGAATTATATCGAGTGGACCCTGATAAATGCATTGGTTTAAAGATTAGCGCAGAAAAGTTAAATGATATCAGAAAAGAGCGTTTAAAATCCCTTGGTCTTGGAGCGCAAGCCAGCTATGCAAACATGAATAGAATTCACCAGGAAATTGAGCATTTTAATCGTGTGGTGGATAGAATTGGCTGCCACGTCATCGATGTATCCAATAAAGCTGTAGAAGAGACGGCTAATGTTATTACGAATAAACTACGCCAAGATTCCCAAGAATAGGATCATCACTTAAGGTCGCGCTATGATTAAGCGCGACTTTTGTTGGGAAGGATGAAATTAGGTAAAATAGTATATAGCGAAAAACAATAGAATGTATTATAATGTTTATTTGCGGTAAAAATGATTCTATACAAGTAGTCATTAGGTCTTTAGATTTACCTAAAGCGCAAAGTGAGTACTTTTCAGAAAAATAAAACATTCTAAATTTAGAAGGATTCTATGTATTATTGTAGAAGTAGAGTTACTATGTCAAATCAAATTCCAAAAATATGGGTAGATGCAGACAGCTGTCCGGTTCAACAGGAAATTTATAATGTATGCAGTGTATATGAAATTACACCTATCTTCATAGCCACTGTCAACCATTATAGTCCTGAAAAAGCAGAAGAAGGTTGGATCTTTTTAGATCATGGCTCTCAAGCAGTGGATCTTTACATTCTTAATAACGTCTCTGCGTCCGATTATGTAATAACTCAGGATTTATCTTTAGCAGTGCTATTGACATCTAGAGGGGTTTATGTTCTTACTCCAAGAGGTAAACTAATTAAAGAAGCTGATGCAGATGAAATAATGAATAACAAGTACTTGAGACAGCAATCAATGAAGAGAAGAAAAAATTGGAAAGGTCCTTCAGCTTTTAGGAAAGAAGATCGGGATCATTTTCAGCATGTATTTGAAAATTTGTTAGCTGATCAAGAAGGTATTAAATAGTCTATCTCGAATAAAGGTTTAGTATGGTGATGCGTATGGCTGGGCATATTCCAGAAGAAAAAGTAGATGAAATACGCCAATCCACAGATATCGTGGATATTATTGGTGATTACGTAGAGTTGAAAAAGCAGGGTAGAAATTATTTCGGTTTGTGTCCGTTTCATGGGGAGAGCACTCCTTCTTTTTCCGTTTCTGCTGACAAGCAAATATTCCATTGCTTTGGATGTGGAAAGGGAGGGAATGTTTATACCTTCCTTATGGAAATGGAAGGGTTCAACTTCATACAGGCTATAAAACAACTGGCTGCCCAGGCACAAATAGATCTGCCTGAGGAAGCTTCGCAAGAGGAGCCTTCACAAAGAAGTACTGAATCTCAAAGTGTTTTAGAAGCTCATCAATGGCTTGCAAAGTTGTACCACCATATGCTTCTTAATTCAAAAGAAGGACAGGACGCTTATCAGTATTTAATTGACCGTGGTTTCAGTGAAGAAACAATTAAAAAATACCAAATTGGATATTCGCCGAATTCGAAAGAGTTTGTTGTGACCTTTCTGGAGAAAAAAGGTTTTCATCCACAAACCATGGTTAAAGCAGGGTTATTAAACGCAAATGAGCAGGGAGAGTATGCCGATCGTTTTAGAGGCAGGTTAATTTTTCCGCTGCGCAACCATTTAGGAAAAACTGTGGCTTTTGCCGGTCGTTCACTTGGTCATCAAGAACCTAAGTACTTGAATAGTCCGGAGACGGAACTCTTTCAGAAAAATAGGTTACTCTACAACTTTGATCTGGCAAGAGCTGCAATTCGTAAACAGAAATCGGTGATCTTGTTTGAAGGGTACGTTGATGTAATCTCAGCTGACCAGGCCGGCGTTCATAATGCAGTGGGGACAATGGGAACCTCGATTTCTAGTTCTCAGGCTAATCTTCTCAAACGTTATGTGGATCAGGTTATCATATGTTATGACGGGGATCAGCCAGGAGTAGAAGCTGCCGTAAAGGCTGGACGCCTGCTTAAAAATACAGGATGTCAAACATTCGTCGCTAGAGTTCCGGACGGTTTAGACCCCGATGATTTCATACAAAAGCATGGTGGAGATCGCTTTAAGAAAGAAGTTTTGGACACGAGTGATACGTTTATAGCTTTTATCATGAGCTATCTTCGGAGAGATTATAATCTCCAGCTAGAAGGAGATCGAATTGCTTATATCGAAAAGGTACTACAGGAGGTCGCTCTCCTTGATCGGGCAGTAGAGAGGGAGCATTATTTAAATGAACTTGCTTCAGAGTTCCAGATAGCGGTGGATACTCTTAAAGAAGAGGTTCACGATATTAGAGGGAAAAACACATTTAAGCGGGATAACAGAGACCAAAACCGATATACTAACCGTACAAGCCAGTATTCCATTCAGAATAAACTCCTGCCGGCTTTTCATAATGCGGAAAGAAAACTGATCGCTTATATGTTAAGAGACCCTTTCATTGCTGAGAAAGTTCAAGAGGAACTGGGAGGAGCATTTAATATTTCAGACCATCAGGTTATAGTGACTTATCTGTATGCCTACTATGAAGATGGTAATCAGTCAGATGTGAGTCAGTTTGTGGAAAAACTTGATGATCCAGCTCTAAAAAATCTAGTAATTGAACTGGCTATGGCACCGGTAAGTGAAGAAGTATCTGATCAGGAAATCCAAGATTACATTTTCCGGATTAAAGCTGAGCATAGTGACCGTACGGATATTAAAACCTTAGAAGATGATTTGAAGCGGGCAGAACAGCAAAATGAACCAATTAAAGCTGCTGAAATTGCTATGAAGATCATTGAAAGGAAAAAAGAATTAAAAAACACATAGGTATAGTTGGTATAGATATGTTGGAAGGAGGGGGACTTATGGCGGATAACAAGCAACAGCAGCCATCACGTTCTAAAGAAAAGGAAAGTAATAGTAATAATACGAGTGAAATGACACTTGAACAAGCAAAAGATCAGGTGTTGGAAATAGGGAAAAAGCGAGGAGTACTTGCTTACGAGGAAGTAGCGGAAAAGCTATCAAGCTTTGAATTAGACTCTGATCAAATGGATGAATTTTATGAGCATTTGAATGAACAGGGTGTTGAGGTGATTGGTGACTCTGAGACTGACCCTAGTATGAAACAATTAGATAAGGAAGAAGAGTTTGACCTTAACGACTTAAGTGTACCTCCAGGTGTCAAAATCAATGATCCTGTTCGAATGTATCTAAAAGAAATCGGACGTGTGAACCTCTTATCTGCAAAAGATGAAATCAGTCTTGCGCAGAGAATTGAAAATGGTGACGAAGAAGCTAAGAGGGATCTAGCTGAAGCCAACTTGCGTCTAGTTGTAAGTATCGCGAAAAGATATGTAGGGAGAGGCATGCTTTTCCTAGATTTAATTCAAGAAGGAAATATGGGTCTTATTAAAGCGGTAGAGAAGTTTGATTATCGTAAAGGGTATAAATTTAGTACCTATGCTACATGGTGGATCAGACAAGCGATTACACGCGCAATTGCAGACCAGGCTCGTACCATTCGTATTCCTGTTCACATGGTAGAAACTATTAATAAGCTGATCAGAGTACAACGTCAGCTTCTACAGGATCTGGGTCGTGAGCCTACTCCAGAGGAAATTGCTCAGGATATGGAACTTACGCCAGACAAAGTACGGGAAATCCTGAAAATTGCTCAGGAACCAGTGTCGCTTGAAACTCCTATCGGAGAAGAAGATGACTCCCATCTAGGTGATTTCATTGAAGATCAGGAAGCTACTTCCCCTTCTGACCATGCAGCATATGAGCTGTTAAAAGAACAACTGGAAGATGTTCTTGATACACTTACAGACCGTGAAGAGAACGTACTCCGTTTAAGATTCGGATTAGACGATGGACGGACGCGTACGCTTGAAGAAGTAGGAAAAGTATTTGGTGTAACGCGGGAGAGAATCCGTCAAATTGAAGCAAAAGCGCTTCGCAAGTTAAGACATCCAAGCCGGAGTAAACGTCTGAAAGACTTTATGGAATAAAGAAATATTCTGACTCAGGTATCCATCGGCTGCATAATGCGTAGATGGTGCCTGGGTTTTTTAATTCTCTATCTGGTGGGGGATGTTGCGTATGAAAGAAAATCAGCTGCTTCCCAGCGAATATTGCGATTTTCTGCTGGCTCTCTAAACTCAAGGGCAAATTGAAATCGGTGACAGAGACTTAGAGTTCACTAAGTCTAAAAAAAAGTCACATAAGCTCTTATTTTTAACCTTAACCCTTTTTTTGTTACCCCTTTCATTTCTTGTCATTTATTTTACTGAAATGAGCCTCATATTGCAAACAGGGCTTTTGTCGACTTTTGTTCTCGCAGCTCTTCTATCTCTTCGGCAGGTAATAGGAACGCAAACTGTACTATATCATTTTCCTCTAATTACAGGCTTGCTTATAGGGTTGCTGCTTTTCGTAAATCCGTAAGCGCTCAATGGGTATATGGAATGGCAGTCACTCATTGTTTGCTGTGGATGTGGATCGGTTTACGATGAAGATTTCATTATTTGAAGATATCGAGTATTATAGGGATCCTTTTCCTATTTCTCGCTTCTGTTTTGTAACTTTTCACAAGTTATCTCTTTAATAAGTGGAGCTTTTCAAGTAAAATAAATATAGTCGAATATATTTGCCCATACTAACTAAAGGAATACATAAGGAGGATGCAACTAATGAGAAGAAACCCTGTGATTCCATTTGCTATTATTGCTGTTTTAGGTATAGTAGCTATGATCATCGTTTCTGCTGCAGGGATTAACCAGCGTGAAGCGATTCAGAATGAAGAAGAAAACGGTGGAGAACAACAACAGGAAGAAACAGCGAATGCCAATCCGGAAGAAATGTTTCAGTCACAATGTGCCAGTTGTCACGGTGGAAACTTAGAAGGCGGGACAGGGCCAAACCTTACAGAAGTAGGCAGTCGTTATTCTGCTGAAGAAATTCAGGACATTATCGTAAATGGTAAAGGTTCTGCGATGCCAGCGGGTCTTTACACAGGCGAAGATGCTGCAGCAGTGGCGGAATGGTTAGCAGAGAAGAAATAATACTTATACTTGAGAAGCTTTCTGTGACAATCAGAAAGCTTTTCTTTATTATGAGAGGAAAGAGAGAATATGAATGTCAATCAATTATCCAAGCGGCTTGCTAACGTAGCCGAATATTTGCCTAAGGGATCTTTATTTGCTGATATCGGTTCTGACCATGCGTATCTTCCGTGTTATGTTTGTTTGAATGATCCTTCCGCTCAGGCAATAGCAGGCGAAGTCAATCAAGGGCCGTACACCAGTGCGTGGAAAGAAGTAAAAGATCATGGTTTAGAAGGGCGAATTGACGTCCGACTTGGAAATGGTTTACAGGTTTTAAAACCCAATGAGGTCTATCAGATCGTTATCGCAGGAATGGGAGGGCCCTTGATAAGAGATATCTTAGAAAATGGGAAAGAAAAACTTTCCGAAACCGAAAGGATAATAGCTCAGCCTAATATAGATGCTAGGTCAGTAAGGAAGTGGTTTTTTCAAAACGGCTATGATTTAACAGATGAAATAATTTTAGAAGAAAATGGTCATATATATGAAATTCTTGTAGGGGACAAAGGGAAGCCTGATGCCTCGTATGATTCTTTAAACTTGGAGAAACAACTTTGGCTCGGCCCCCATCTTTTAAAAAAAGGCGGAAAGGTATTCAATGTAAAGTGTAAAGCTGAGCTTGAGAAGAAAGAGTATGTTCTCTCTCAAGTTAAGCAGGCTTCTGTGGTAAATGAAGAAAAAGTTGCACAGTTACAAGTAGAGATTAATTGGTTAAAGGAGGCACTTAAATAATGGTAAATCGTACAATCTCAGGTAGTGAAATTATTCAATGGTTTGAAAAATGGTCTCCAAAGCATTTGGCTTTTGATTGGGATAATGTCGGTCTTCAAGTGGGCACACTGAATAAACCTGTAAGCAAGGTGATGGTAACGCTTGATGTACTTGAAAATGTAGTTGATGAAGCTATTGAGAAGCAAGTTGATTTAATTATTGCACATCATCCTTTGTTATTTGTAAAGTTGCATCAAATTAATTTTGACACTCCTAAAGGTAGAGTCATTCAAAAACTTATTAAACATGACATTACAGTTTACGCTGCCCATACTAACCTTGATGTAGCATCAGGCGGGGTCAATGATGTGATGGCAGAAGCCATTGGTCTTGTAGATACTTTTCCTTTAGTTAAAACTGGTCAGGATGAACTGGTAAAACTGACAGTGTTTGTACCGGAAGACCATGCGGATGAATTAAGAAATTCTATCAGTGAGGCTGGAGCTGGGCATATAGGACAATACAGCCATTGTACGTATCAATTATCCGGTCAGGGTACCTTTAAGCCTCAAGAAGGAACAAATCCTTATATCGGGCAGAGCGGCGAGCTTGAAGTAGTTGAAGAGAAGCGAATAGAAACCATTGTACCTAAATCGAAGTTAAGTGTAGTGTTGGCTGCAATGGAAAAAGCTCACCCCTATGAGGAAGTGGCTTATGACCTTTATCCCCTCTTAAATCACGGAAAAGATAAAGGGGTAGGTCGTATTGGCCACTTGAAAGAACCGATGGAGTTGAGGAAGTTATGTGAAATAGTAAAGGAAAAATACGATGTGCCTGCTGTACGTATGACAGGGACAGGCTCAAGAGTAATCCGAAAAGCTGCACTTCTTGGGGGGAGTGGTGAAAAATATATCCATGCGGCAAAAGCGAACGGAGCAGATGTTTATATTACTGGGGATATGACTTTTCATGCAGCACAGGATGCCATGGAAATGGGACTGTCATTGATTGACCCTGGTCATCATGTTGAAAAAGTGGTTTGTGCTGAAATTAAAAAATATTTAGTAGAAAAATGGCAGCAGCATGTATCTGTTATTCTCTCTGAATCCAATACCGAACCTTTTACGTTTGTATAAAGTGGTATAGATGCGTAAATGAATAGTTAAAGAAAACACCTCAATGTAGATTTTTCGTTAATAAGCTACCGATTGAGTAAGAATCAGTTTCGAGATCATAGAGTTCTTTTCGGAAAGAGGGTAAGGGGTGGTTAGTAAATGATTTGTCTTGTTCCATTACCCGGACGCTCATGACTCATCAATGGATTGTAAAATCACAATTCTTTTGAGGGTTGGCTTATGCTGGTCCTGTCCTTCGGGACGATTCCACATTTGAAAGCTTTCCTGCGGCCCTGGTGGATACATAGGCGTTTGACTTTGCCGCGTAGCACAACTTAGTTGAACCTCTAATAGAAGAGCCTCCTTGGTCATTATTACTCCCTGTGGGGATTGGTCTAGCTCCTTCCGCGGATCTTCCCTCATTTTGAAGCCATCCCATAACCTTAATTAAGCATTTCTTAGCTGAATTTTAAAAAAATGTGCGGACATTATTATGTCCGCACAACTTATTTGATCGTTTATTCTTTTACTTGGCTTTTCTTTTTAGTTTTCACACGCGGAAGAATCTTTTTCTGTTCCACTTTGGATTCGCGAATCCAAGTGTCCACGTCATTTAAGTCATATTGCTCGATGAATTTTATTACTTCTTTAGTTATGGGGGTAGGAGTAGAAGCGCCTGCTGTAACGGCTACCTTCTGCACACCTTCCAGCCAGTCCAAGTCGATTTCAGTCACATCACTTATTCGATAAGCTTGAGTACCTGCTTTTTCCATAGATACTTGAGCTAAGCGGTTCGAGTTATTACTTTTAGGATCTCCAACAACTAAAGTAAGGTCAGCTTCCTTGGCCTGTTCAGAAACAGCTTCTTGGCGAACCTGAGTAGCCATACAAATCTCCTGATGTTTTTCCAGCTGAGGATATTTTTCTTTTGCCTTTTCCATCACATCATAAACATCCCACTGACTCATGGTAGTCTGGTTCGTGACCATTAATTTATCATGGTCGATATTTAGATTGTCTACATCCTCTTCCGTTTGGACAAGATGTACCTTACCTGGAGCTACACCCATGGCTCCTTCAGGTTCAGGGTGACCTTTCTTACCGACATAAATAATCTCATAGCCTTCAGCTACTTTGTCACGGATTAGATTGTGAGTATTAGTCACATCGGGACAAGTTGCATCAAGGGCGGTAAGACCTTTCTTTTTAGCACGCTCTTTAACCTCCGGAGAAACTCCGTGAGCCGTAAAGATAACTGTCCCTTCATTGATTCCGTCCAGAAGATCCATGCGATTTTTACCATCGACGGTAATAATACCTTCGTCTTCAAAAGCTTGGGTAACGTGCGAGTTGTGTACAATCATTCCTAAAATATATATAGGGCGGGGCAGGTTCGGGTCTTTTGCAGCATTCTGAGCAATGACCATTGCATCTACCACACCGTAACAATAACCGCGAGGGGCGATTTTAATGACTTCCATTATTTAAAGTCCTCCTCTTTATCCAATTCCAATTGAATACTTTTACTTTACCATCCTTTATTATAAAGGCTAAGTGGAAAGAAGACAAAGAATCTTGTCGCAGCTTGTCCTGTTATCGTGCATTTCTTCTCTTGCTCTATTATAATGGGATGAGAACATTTTACACTAAAGGAGTACAAAACATAATGAGTACACATAAATTTGAAGAATTTGCTATTACCCCGGTGATCAGCCAGATCATTGGAGAACTTGGTTTTCATGAACCAACCCCTATTCAGCGCGAAGTAATGCCTGCTGCTTTACGAGGCGAAAGTTTAATTGGACAATCACACACAGGCTCTGGAAAAACTCACGCTTACCTTTTATCATTGCTAAACAAAATTGATGAGAATTCCTCTAATGTTCAATTTGTTATTACAGCTCCCACAAGGGAACTTGCTATTCAAATCCATGAAGAGGTGAAGAAAGCTATTCAATTCGGCGGAAAAGAGAAGGTATGGCGCTCTAAGCTGCTAATTGGAGGTACGGATAAGCAGAAGATGGTGGATAAACTATCTTCTCTTCCTCCTCATATTATCGTGGGAACTCCTGGAAGAATCCTGGACATGGTCAAGGAAGAAGCCGTAGATTTGCATCAAGCCAAAGGTTTTGTATTGGATGAGGCTGATTTAATGCTTGATTTAGGCTTTATAGAGGATGTAGATCAAATCCTGGTTCGTATGGATCCTGATGTTCAAATGTTAGTTTTCTCGGCTACGATTCCGGAACGTTTACAGCCTTTTCTCAAAAAATATTTAACTAACCCTACCCTTATCCAGATAGAGGATGATAAACCATCGCCTGAGTCTATGGAGCACCGCTTAGTTCCTTTGCGTCACAAGGACCCGGCCGATATCATTATGGATATTTCTAAAGCTATTCAGCCCTATCTTGCTATCATCTTTACAAATGGCAAAGACCAAGCTGATGAACTAGCGGATGCTTTGCTCAGCCGCGGTTTGGAAACTGGAATCCTTCATGGAGGATTATCTCCAAGAGAACGTAAAAGGATGCTTAAGGAACTCCAAAATTTAAGATATCAGTATATTGTAGCGACTGACTTAGCGTCTCGTGGAATTGATATTCAAGGTGTTAGTCATGTCATAAATGCTCAGATGCCTAAAGAAGAAGAATTTTATATCCATCGTGTAGGAAGAACAGCTCGTGCCGGCATGCAGGGCACAGCCATTAATCTTTACAAGGAAGGAGACCTCCCCTTAATCCAGAAGCTTGAGAGCAGAGGCCTTACTTTTAATTTCTATGAAGTGAAGAATGGAGAATGGAAAGAAGTTAATTCCTATAATGAACGTCAGACAAGGGAAAGAAAAGAAACAGATCTTGAAAAGAAAGCGAGACAAATGGTTCGTAAACCCAAAAAGGTGAAACCAGGCTATAAGAAAAAAATGAAGAAAAAAGCTGATAAAAATTTGAAAGGGCTAAAAAGGAATGAGTATCGCAAAAAATAAGCATCAAGAAAGGAGTTTTAATTTGAAACTCGGCTCACATGTTTCAATGAAAGGGAAAAAAATGCTTCTCGGAGCAAGTGAAGAGGCTGCATCTTACGGTTCCGGTACATTTATGATTTATACGGGAGCTCCTCAAAATACGAGGAGGCGACCTATAGAAGAATTAAACATCGAAGCTGGACAGGATCATATGAAATCACATAATATTTCAGACATCGTTGTTCATGCTCCGTATATCATTAACATTGGTAATACGACTAAGCCTGAAACTTTCCAATTAGGTGTAGACTTCCTTCGAAATGAAATTGAACGTACGGAGGCAATAGGAGCCAAGCAAATTGTACTCCACCCAGGCTCTCACGTAGGACAGGGGCTGGAGAAAGGGCTCCCAAAAATTATTGAAGGTTTGAATGAAGTGCTTCACAAAAATCAAAATGTCCAAATAGCCCTGGAGACAATGGCAGGGAAAGGGTCTGAAATCGGTCGAAATTTTGACGAAATAGCCAAAATTATAGATGGCGTCACAATGAATGAAAAATTATCTGTATGTATGGATACATGCCATATACATGATGCTGGTTATAACGTAGCAGAAGATTTTGATGGAGTATTAAATGAGTTCGATAAAATTGTAGGTCTCGACCGATTAAAGGTCGTGCATGTGAACGACAGTAAAAATGAGCAGGGCGCTCAAAAAGACCGGCATGAGAATATTGGTTTTGGTCACATTGGATTTAAAGCTTTGCATCATGTGATTCATCACCCTACCTTAAAGGATCTGCCAAAGATCCTTGAAACTCCTTACGTAGGGGAAGATAAGAAGAATAAGAA
Source organism: Halobacillus sp. K22 (assembly GCF_052246795.1). Classification (NCBI taxonomy): domain Bacteria; kingdom Bacillati; phylum Bacillota; class Bacilli; order Caryophanales; family Bacillaceae; genus Halobacillus; species Halobacillus sp. K22. The sequence goes on along the minus strand of NZ_JBQQCN010000001.1, from coordinate 164,462 downwards.
ACCTCCTTATGGATTTGAAATAGAAATGGTTAAAGAAGGAACATTTGATGAAGATTTAAAAATTAAAATAATGAAACAATAAAAAAAGGTGCACGCGCACCTTTTTTTATTTTAGCTCTTCAAATTTTATTGTTGATTTTCATAAGAGGCTTATTAAATAATAGGGCCGGATAGTTGAAGACTCAGTTTCGAGATATTGGGTTAGAGTGAAGGTCCTTCGGGGGACGATTTCGCTTTCCGCGGGCATGTGCTGAGCTTCCTCGGGCTTAACAACCCTGCGGGATCTCACCGATCATGTTCATCCCGCAGGAGTCTACATCGTCCCCTCCGGACGTTGCTAAATCAGCAACTCGAAACCACTTAGGATATCTTCTTGATCCACAAAAAGAGCATGTGAATATGAGGCTATTTTCATGCTATAAAGATGGGGAATAGCCTGTCATAGAAGCCTTTAAGGTCAGTTAAGAAGGCGAGGATTCTATTTCTGGAAGGGTCCGTTATTCTCCTGTGGCTGGGTTGGTGGGGAAATGGCGAGACTCCCATGGGAGAAGGAACTAGGTGAGATCCCGCAGGGAGTGAAACGAGCGAGGAAGCTCACCGTTCCCCCATAGGAAAGCGAGTTATTTCCCCACCAGCCATCTTCCAAATAGAGTAACGGGCCCCAACTATCTCGAAACCGAGTCTTCAAGTAATGGGAGCTTTACCTTAAAATCAACACGGAAGTTTAACAGAGCCTATTCTAAATATCATTTTCTGTTTTCCTCGAGCCTGAAGCGACTAATCGAAAAGAATTACTTTTCATTATGTCTCTGTTAGGTATTATTTTAACCAGTGAGCCACGCCGTATTCTTTAGCCAATTCCATAAGCAGGCGGTTCACAGAGTGGGCTGTGTCAATGGAAGTGATGGAAGCCAGCTTAGTTAACATACGTTTACGACCGTTTGGATCAAAAGGGTTTTCCTTATTTTTTTTGAGAGCTTTTACAATGAGTTCTGCTTCTGATTTTGAGATTGGGATCTTATATTGCTTACTGTAAGTAATTAAATCATGAACTGTCAGCTGCTTTAACTTTTGCATAACAAATTGTTGAGCTACATGCTTCATATTTATACTCCCTCTCGCACCAGTGATTTAGTACACCATATGAAATAAGAAGAGAGAACGTGTTAATTAAAAATGATGGATATGTCAAAAAATCCCTTGTTAGTAAAGGAGATTATGGAACATACTAAACGTGATTCTCCAAACAGAAAGTGAGGGTATCCGTATGTATGATCCAATAAATCCTGTTGAGAATCAGGAAACAGAGAAAGCTCCAGAGCATGGCGATGAATTGGAGCAAGTCCATGAGAATGACCAGCAACCAGTTAATGATCATGGACGCGGTCCTTATCAGCCAGTATATGGGGAAAGTTATGAAGAAGAATATGCTCAGGAAGCGGCAGTAGAGCCAATAGATGAACCTTTTCAAACTGAAGAAAAAGAAACAACTATGGAAAGTGATGTAAAAGTAGGTATGGGTTGGCTGGGGCTAAGTGCAGCGATTCTTTCCTTTTTCTTTGCTCCCCTCATATTAGGTGCCGCTGGCATTGTATTAGGGATTATAGGAAAACGGCGTGGAGCTGATACGCTTGGGAACATGGCGATTATTATCAGTGTTGTATCCATTGCGTTTTCAATATTCTTTGCTCCGATCTATAATTTGATCTAAATAAAAAAGGGTGGACCAGTAAGGTCCACCTTTTTTATGCTTTTTGTTCTAATTTTTCCTTTTCGATACGCTGTTTCTCGTAATGCTCTTCAGCGAGTTTATCGACTTCTTTTTTGAGTTCTTCCACCATGATATCTTCAGGTACTTTCCTGATAATCTCTCCATGGCGGAACAGAAGACCTTCTCCACGCGCACCTGCGATGCCTATATCTGCTTCACGTGCTTCACCGGGGCCGTTTACAGCACAGCCTAGTACGGCAACTTTAATAGGGGCTTGAATGGTCTGAATATATTCTTCAACTTCATTTGCAATAGAGATTAAATCAATCTCAATACGTCCACAAGTTGGGCAAGAGATCAAAGTAGCTGCATTGGCAGCAAGTCCAAATGATTTAAGAAGCTCTTTAGCAGCTTTTACCTCTTCAACTGGATCAGCACTAAGACTGATGCGGAGTGTACTTCCGATCCCTTTACTTAAGATGGCGCCAAGACCTGCTGCACTTTTTATGGTTCCTGCATAGAGAGTTCCAGATTCAGTAATGCCCAGATGAATCGGGTAAGAAAAAGCTTGTGCAGCTTTTTCATAAGCTTCAATTGCTAAGTGTACATCTGATGCCTTCAATGAAACCACAATATCATGAAAATCGAGATCTTCTAGAATTTTAATGTGATGCAGAGCACTTTCAACCATGCCATCAGCTGTTGGATACCCATATTTTTCAAGGATGTGTCTTTCTAAAGAACCTGCATTAACTCCAATACGAATAGGGATCCCTTTTTCTTTTGCAGCATTTACCACAGCTTCAACCTTTTCCCGTTTACCAATATTTCCTGGGTTGATACGGATTTTATCTGCACCGCCCTCAATTGCTTTCAGGGCTTTTCTATAATCAAAGTGAATATCGACAACTAGCGGTATATTAATTCGCTTTTTTATTTCTGGAATAGCGTCAGCGGCACGGTCATCAGGACATGCAACTCGTACAACTTGGCAGCCCGCTTCTTCTAAACGTTTAATTTCTGCTACTGTAGCTTCAACATCGTGGGTCTTAGTAGTAGTCATGGATTGAATAACGACTTCATCTGCTCCGCCGATGGTCACGTCTCCTACTTTTACAGGGCGTGTATCTTTTCTGTGGGTAATTGCCATTTTCAAATCGCTCCTTTATATACTTACAAAAAAGGTATGCTTCTTTACGTTCCACTCTTCATTATAAAGGGTATTAACTTAAATGAGAAGTCAAGTCACTTAATTACAGCCATTCAAATGTAAAACTATTGTAAATGCTTCTGTTTTACATACCCAAGTTTAACAAATTATATTATGGAGTAAGCAAATAGTAAACTCAAACGATATTTAATGAAACGAAAGTAAAGACTTAATCGTACATATAGTAATTAGAAGATAAACGGGAGGATGTGTTCATCGTGCTTGCATTTGATTGGATCGCTTTGTTTATAACCTTTTTAGGTACCATGTTTTTAATCGGTGAACTGCTGGTTAATATGAAAGGAATCTTTGCGATTATTGGTTTTGGTTTTATTACAGTGTATTTTTCCAGTTACTTAGCCACAGATATGTTTATAGTCATGATGCTTGTCTACTTTCTTGGGATTATACTTATGGTGATTGATGGTAAGCTCATAAACGATGGTACCCTTGCCACTATTGGAGCCGCAGTAATGGTAATTGCGGTTGGTTTCAGCGCGCCAAACTGGGTTGCTGGCTTGTACAGTGTTATTGGAGTAATTCTTGGTGGAGCTGCTTCACTGCTGTTCCTTAAAGTATTTAAACACAGAAAGATGTGGACAAAAATTACACTCAGAGACCAATTATCCTCAGAGATGGGATACAATTCCATGAAAGAAAGTTATCAGTTCCTTATTGATAAAACTGGTAAGGCTTTGACTGACATGAGGCCGGTAGGGACAATTAAGATCGAGGAAGAAGACTATAGTGCTGTCTCTAATGGGCAGTGGATATCTAAAGATGATAATATCAAAGTGGTTTCTGTAGATGGAACAAAAATATTAGTCAAAAAGATTTAAAAAAATTAAACAAATATGATCTGCTGTTACTACTCCATACCCTATGACTTGGTAATACAAGTCATAGGGTATGGAGTTTTTATTATTAAAAAAAATTAACTAGGTTGTTGTGTAATTGCCATTTGCGCCAGAGTTAAAATGTTCCTCGGAAATTATAGAGATATATAGTTATTCACTATCCGTTTCAGGGACTGTTTTTTCTAATCATATAAAAGCTAATGACCGGTTGCTTGAAAATTTATAAAATGCATCTCGCTAGCAGGACTGATATTTGAATGGTTTAGATAAATTATCCATTTAATTAATCAGTCTGACAAAAGTGTTACCAGACGGTTGATGAAATAGAGACAAAAAACTCAGACGAGGAAAATGAAAAAATTAAATCACGAAAAAGCAGGCAATTAAAAACGCTTCTCTTAGTATGGATTTCTATAGCGTAGAGTTTTTCATAAGTTCTTTTAAGATCCTAATAACAAACAAATATTACCTCTCTATAATTTGAATGTAAATTTAATGTTAAGATTCTCAGATATCCTTTACAAATAAAATATCTTTCGTTAATAATGAGAAAGGTGTTTTAAAAAAAAGAGAGAGAAACTGTAGAAACTTGGATGAAGAAAGGGTGGGGACTAAATGGAGATAGACGTTCAAAAAATGATATTTGAATTTATTGGCGGTCTTGGTATCTTCCTATTTGGTATAAAGTATATGGGAGACGGACTGCAGAAGGTAGCTGGCGATCGCTTACGTGAAATGTTGGATCGCTTTACAAGCAACCCTCTTATGGGCGTGATTGCAGGTGCTGTAGTAACCATTCTGGTTCAAAGCAGCTCAACCACGACGGTTTTAACGGTAGGCCTGGTAAACGCTGGGTTTATGACGTTCAGGCAGGCTATTGGAGTCATAATGGGAGCTAATATCGGGACTACCTTTACAGCATTCATTATTGGTATTGATATAAAAGCATATGGTCTTCCAATATTAGCAGTAGGTTCCTTAATGATATTCTTCTTTAAAAATAAAAAAGTAACCAACCTTGGACAGACGGTTTTTGGATTGGGTGCCCTGTTTTTCGGACTCGAAACTATGAGCGGCGGTATGAAACCACTTAGATCCTTAGAAGCTTTTAGAGAGCTTACACTAAGCATGAGTGAAAATCCGGTATTAGGAGTAGTAATAGGAACATTGTTCACTGTCATTGTACAAAGTTCTAGTGCTACCATAGGTATTTTGCAAGGATTGTTTGGAGAAGGACTGGTAGATATCCAAGCAGCACTACCTGTGCTTTTTGGTGATAATATCGGAACAACCATTACCGCTGTTATAGCGGCTATCGGCGCCAGTGTCGGCGCAAAAAGAGCTGCATTCGTCCACGTTATATTTAACGTGCTGGGTGCCACTGTGTTTCTCCTGTTGCTCAAACCATTTACAGCCTATGTAGAATGGTTACAAGGATATCTAAACTTAGGGCCTGAAATGACTATTGCCTTTGCACACGGATCTTTTAACATTGCGAATACAGTAGTGCAATTTCCATTCGTAGCTGTTCTAGCCTGGATAGTAATTAAATTAGTCCCCGGTGAAGATTCCCTAATTGAATTTAAGCCGCAGCATCTTGATCCGATTTTTATTGAGCAATCTCCTTCGCTTGCCCTTGATCAAGCAAAAGAAGAGGTAGTTCGAATGGGACAGTACGCATACAAAGGGCTGGAAGAGACGAGTCTTTATTTAAATAATAAACAGCAAAAACATTCAGAAATTGCGATGCAGATAGAAGATGCGCTAAATAATTTGGATCGAAAGATAACAGATTATTTAATTGATTTATCTCAAGCTTCCTTAACTGACGAGGAAAGTCTTAAGCACTCAGCTTTGATGGATTCTGTTCGGGACCTTGAGCGGATTGGTGATCACTTTGAAAACATCATTGAACTTATCGATTATAAAAACTCAAATAAAGTTTACTTGACCCCTCAGGCTATTGATGACTTGAATACAATGTTTGACCTTACTTTAATGACTGTGAAACAAGCGACAAAAGCGCTTGAAACAATGAATAGGGAAGAAGCATTAGCGGTAGTTCAAAAAGAAAATGAACTAGATCGAATGGAACGCAGTTACCGTAAAAAACACATTATTCGCTTAAATGAAGGAGTCTGCACTGGACAAGCTGGTATCGTATTCGTCGATATGGTCAGCAACTTGGAGCGTATTGGTGACCACGCTGTTAATATTGCTGAAGAAGTCCTGGGAGAAAAAGAAAGTTTATAATCTTATAAAAAAACAGCTGAGCTAATTGCTTCAGCTGTTTTTTTAATAAATTCTGATAAATCTCCATGTTGATATTTACAAATATGCTTCCAATTTTATAAGAATCAGTTTTGAGAATCTTTATGGGAGGAAAGCCCCTTAAGAGCAAACATGAAAGAAAGGGCAAGTCGTACTATCATAATTGGATGTTAGGCACCAAGCAAGCCTGGAACTGGCGGAGATAAAGGAAACAAGGAGAGCGTAGCGATCTAGGGTTTGTTTAGTAGGGGAAGTCTCGATTGAGACTGGGGGATGGAGCAGAATAGCCCACTTGCTGAAATTTATTCTCTTATTCTGCCGCTATACATAGAGGAGAACAAGTGCGGAAGAAGGGGTTAAGAAGGGAAAATGCTCAAATGCGGAATTGCTTCGAAAGCCACAATTAGCATAAGCCGAGCGTCAAAAGGATTGTTTTTTTCAATCCTTTGAGGAGTGACTTATTTCTAGATTGTTCCGGTGATGGTACAGGAGTAGTAATTTCCTCATGAACAAAATTTCTTCTATGGAAACGGACTCAACATATATCACAAAATTGAGTTTCACAGTACCGGCCCTTTGTTGAATAAGACGCTTATAAAAGAATCACCAACAAAGTTTAACAGAGCTTTTAAAAAAAGTCTTGCAAGCTTAATGAGACCATGCTATATTATTCCTGTCGCTAATTTCAGCGCAAAAAAAGTTGTTGACAAAGCATTAGATACATGATAAATTATTAAATGTCGCTTCAAACAAGATTTACTCATTTTTACTTTATGGCGGTGTAGCTCAGCTGGCTAGAGCGTACGGTTCATACCCGTGAGGTCGTGGGTTCGATTCCCTCCACCGCCACCATTTATTACATAATTAAAACTTTCATTACGGCGGTTGTGGCGAAGTGGTTAACGCACCGGATTGTGGTTCCGGCATTCGTGGGTTCGATTCCCATCAGCCGCCCCATGGGGACCCTTAGCTCAGCTGGTTAGAGCTATCGGCTCATAACCGATCGGTCGCAGGTTCGAGTCCTGCAGGGTCCACCATTTATTTATCATACGGAGGAGTACCCAAGTTTGGCTGAAGGGAGCGGTCTTGAAAACCGCCAGGAGCTTAACGGCTCGCGGGGGTTCGAATCCCTCCTCCTCCGCCATGATACATATCGCTTGAATGAACAAAGCATTAAGTCAAGAAACTTATAGCAAATTACGGCTCGGTAGCTCAGTCGGTAGAGCAACGGACTGAAAATCCGTGTGTCGGCGGTTCGATTCCGTCCCGAGCCACTTTTATTATTCGTAAAAAACCAAGCCGATTGGCTTGGTTTTTTTATGTTTTAATTTATTCAATACGGGAAACCTTAATAGCGGAAGTCAAAAGTTTTCCAAACGGAATGCTGCATATTGTTTGCAAGTACAATTCCGGTTTGATAATGTAAAATCAAGAAGTTATGCAAACAGCATAATTTTGGTTTTACATATTAATTAAAGGAGGAGTTATACTATGGCCAAATTTGAACTACCAGAACTACCTTATGCTTACGATGCACTAGAACCTACCATCGATAAGGAAACTATGAACATCCACCATACGAAGCACCATAACACTTATGTGACTAAGCTTAACAATGCATTAGAAGGGCACGCAGATCTTCAGGACAAGTCACTGGAAGAATTGTTAGCTAACAATCTTGCAGCTGTACCGGAGGATATTCGCACGCCTGTACGCCGTAACGGTGGCGGACATGCAAACCACAGTCTTTTCTGGACAATCATGTCTCCAAATGGCGGTGGCGAACCAACAGGTGATTTAGCGACTGCAATTAATGATACTTTTGGAAGCTTGGATCAGTTTAAAGAAAAATTTGCAACAACTGCTAAAGGTCGTTTCGGTTCAGGCTGGGCCTGGTTAGTCGTTAATAACGGCAGCCTTGAAGTAATCGATACGCTAAATCAAGATTCACCGATTATGGAAGGTAAGACTCCAATCTTAGGACTAGACGTTTGGGAACATGCTTACTATCTGAATTACCAAAATCGTCGCCCAGACTACATTGCAGCATTCTGGAACGTAGTTAATTGGGATGAAGTAGCAAAACGTTACGATGCAGCAAAATAATTAGTTTTTAGAGAAAAGACCTGGATTTTCATCCAGGTCTTTTCTTTTTGTATATCTCTTTTTGTTCTGCCAACACTAATGTAGAACACAAAGGAGACATGGATATGGTGAGTAGGCTGCGAGCGTGGTTGAGCCACGAAAACGTTTCAAAAGATCTATTGTTGTTGCTTTTAATTGGAGGTTTATACTCCCTCGGGATTTTTTTATCCAGTACATTTGTGAATATTTATTTGTGGAAACAATCGAATAGTTATACGGACATTGCTCTATATAATTTGAGTATATATGTATTACAGCCCTTAACCTTTATATTTGCTGGCAAGTGTGCGAAACATATCGACAGAGTAATTGTGCTTCGTACAGGAGTGATCGTCCTTTCTTTGTTTTTCTTAACAGTTCTTATTGTAGGTGAAAACGCAGCTAAGTTTAATATCATGCTCGGAGCATTACTTGGAGTGGGGTATGGATTTTACTGGCTAGCCTACAACGTTTTAACTTTTGAGATAACCGAACCTGATACAAGAGACTTTTTTAATGGGTTTTTAGGCGTGTTGCAATCTTTAGGAGGGATGACCGGGCCGCTGCTCGCAGGTTTTATTATCTCTCGTTTAAACAACTTCACAGGATACACGGTTATTTTTGCAGTCTCATTTGGGCTGTTTATTGTTGCTGTTCTAGTTAGCTTTGGATTATCAAGAAGAAAAGCACAAGGAAATTTTTCGTTTCGGAGAATCATTAATGAAAGGAAAAATAATCTTAATTGGAAACGTATATTAAACGCACATGTATCCCAGGGGTTTCGAGAAGGGACTTTTTTATTTGCGGTGTCCATATGGATTTTCTTAATGACAAGAAATGAATTGTCCTTAGGTTTTTTTAATCTTGTGTACTCGGGGTTCTCCTTCCTGTTTTATTTTTTAGTTACTCGCCTTGTTAAACCCAGGCGGAGGAAAAAGGCTATTTTTATAGCAGGTCTTTCCCTCTACCTTAGTGTTTTGATTTTACTGGTAAGTAAAAGCATGCCTTTGTTATTACTATACGGTGCAATTGCAGGGATCTTTTTTCCATTGTTGTACGTTCCTTATATATCTTTAACTTATGATGTCATCGGAAAGTCGTGGAACGCTGGTGAGATGAGAATTGAATACATTGTAGTCAGGGAAATCTTTTTAAATATGGGAAGAGTCCTTTCCATTGTTATATTTTTGCTTGCGATTGTTGTCATTCCTCCTGAGACAGGAATTCCGTATATATTGCTGCTTGTCGGAGGCGGGCACTTTTTAATTTATTTCTTCATAAAAGATATAGATACGAAAATAGTTCAGTCTTCTCACAATTGAAACTATCTTCCCACATAGCATGTCTATTATATAGGAGTAAAATAATGCTATAATATAGGAAGAATTTTGTGGAAATTGGGGGAGGACATTGATGAACAGCGATAAGAATTCAGGAAAGAAAAAAACCCACCTTCCTTTTCGCTTGAATATTGTTTTTTTCATTGTATTTTTATTATTCGGAGCGATTATCCTTCAGCTTGGGGTAGTTCAAATCCTTAATGGAGAAGAAGCCCAGGATGAAATTGATCGAACAGAAAATACAACAACGAATATACCTGTGCCAAGAGGAGAAATGTACGATCGCTATGGAAGGGTAGTGGTCAACAATGAACCTCTGTATTCGATAACTTATACTCCTCCTAAGGGTGTAAAACAACAAGATCGTCTAGAGCTGGCTGAAAAGCTGGCTAAGTATATTAGCATGGAGTTTGAGGACAGGCTTAGCACTCGGGACTTAAAAGAATATTTCTTTTTGGAAAATAGAGAAGAAGTAGTTAAGCGTATAGCAGATAAAAGTACAGAGAACATGGATAATGGTGAAATTTACCAGCTTCAGCTTGACAGTATAAAAGAATCTGAAGTAAGTTCTTATGACGATCAAACTAAGGAAGTTATCGCCATTAAAAAAGAATTGGATAAAGCATACGCTCTGTCTCCTCACATTATAAAGAATTCAGACATTTCTTATGAAGAATATTCTTCAGTGGCGGAGCATTTGGGGACTCTCCCTGGAATAAACGTTACTTCTGACTGGGAAAGAGAATATCTATATGGAAATACTTTCAGAAGTTATATAGGGAACATAACCTCTAGAGAGCAGGGAATCCCTCGCGATAATTTAGATTACTTTATGGCATTGGACTACAGCAGAAACGATCGGGTTGGAACGAGCGGTCTTGAACAGCAGTATGAACAGGTGTTAAAGGGAACTAAAGAAAAAGTTCAGTATGAAATTGATAAAAATAACGATGTAGTTGATTCAAAAGTGGTCCGTGAAGGGGAGAGGGGGAAAGATTTAGTTCTCACTCTCGACGTGGAATTTCAGGAAAAAGTAGACCAAATATTGCGTGAAGAACTAGAGAGTGCTATCCAGCAGGCACCTAATGAGAATAAGCATCTTGAGAATTCAGTAGCCGTGGTGTCTAATCCCAAAACTGGTGAGATTCTAGCCATTTCTGGCCAAAAGTATAATCGAAACTTGGAAGAAGGAGAAGAGCGTTTCTCGGACACCTCTTACCAGGCGGTCTATAATGCTTATATGTCGGGTTCTACGGTCAAAGGGGCAACGATTTTAACCGGTTTACACGAGGGAGCTATTGACCCTGGACAGACTGTAAATGACCGTGCCATAAAAATCTCTTCTGACCGGGAGAAGGCATCCTATACTCCTAATATAGGAGTTGTGGATGATATAGAGGCTATTCAACAGTCATCCAACGTTTATATGTATTTTCTTGCCATGTATTTAGGTAAAGAATTTGATTACCAATATGGACGGCCTATTAGTTTGCAAAATGATACCTTTCAAACCTTTTTGTATAACTTTAATCAATTTGGTTTAGGGGTGGAAACAGGTCTTGATTTCCCATACGAAGCAATCGGCTTTGAAGGAGATAACCCGGCAGATGGTAATATCCTGGACTTTGCGATTGGTCAGTACAGCACTTACACGGCCATGCAGTTAAATCAGTACGTATCTACCATAGCCAATGGAGGTAGCAGACTTAAAATGAAGCTGGTAAAGCAAATCCACGATCCTTCGACTTCTTCAGAAGGGTTAGGACCAATCTATAAAGAGTACACACCCGAAATCATTAACCAGCTGGAAATGGACTCTACCTACATTGAACGTGTGCAAGAAGGGTTCAGGCAGGTATTCCAAACGAGTGAAGGTACAGCAAGCAGCGTGTTTTCCGATCCCCCTTATGCTAAATATAATATGGCAGGTAAAACAGGAACAGCAGAAGCGTCTAAATCTATACCTGTAAATGGAGGGGACTCCTATCGTCTGGAGGATAACTTATTGAATAAAACTTTAATCGGTTATGCTCCGCACAATGATCCTGAAATTGCTTTCTCTGTTGTTACTCCATACTTGGGTAATGATACTCCCACCACCAGTGTTAGTAATAAGATCGGAGCACGTATAGGAAAAGCTTATTTCGATTTAAAGGAAAAAAGAGAAAAAGAAGGTGTCGGAGCACAACCATCTGAGCAAAACACTGAAGAAACAACGGAATAATAAATATATAAATTGATTAAAGGCTAACCGAATCCCTTTCGGCTAGCCTTTTTTGTGTGCCCGGCATGGGTATAAACTCTAGGGTTCAAGTCCCGAACGGCGAAGGTCGTTGTAGCTGTTAGTCAAAGGCAAGGGTGTCCAGGGAGACCTGGAATCTGAAGGAAGCTGAAGACAAATTTCCGCCCCGAGGAATACGAATCTCATAGAAGGCTGTCTGTCTGGGAGGAGTCTGCAAAACAAGACGAAGCCCCAACGACCAAAGGGGCAGGCAGTAAATGAGACGGGGATATGGAAAGGAAGTTTATACCTTTACCCGGGGAGGTCTGATGGACAAGCCGTACACATGCGGTAACCGATTCCTAAGGAATCGCTGAACCATCAGAAGTCAGCCGAAGCCATAGTACCTTATCTTCCGGAAGGTGAGGGAAGGGCCGAATCATAAAAATGAGTACCATTTCTCTGGCGTACGCATCATCTGATGACACAGAATATATCAACCAATTACGAGAGAGAAGTGAAGTCTTCGAGGGCGTAACTGGGGTGGAAGATCGATGCCACACAATAGAACGAAATGGTCACGTGGAGGGTAAGCGAAAATATGTTGGAAAGCATCCTACACCGAAACAATATGAATGCCGCCTATCTCAAGGTGACTAAGAATAAAGGAAGTCATGGCGTTGATGGGGTTGCCACCTCCGAACTGAAAACTCAGATTTCGGAAGAATGGGACACCATCCACGATCAACTTCTGAAGGGTACGTATCAACCGTCTCCCGTCCGTCGAGTCGAAATCCCGAAATCGAACGGAGGCAACCGGAAGTTAGGTATCCCAACGGTGATGGATCGTACGATCCAACAAGCGCTTAATCTCTATCTTCAATCGATGTATGACCCAACGTTTTCCACACAAAGTTATGGATTCCGGCCGGGAAAGCGAGCACATGATGCGATGAGACAGGCGAAGTCCTACATCAATGAAGGATACACCTGGGTGGTGGACATCGACCTCGAGAAATTCTTCGACCGAGTGAACCACGACCGCTTGATGCGAACGCTAAGCTTCCGCATTAAAGACCCTCGGGTGCTTAGTCTTATCCGAAAATATCTTCAAGCAGGCATTATGGAAGGTGGGCTTACGACCCCAAACCGAAAAGGAACACCTCAGGGAAGTCCATTAAGCCCTCTTCTTTCTAATATTGTGCTCGATGAACTGGACAAAGAACTTGAATGCAGAGGGATTCGCTACGTTCGGTTTGCCGATGACTGCCAAATGTATGCAGGTTCCAAACGCGCCGCTGAGCGAATCCTCAGGAATATGACAACTTTCCTCGAAAAGACGTTAAAACTCAAGGTAAACCGAGAGAAAAGTGCGGTGAGCCGCCCGTGGAAACGTAAGTTTCTCGGGTTCAGCTTTACACCTTCGGTGAAAGGGAAGGCTAGAGTGCGCGTCCATAAGGATTCGGTTCACAAGGCCAAACAACGTCTACGCCAATTGACAAGTCGAAAGTGGAGTGCCGATATGAAATACCGAATTAAGAAAATCAATGAATTTCTTACCGGATGGTATAACTACTTTCAGTTGGCCGAAACGCCTTCTGTCTTCAAAAGAATGATGGAATGGTTGAGAAGAAGACTCCGAATGATTCGATGGAAAGAATGGAAGTTGCCCAAGACGAAGGTGAAGAATTTAATAGCCCTGGGAGTGACAAAGGCGAAAGCCTATGAATGGGGAAACACAAGAAAAGGCTACTGGCGTATAGCCAGCAGCCCTATTCTCCACCGCACACTCGATGATCATTATTGGCAACGTATGGGTTTGAAATCATTGAAAGCACGTTGAATTTTATGAAACCGCCGTATACGGAACCGTACGTACGGTGGTGTGAGAGGACGAAGGTTAGTCACCTCCTCCTACTCGATTATGCTTTAAAAATAAAAAATACGATAAAAACCGACCAATTTACAAAACCTTTACGTTTGATTTATATGTCCTTAAAACTCTGTCTTTAATATATAGGATGTGAGTTGGTCAAGCCGGCATCACATAATACATGTTTAGAAATAGGGGGAGAAAGAAATGAAAAACTTTAAAAGTTTAGCACTAATGTTTGCATTTATTTTAGTGCTTGGAGTACTTGCCGCATGCGGCGGTTCTGGCGACAATGCTAGCGGAGAAGGAGAAAACGGTTCTGAAAACTCTAGCACGGAAGAAAGTTCAGGCAGTGAGGGCAGTTCTTCTGAAGAATCTGGAGAAGAAGTTTCTGGTCCAATCGCAATTGACGGTTCTTCTACTGTGTACCCAATCATGGAAAACCTAACGTATAGCTATCGTGAAGAGGCTCCAGAAGTTGAAACATCTCTAAACAGCTCAGGTTCCGGTGGTGGTTTCAAAAAATCCACTAAAGGTGAAATTGACCTAAGTAATGCTTCCCGTGAAATTAAAGAAGAAGAGAAGAAACAAGCAGAGGAAAATGGGGTTCAGCTTGAGCCTCTAGAACTTGCATTCGATGGTCTTTCTGTAACAGTAAGTTCAAAAAACGATTTTGTTGAAAACCTAACCATTGAACAGCTTAGACAGATCTTCCTTGAATCTTCTGATGCACAAATGTGGTCTGACATCAATCCGGACTGGCCTGAAGAGCAAATTGAAATTTTCGCTCCAGGACATGATTCAGGTACTTTCGATTACTTCAACGAAGTAGTTCTAGAAGAGAAACCAATGAAAGAAGGAGAAAATACTACTCTTTCTGAAGATGATAATACTCTAGTACGTGGTATTGAAAACAATCCTAACGCTATTGGGTTCTTCGGCTATGCTTACTATGCAGCGAATAAGGATTCTCTTAAAGTGCTAGGGATTGCTGAAGGGGATGCTGAACCTGTAAAACCTTCTGGTGAAACAATTCAAAATGGCTCTTATACACCACTATCACGACCACTATTCACTTATGTGAATGTAGAGGCATATAAAAACAAACCACAAGTTCGTGACTTTGTGGAGTACACTTTAAACAATGCAGGAAAAGCTGCTGAAGAAGTTGGATATGTTGCTCTTCCTGAAGAAAAATACCAAGAACAGCTTGACAAGGCAAAAAGCTGGGCTGAGTAATTGAATTTTAAAATCTAAAAGGGTAGGTGGGACCAGGTACTGGTCTCACCTTGCCTTATGGATGAGAGGAGTTTGACAATGGACAAAGGTTTACAATCAGAGGGAAATAAATTGAATGTCCAGGATTTAATTGAAAGAAATAAACAAAAGACCACTTTTGGACAGCGTATAGAGAAGGTTATCCCGTGGTTTTTACTATTGTGCGCTATTATCAGTGTATTAACAACCATCGGTATTTTATTTACTTTATTACGTGAGTCGATCGGTTTCTTTTCTAATGTGTCTATGATTGATTTCTATACAGGGACAAGCTGGTCTCCGTGGTCTGGTGAATATGGAGTGGCGCCTCTTATCGGAGGAACTTTACTTATTACACTGATTGCCACAGTAACTGCTGTACCGTTAGGTCTTATGTCTGCCATATTTTTGAGTGAGTACGCTAATGACAAAGTTAGACGTGTTATCAAACCTATCTTAGAGGTTTTAGCAGGAATCCCTACGGTCGTTTATGGTTACTTTGCTTTAACGTTCGTAACACCCATGTTCCAAAGTATTATTCCAGATCTCGGCATTTTCAACGCTTTAAGCGGTGGATTTGTTGTTGGTATTATGATTATTCCTATGGTGGCTTCTTTATCGGAGGATGCCATGAACTCTGTGCCAAATGCACTTCGTGAAGGAGCATACGGCCTTGGAGCAACAAAGCTTGAGGTGGTATATAAGGTAGTACTTCCAGCGGCGCTCTCTGGAATTGTGGCTTCGATTGTACTCGCAATTTCTCGAGCAATCGGTGAAACGATGATTGTAACGATTGCGGCTGGAGCTACGCCGAACTTAACGTTTGACCCTACAGAGTCTATTCAGACAATGACAGCTTTTATTGTACAGGCTGCCACGGGGGATACAACGTTTGGCTCTACGATCTATTACAGTTTATATGCAGTTGGAATGACGTTATTCGTATTCACTCTGGGTATGAACTTGTTAGCACAGTATATTTCACGTAAGTTCAGGGAGGAATATTAATGCTTGGACAAAATGAAGAAGGCATCAAGAAACGGATGGAAGGAAGAGTATTAAAAAATAAGATTATGATGGGGCTGTTCTTTCTAGCTACCTCGGTGGGTCTTATTTTTCTAGTACTGCTTTTTTACCGCGTATTGACTCAAGGAATTGGTTATTTAAGCTGGGATTATCTTACAAGTGGTCCAGCTCCTTACCCAGAAGAGGCAGGAATCTGGATAGGGATGATAGGTTCAATTATGTTAATGGCTATAGTTGCGATCTTCTCTGTTATTATCGGGGTAGCTTCAGCCATTTATTTAGAAGAATATGCTTCGCAAAACAAATTTACTGAATTTATTAGAGTGAACATCTCAAACCTGGCAGGGGTTCCTTCCATTGTGTTTGGTTTACTAGGTCTTACATTCTTTGTTTATATTTTTAACTTTGGATATACGCTAATTGCCGGAGGTTTAACGATGGCGTTGCTGATTCTTCCGGTTATTGTGGTGGCTTCTCAGGAAGCTTTAAGGTCTGTACCTATTGACTTGCACCAGGCTTCATTAGGAATGGGGGCATCTAAATGGCAGACAATTGCTCGCGTGATTCTGCCCGCAGCGCTACCAGGAATATTAACGGGTACGATAATTGCCCTTTCAAGAGCTATAGGCGAAACAGCCCCATTAATAATTGTAGGAGCTGCTACAGCCATTTATGCGCTTCCGGACTCTTTGCTTGCAAAATATACGGCTATGCCTATCCAGATTTATAATTGGACCGCAAGACCGCAAGAGGAATGGCAGTTTGTTGCCGGAGCTGGAATTATCATACTCTTAGCCGTTCTGCTATTGATGAACTCGATTGCCGTATTGATTCGTAATAAATTTCAACAGCGTCTTTAATCAAGGATGAGGAGGGTTTCACAATGACTAAAATCAGTGAAGAAACACAGGAGAAAAGGACAGGGGGCGTAACTTCAAAACCTGTCGTTGAGAAAAAAGAGAAACAGAAAAAAACAGAGGTTAAAAATGTCATGCAAGTGGATGATTTGAATTTATGGTATGGAAGCAATCAAGCTCTCTATGAAATCAATATGGACATCCCGGAGAAGCGGGTAACAGCTATTATTGGACCTTCTGGGTGTGGTAAATCCACCTTTATAAAAACGTTAAACCGCATGGTGGAAATGGTGCCGATTGTTAAAACTTCCGGCTCCATTAAATATCGTGACCAAGATATTTTTAGTGGAAACTTTAAACAGGAATATCTAAGAACTAAAGTAGGAATGGTCTTTCAATCCCCGAACCCATTTCCAAAGTCGGTATATGATAATGTAGCTTATGGGCCACGAGTACACGGAATTAAGAAAAAAGAAGTTCTCGATGAGATTGTTGAAAAAAGCTTAAAGGATGCTGCCATTTGGGATGAATTGAAAGACCGTCTGGATGCAAATGCGTATGGTCTTTCCGGTGGTCAGCAGCAGCGTGTATGTATTGCTCGTGCACTTGCCGTTGAACCTGACGTGATTCTGATGGATGAGCCAACTTCCTCCCTGGATCCGATCTCTACATCAAAAGTAGAGGAACTTGTCCAGGAGCTTAAGAAGAAATATAGTATTATTATTGTGACGCACAACATGCAGCAAGCTGCCCGTATTTCTGATAAAACGGCTTTTTTCCTGAACGGAGAATTAGTTGAGTTCGCTGAAACAGACGATTTGTTCCAAAACCCTCAAGATAAGCGGACTGAAGATTATATTACAGGACGGTTCGGTTAAGAACGAGAGTGAGGGGGAAGATAATGGTTTCTATACGCCACCATTTTGAAGAAGAACTAAATGATCTGAAAGAAAAGATAAAAGAACTTGCTCTTGACTCTAAGTATTCACTGGATACTGCGATCCATGTTTTTTATCAGGGAGATGTAAGTAAAGCCAAAGAAATCATTGAAGATGATGCAATTATTGATGCCAAGGAAGATAAAATAAACGAAGATGCGATTTTGCTAATTGCTAAACAGCAGCCTGTCGCTCGGGATTTAAGACGTTTAATAACAGCCATCAAAATATCATCTGATTTGGAACGTATGGCTGACCACGGCACGAATATTGCAAAGGCTACCATTCACCTGGGCGAGGAGCATGGAATTGAGATTAATCCTGAGCTCAGAGAAATGGCTGTACTAGCCATGGATATGGTAGACTTAGCTATTAAAGCTTTTGAATATGAGGATATATCTTTAGCAAGTAAACTGGCAGAAATGGATGATGTGGTCGACAGGAAATATGGAGAAATTGTAAGGGAAACATTAGAATTAACTGCTATAAACCCACAGCAAATTCAACACATTATGCAAATTTCTTACGTGGCAAGATATATTGAACGCTTTGCCGATCACATTACGAATATAGGTGAAAATATATTCTACCTTGTAAAAGGTCAATCGTATGATTTAAATAAATAAGAAGCAAAAGGCTGTTCTTAATGAACAGCTTTTGCTTATCAAGAGAGAAGGTTGTAGTTTTAATCGCGGTATTTCTATTTAGTCAGAATCTCTAAGATACGTTTGGGCTCGCAAAATCATGCTTGAAACGATTAAGTTAATTTGTTAATATTAATAAAGTCTGATGAAATAGATGATATAGTGAAAAGATTGAATTTGGAGGGATAGACAATGCGTGTAAACATTACACTTGCTTGTACTGAAACAGGTGACCGTAATTATATTACTACAAAAAACAAACGTAAAAACCCTGAACGTTTGGAACTAAGTAAATACAGTCCCCGCCTAGGTAAACATACCTTGCACCGTGAGACTAAATAAAAACAGTAGGATTATTTCCTACTGTTTTTTTTATATCTAACGCTTCAAGAGAATAATACGTTTATCTATTTTAGATAGCCAATTTTAAAAGGAGATTGGAGTTATGGACAAAGTAGAGTGGAGGAAAATTGGAAAACGAACATTAAATAACCTTTCTAAAGATAATAAAGACTCGATTCAAACAGCTTTATATCAACATTTATTCAAAAGCGATCTATGGAAAAATGCGCAAACTATAGGAATGACCATCTCTCAGGAGCATGAATGGTCTACATACCCAATTATTGATCAGGCATGGAAGGAACATAAACAGGTAGTTGTTCCAAAGTGTATTCCTGAGACTAGAGAGATGAATTTCTATAAACTGGAAGACTATGGTCAGTTGGAGACGGTTTATTTCGGGTTAAAAGAACCTGATCCGGCAGTAGCAGAAAATGTGGAAAAGGATGAAATTCATTTACTTTTAGTGCCTGGACTGCTTTTTGATGATTATGGATACAGAATAGGTTATGGTGGGGGCTATTATGACAGGTTCTTGAATGAATTTTATGGAGAAACGATTATGATCGCTTCTGAAGCACAAAAGGTGCCTTCTGTGCCGATAGAGAAGTTTGACCAAAGAGTGGAGCATACACTTACCGAAAACGGGTTATCAAAAACAAGACGCCCTTAACAAAATATTCATGAAGAGTTAGCGTTCAGGGCTTATATTTTCTATTATATGATTTACAATGAAAGCACCATATTCAAGGGAGATGATGGAATGGAAAGAGTAAATCGGGTGGCCTTGGTAGGAACGGGCGCAGTAGGCTCAAGTTATGCGTTTGCTTTATTGAATCAAGGAGTTGCTGATGAATTAGTCCTTATTGATTTAAATAAGGATAAATCTGAAGGAGATGCCATGGATTTAAACCATGGATTAGCCTTTGCACCTTCCACCAAGAAAATTTGGTTTGGCAGTTACGATGACTGCAGTACCGCTGATATTGTTGTTATTACGGCCGGTGCTAACCAGAAGCCCGGGGAAACTCGCTTAGATCTACTTGAAAAAAATACATCAATTTTTAAGTCCATTGTTGATTCAGTTATGGCAAGCGGCTTTGACGGCATTTTCTTAGTAGCTACTAATCCAGTGGATATTCTAACTTATATGACTTGGAAGTTCTCAGGACTTCCTGTCCATCGAGTGATTGGCTCTGGAACAATATTGGATACAGCTAGACTAAGATTTCAATTAAGTGAGTACTTCGAAGTGGACTCTAAAAATATTCATGCTTATATCATGGGAGAGCATGGTGATTCTGAATTACCCGTTTGGAGTCATGCAAATGTGGCGGGACGTTCTGTATTTGATCGCATACAGGATCATCCTGAAACCTATCATGTAGAGGATCTCGACTCCATCTTTGCACAAGTTAGAGATGCTGCTTATCATATTATTGAGCGTAAAGGGGCAACCCACTACGGAATAGCTATGGGGCTCGTGCGCCTCACGCGTGCGATATTACACAATGAAAATGCTGTATTAACTATTTCAGGTTATTTACAAGGAGAGTATGAAGTAGAGGATTTGTATATTGGGGTGCCGGCGATCATTAATCGTAAAGGGATTAAAGAAGTGATTGAGTTAAACCTTGATTCTGAAGAGAAACAAAAATTCAGCAGATCCGCATCTATTTTAAAAGAGACGATGGAACCTGTCTTAAGAAAATATAAAGATGAATAACGAGGGGGGATCTGGTGAAAGATAGACTCATCGACTAATGCCAAAAATGAGGTGGATGAGTTGCGCCCTATTCTGAAATGGACTGCAGTAGTGAGCTCCGTTGTTTTTGGAGTTTATAAATTTCGTTATCGTTTACTGGATATTGTTACAAAAATACCTTTACTCAGAAGAGGTATGGTTAAGGCTTCAATGAGTGTTCCGTGGGTAAGAAGGAGATTACTTGCCCAGATGTTTCAAAGACGTTGACTTCAAGCTGCCATAAAGGCAGCTTTTTTTGTGAATCCTACTTATGGCGACTAATGATTTTATCGTGATATGATTAAAGGGATCAGGGAGGTGAGTCTATGTTTATCGAACAGGATTTTTATTTCTGGAAGGTAACTCATGACCTTGTGCTAAATCAAGGGTGTGAGGTTCTTCATATTAACACAGAACAAAAAGAAGCTTGGCTTGAATATGCAGGTAAGTGGAAAAACCATGTAATCCGAATAAAACATAAGCAGATAAATTGGAGAAATGAATTAAAAAGAGATCTTCAAGTTACATATCAACAGCTTAAGCAAAATAGGCAAATTTATCGTGGTGGGAATGTCATTCTGCACACCGTTTATGTTTCCGAATTTCCTCCTGTGGAGGAATGGGAAAATGTGGTTGTAGAAATGAATGAGGATAAGAAGCTAAAAGTACATTTATACTATTTTTCAGACGAACTTAAAAATAGCGAACGGAAGCGGTTTTATGAAGCCTTAAGACTAGAGGAGCCTATGCTGGAACAAAGGATATCACATAATGAAATGGAGGCCATGATTCCTTATTTAAAGCAGCAGATTGTATCCAGTCACCGGAAGAAGCAACAGGAAGTCCAGTCTTTATTCCAATTCGGCAAACCCATGATGACTTATATTTTATTAGCTGTGAATATTCTTTTATTCATGTTTGTGGAATCTCAAGGCAGTACGACATCCGTTTCTACATTAATTGAATTTGGGGCAAAGTATAACCCTGCCATCATGGAAGGAGAATGGTGGCGAATAGGCTCCTCCATGTTTCTTCATATAGGCTTGCTTCACTTACTTATGAACATGCTCGCTTTGTACTATATTGGCATTGCAGTAGAACGGATTTATGGAACCTGGCGTTTTTCAGTGATCTATCTGTTCGCCGGGGTTTTCGGAGGGGTTGCCAGCTTCATGCTAAATCCCCATGTAGCAGCCGGTGCCTCAGGAGCCATATTTGGATTATTTGGGGCTTTACTGTATTTTGGAGTTCGTCATAGCCAATTGTTTTTTAAAACGATGGGCTGGAATTTACTTTTTGTTATCGCTTTAAATATTGCATTTGGAATTATGGTGCCTCAAGTTGATAATGGCGCTCACATGGGAGGTTTGATTGGTGGTTTTATTGCTTCTGCCGCCTTTAATTTGCCAAAGCGAAACGACAAATGGGTCCAATTAACTGCGCTTTCTGGTTATATTATTCTTCTCTGTGCCATGGCTTTTATTGGAAGTGAAGGGCTATTTAACGGGGGCGAAAGAATGGGACAAGTACAGGAAACCCAGGATCTTAATGAACGTGGAAACTATACTCAAGTGGTTTCGATAACCACTGAAGCTTTGGCCGATCCTGGTAGATATGAAGCACAATTAAGATTTAATCGCTCCTACGCTTATAATAAATTAAGCGAGCCTGAAAAAGCGATTGAAGATTTACAAAAAGTTGTTGAGCTCTCCCCTGATATGGGAGAAGCTCATTATAATTTAGCGCTGCTTTATCAGCAGAAGGGAGAGAAAAATAAAGCTTCCGAGCATGCCCAAATAGCAGCAGACTTAAGACCTGAAAACCAAGATTTTCAGGACTTATCCGAGGAACTTCAGTAGTACTGAATCAATTGATGTTTTTTACCTCTATCGTCTTCAAACAGAACCATTAAATGTTTACCGTTATTATCAAAAAGAATTAATGGGATGTAACTTTGAATTGGATGAGAAGATTCGGCATCTGAAATGCCCATAATATAATTTTTATACAGTCCTTCCCATAACTGACCTTTTATACGTTCGTAGTTCTCTTCTGTAGTGCCTGGGAAGGGTTGTTCCTTAAATGCGCCAAGCTGTGTTAAAGGCACAAGGGTGTATTGATTTTTAGGAATTTGATAATACTCGAGCAATTCGTTCCATTGGGCTTCGATTTGTTGTGTAATGCTATGGTCCAGTGTCTCTTTCCACTCTTTTTCTTCAGGGGTGGAAGGTACATGAAAGGAGGACCGTTTGCTTAGCGGTGAATCAATTACATAGAGAGTGTCGCTAGAAGTAGCTTGAATACTCTTAATTGGTTCTTCTCCTTCATGGATTTCCCCATGATGAAAACTAATTGCTTCGTACCTTTGACTATCTTCTCCATGAAGGCTGGTTTTTTTGTGAATTACATCAGCATTTTCCTTCCACTTATTCATGATTCCTTTTAACCTTCCGTTAACATATATTAATGATACGTCTTGTCTTAAATACATAGACTGATTGCTCTTTGAGAGCATCTCCCATTTTATTTCGTACTCATCTTCATCTTGCTGAGACTCAAATTGTAATTTAGTTTCATAAGAACTAAATGCGCTTCCTTGAGCAAGTGGAAAGTATTTAATTACAGCATCATCTCGGAAATAATTTGAATATAGTGCAAGTACAATGACAAATACTAACGGAACGAATACCCAGTACAGCCATACTTTTTTCATAAGGTCACCTCCTTACGTCACCTATTCCAATGATTAAGCAGTATATAGATAGTTATGAAGGAAAAGAGGTGGACATGCGTTAAAAGTTAAGTAAGGTGGAACTCAATTCTTTTATATGAGTATGTTTTCTTGAATTTAACAAAAGCTAACTTCTATGAGGAATGGAAGAGGGTGCGATATGGAAGATAAGCAATTTTTATTTGAGGATTATGAAAAAAATGTAGCCTACCTCCGCGATCGTCTTGGGGTGGAAGAAAGTTTTGATATGATTCATTTAGATCTTGTTTATGCAGGGAGAGGCATGTCTTTATTTATGGTTGATGGCTTTGTTAAAGACGATATCCTTCATTATTTAATGAAGCTTCTTTCAAGACTGGATCCTGACCAATTAGATCCTGATCCCTTAACTAAGCTGCTGGAGACTCACCTTCCCTATATTGAGTTAGATAAGGAAAAAGATCTAAATAAAGCAGCGGACACGGTTTTAGCTGGACCGACGGCCTTAGTGGTTGAAGGTATGGAAGAAATCGTAATGATTGATGCGCGGACTTATCCTGTGCGCGGTCCACAAGAACCTGATTTAGAAAGGGTAGTAAGAGGTTCAAGAGATGGGTTCGTGGAAACGATTGTGTTTAATACCGCGCTTACTAGAAGGCGGATTAGAGATCGGTCTCTTCGTATGGAATATACTCAAATAGGACGCAGGTCACAAACAGATGTCTGTTTATGTTACTTAAAAGATATTGCGGATCCTGAACGTATTGAACATTTGCAGAGAGTGCTTGGGGAAATAGATACAGATGCGCTGCCAATGGCAGAAAAAACTATTGAGGAATTCATAAGCGGTCAGCATTGGAATCCTTATCCTGTTATCCGTTATACCGAGAGGCCTGACACTGCAGCAGCACATCTGTATGAAGGACATATCCTTATCATAATAGATGGTTCTCCTAGTGTTATGATCACGCCGGCAACTTTCTGGCACCACTTGCAGCACGCAGAAGAGTATCGTCAGAAACCGCTCGTAGGTGCCTACTTACGCTGGATAAGATTCATTGCGTTTATCTCTTCAATTTTCATTCTGCCACTTTACTTTTTGTTTTCCATGCAGCCTGACCTTCTGCCGGAAAATTTATCATTCATTGGACCGACTGATTCAGGAGTAGTACCACTGCTCCTTCAATTCTTAATTGCTGAAATAGGAATTGATATGTTGAGGATGGCCGCTATTCATACGCCCTCTTCATTAGCTACAGCACTTGGACTTGTGGCAGCTATTTTGATTGGGCAAGTAGCAGTGGAGGTGGGCCTTTTCTCTAGTGAAGTGGTATTGTACTTATCTCTAGCAGCAATAGGTACCTTTGCAACCCCAAGTTATGAGATTGGACTCGCTGATCGATTATCAAGGCTTGCTTTATTACTGCTTACAGGTTTCTTAGGAGTAAAAGGATATGTTATAGGAATTACATTTTGGCTTATTTATCTATCGCATATGCAGACATTTAAAACGCCTTATTTATGGCCGTTTCTTCCTTTTTCCTGGAAACCATTCCGAGATGTGCTCTTCCGTTCTCCAATACCATTAAAGAATAGAAGACCCGCTTTCTTACATCCAAAAGACCCTGACCGATAAATAGGTCAGGGTTTTACGTTTTCAATCTACGCTGCTATTGATATAATGAATTAGGTGATAAAAATATGAAAACGATTTATGATATTCAACAGCATTTAAAAAAGTTCGGTACTTTTATTTACGTTGGCGATCGACTGGCTGATTTAGAACTGATGGAGGATGAAGTAAAGGAACTTTATCGCTCCCAGTGTATGGAGAAAGAAGACTTTCAAATGGCTCTTTTATTATTAAGAGGAGAAATAGCTAAGGAAAAAGATCGTCTGCAAGGGGAGGAAAATTAAATGGAGAAGAATATTTTTCTTGCCGCTGATATTGGCGGTACTACGGTAAAGCTCGCCGTGATTAAACATAATGGGGAAATCGTAAGAAAGTGGGAAATTGAAACCAACAGAGAGAATGGAGGAGAGGGTATAGCTGAGGATATTCATCAAGCCTTCAAGAGTTCTTTAGAAGAGTTACATATTGACAAGAAGCAAGTGGCTGGTATTGGTGCCGGAGCCCCTGGTTTTGTGGATCCAAATAGTGGTTTTATCCATGAGGCGGTAAATATTGGTTGGAAGAATTATGATTTTGGAGCAATATTAAGTGAATTGACCGGGTTTCCTGTATGGGTAGATAATGATGCCAATCTTGCCGCTCTGGGAGAAAAGTGGCTGGGAGCTGGTGAAGGAGCCGAAGAATTAATTGCTGTAACTTTAGGTACAGGTGTAGGGGGCGGAATTATAGCCAATGGTGAGATTTTAAACGGAGTTAATGGTACTGCCGGTGAAATTGGGCATATTACCGTAGTACCTGAAGGAGGGGCTCCTTGTAATTGCGGTAAAACTGGCTGCCTGGAAACGCTGGCTTCAGCCACAGGTATTGTAAGATTAGCGAAGGAAGCTATCCAAAGCGCTCCTGCCAGCACTTTACAAAACATCCCTTCGGATCAGCTGACAGCAAAAGATGTATTTGAAGCAGCCGAGCAGGGTGATGAAGCGGCAGTAACAGTAATTGAAAAGGTTACAGACCTGCTGGGAATCACAATCGCTAATCTTGCAATTGCGATAAATCCTGAAAAGATTATTATTGGCGGTGGTGTTTCGCAGGCTGGCAGCCAATTGATGGATCCTCTAAAAGCAGCTTATAAAAAATACGCTTTGCCAAGAACGTTTGAAGCTACAAGCTTTGATGTAGCTAAGTTAGGAAATGATGCCGGGGTAATTGGAGGGGCTTTTCTAGTTAAAGCTAATCAGTAAAAGGTGGAGCTTAGCCAGCTCCACCTTTATTATTCTATATTTACCTACACTTTATTACCATTTAATGGATAATGTCAAGTGCATTACCTGCGCTTAACAATCAGCTAACAAATATTAAAAAACCTACTTTTTTTGAAACTTTTGTGATAGAATTTTCGTCATATACAAGGAAACTGTTTAATAAAACAGTATAAGTGGAAATTGTAAAGGAAGCTAGATGATCTGGTTAAATAAAAGTAAAAATATTGACCAGATGGGTGTATTTTGAGGAGGAACCAACATGCAAATGAATAAGTTTCGCATGCCTTTATTTATAATAGCTACGATTTTATTTGGAATAAAGACATATTTAGTGTACCGGTTTATGTTCGACTTATCCATTGAAAATCCATTACAGGAATTCATCTTGCTGATTAATCCAATCGCAAGTGCCTACCTCATTTTCGCAATTAGCGTTTGGCTCACTCCTGCAAGACAGATGAAGTATTTACGATGGACCTCTCTTATTGGATCCCTCATCCTGTTTATTAATTTAATTTTTTATCGGAATTTTACTGATTTTATTACCATTCCAGTTCTTTTTCAAGGGAATAATGCTGCAGACCTAACCGGAAGCTTTATAACACTCCTGCATTTGCAGGATATCCTTCTGTTTTTGGATGTTGCAATTATTTGGTATTTAAGTAAAAGGAAGTTTGACTTATCTATTAGTTTACCTCATTCTGGTAAAATTGCTGCTACAGCTGTTACTTTCCTGCTGCTAGCTGGTAACGTGGTACTTGCTGAAATGGAGCGGCCTATGCTTTTTGTGCGCGCTTTTGATAGAGAATACCTTGTTAAGAATATTGGTGTGTACAACTACCATTTATACGATGCTTCCATGCAGACTAAAACGAAAGCCCAGCGTGTACTTGCAGACGGAAGTGAAATCAGCGAAATCGAATCGTATTTGGACAGTAACTCTCCGGATGGCAATAACAAGGATGTGCCATTATACGGAATTGCAGAAGATAAAAATGTGATTTTTGTCAGCATTGAATCTTTTCAGAACTTCTTATTTGATTCTGAAATAAATGGTACAGAAGCCACCCCTTTCCTTAACGACCTAAAAGAAAGTAAAGATACTATCTGGTTTAAGAATTTTTATCACCAGACAGCTCAAGGGAAAACCTCGGATTCAGAGTTTATCGTAGAGAACTCTTTATATCCGCTGGGGAGGGGAGCCGTCTATTTCACTCATGCTCAGAATGAGTACCATTCCCTGCCGGAAATCTTAAATAGCGAAAACTACGAAACATCTGTTTTTCACTCAAATAACAAGAGTTTCTGGAATAGAGATGTCATGTACGACAATCTTGGTTACGATCAATTTTATGGTGAACAATCCTTTGAAGTTACACCAGAAAATTCGTTTGGCTGGGGACTTGAGGACAAGGCTTTTTTTAACCAGTCCATTAAGTACTTGAAAGAACAGAAGGAGCCTTTCTACAGTAAGTTTATAACATTAACCCACCATTTTCCTTTTGAATTGCCAGAAGAAAAAGCGAATATTGATCAGTACGATTCTGGTTCTAAGACGCTGAATCATTATTTTCAGACAGCACGCTATACGGATGAAGCATTACAGTCATTTTTCCAGGAGTTAAAGGCTTCAGGTATTTATGAAGATTCAATCATTGTGTTAATGGGGGATCACTACGGAATTAGTGAATTCCACAATAAAGCAATTGGAGAGTTTCTAGGAAAAGAAATTAACGCCTATGAGCATACTCAACTTCAACGTGTACCTTTTATGATTCATATCCCAGGATATGAAAATGGGGAAGTACGAGAAGAAGTGGTTGGACAAATTGACGTAAAACCAACTCTGCTGCATTTACTAGGAATAAATAATGAAGAAGATCTTACCTTTGGAGACAATATGTTTGCAGATAAAGGGAAGGACTTCATTGCTATGAGAGATGGAAGCTTTGTCAGTGAGAAATATGTCTTTGCAGATGGAACTTGTTTCGATCGTCAGAGCGGCGCACCGTTAGAGGAAGAGAATGAAGAACAGTGTACTCCTATTAAAGAAAAGGTTGATCAGGAACTACAGTATTCAGACAATATTATCTACGGTGATTTGTTCCGGTTCTATGATTTTGGGCCGAATGAAGATCAATAATAGTAAATCTAAAAGCCGTCATGAATCTTTTCATGACGGCTTTTAATATTTATTTACATATTTTTTGTGCTCCCAGGGTAAGGATACAAACATGATCAATAATTAAAGAGAGGTAATTTTATGTTTCGTTTTGAGAATGTCAGTCAAGATCCACTAAATAATCTTACATTTACGATTGAAAAAAATGAGAAAGTCATCCTTTTTGGCCCATCAGGCGCGGGTAAGAGTACTTTATTATATTTATTTAACCGTTTAAGTGAGCCCGATAGTGGGACCATTTATTTTAATGAAAAACCAATAACAGAATATCCAGTTACGGAACTCAGAAAAAATGTAGGTCTGGTCCTACAGGCTCCCCATCTTTTTCCGGGGACAGTATTAGATAATATTAAGTATGGCCCTACGTTGTTCGGGGAGTGGGAAGACAAGCATGCGGAGACTCTTCTGGATTACGTACAGCTTCCATCATCTTATCTTCATAAAGATGTAAGCCATTTGTCCGGTGGTGAAGAGCAGCGCGTATCATTGGCACGCACGCTTGCTAATTCACCTGAAGTTCTGCTGCTCGATGAGCCTACGAGTGCACTTGATTATAAAACCGCTGAGGAAATTGAAGAGGTGTTGGAAGAATTAATTAAGGAACATGACTTGACGATGGTAATGGTCACTCATAATTTGAATCAGGCCCGAAGACTGGGCGACAGAGGTCTATTTATTATGGATGGAGTTCTTCAGGAGGATGGAGCAATTCCTGAAATGTTCGACCACCCCGAAAACGAAAAACTGCTTAAATTTATTGAAGGATAGAGGATGTGAACGCTTTGGCGCCAGAAGTATCAAATCAGTCTTTATTGTTTCTTATCATTTTTGTAATTGTCCCTTTAACTCTGTCTTATTTCTACCAATTAGGACTGGGTAAAAATGTATTATGGTCTGCATTCAGGGGCACTGTCCAGTTATTTGCAATTGGATACATATTAACATATTTATTTGATCTCCCTGCTAATATAGGGATTCCTTTAATGGTAGGAATTATGATTATTATTGCTACCTTTCACGCGAGACAAAAAGGAAAAGAGCTACCCTTTGTACTACCTGTCATTTTTTTAAGTCTTTTATTAGTAGAGGCCAGCGTTCTTACAATGTGGTTGGTCTTTGACATGATACAATTCAGACCCTCAGAAGTTATTCCTATGAGCGGAATGGTAATTGGAAACAGTATGGTGGCCATGGGCCTTGCCTTAGAAAGAATGAAAAGTGAGTTTAGAGATAATAATGGGAAGCTACTCGCTGCGCTTTCGCTGGGAGCAGAACCTAAACAAGCTTCTCATTTAATTGTACAAAGAACGCTGCATGCTGCGCTGATTCCAAACGTGGACCGTTTAAAAACCATTGGCCTGGTACAGCTTCCAGGAATGATGACTGGTTTGATACTTGGAGGTGTTGAACCAGTAATGGCTATTAAATACCAGTTGGTTATATCTTTAAGTATTTTTTCTTCAGTATCTATAAGTGCTATGTTTGTAACTCTGGCTATGTACAGGTATTTCTTTAACAAAAGTAAACAGCTTATAGAGCCTGGAGACTAGTTGAATGATGATGCTTATACAGAATGTACAAGGAATGTAAACCATAAAAAAAGTGTGATACCCGTTTGAGTATCACACTTTTTTAATTCATTAACTAAAAAGATTGGAGTAAATTGTCATTACTGAGAACCAACCGAACATTAATGCTGATGCACCAGCAAATAAGACGGCGAAGAAGTTTTTAGTTTTCAATTCACGGAACACCGCAATTACACATAAAATTGCAACGAGTAAAAGAAGAATAGCTGTGACCAAAATCAGCACCCCCTAAATCCCTTTTCTTTATTATCATCCCCATAACAAGGATGTTATACTGTATGTAGCTTAGTTCAATCCTTATTCATTTTATAATATAAAAATGAAATTGTCGAGTTATCTATTCGTATTTTATTAAATTTAGTGAGAGGTGTCTACACATTGTTAAATATTTCTCGGTTGCCATTGGGCCCAATGGCTACAAACGCTTACATTGTCCATCAGAATAAAGAAGCTCTAGTCGTGGATCCAGGGGGAGATTTTCCAAAATTAGAAGCTTTTTTAAAGGAAAAAGAGTTAAAGGTTATAGGGGTGTTGTTAACTCATGCCCACTTCGATCACATAGGTGTCGTAGACGCAGTAAGGGAAGCTTACGATGTTCCTGTTTATTTGAACAAAGCAGAAAGTGACTGGCTGAGCGATCCATCAAAAAACGGTTCTGGCTTTTTTCAAATGGGAGAAATTACAGCCCGGCCAGCAGATTATCCGCTTGAAAGCGGTCAGATGGAAATAGGGCCTTTTTCTTTTGAAGTCCGCCACACTCCTGGTCATTCTCCTGGAAGTGTATCTTTCGTATTTAGAAAACAGCGCTTTACGATAGCAGGAGATACTTTATTCCAAAGAGGTATGGGAAGAACGGATCTACCAGGAGGAGATCGAGAACAATTGCTGGATAGTATTCAAAATCAATTATTCAGTTTAAGGAATGACATGCGTATTTATCCGGGGCATGGAATGCCTACTACGATCGAAGAGGAAAGGAAAGAAAACCCTTTTTTCACTTAGAAAAAGAATAAAAAAATCCTGTTATCCACCGGATAACAGGATTTTTTTAGTGTCCTCCAAAACCTGGCACTAAAATAAATGAAGAATAATAAGTAAAACCGATCATGAAAACTGTCAGGTATGAGAAAAATATGTAAACATACATACGTTCAGACAGTTTAAGGTAACCCACAGTAAGGAAAAAAGCCGTTTGGGCAAGGGATAATAAGGAAGCCTCCATCATATCGCCTGCATAAAACATGACAGCAAAAATACCTGTCCAAAAGGCTAGCACTCTAAACATACGATCCATGCTTTTCCCCCTCCTTTTCCTTCGATAAACTATCATTAATATTATAAACGACCAAATCTTAATTGTAAATAAATCGCTTAGCATTCTTTTTACATTATATGCATAAGCAGACTCCCTATACATTACCCCTAAATGGGATAAGGAAAAACTTTCAATTGAAAATTATGAAAAGTACGTTTAAAATATTGTACAAAGGTTATACAATAACTGTACAACTGAATACATTAAATATTTTATGAGGAGCGGTGTAAATGGAAGAGTTAAGGTTTTACAGCTACCCAAGCTGCACATCTTGTCGTCGTACCAAGTCTTGGTTGAAAAGTCAGGGAATTGATTTCAATGAGCAGCATTTGTTTAGGGAGACCCCGACAGTAGAAGATCTAAGGAAAATCTTATCTTTAACCACTTATGGAATAGACGAAATTCTTGCTAAACGCAGTAAAGAGTTTAAATCTCTGGATATGGATGTAGAGGATCTTTCCTTAAACGAGTTTATTGACTTAGTAATTGAAAAACCAAAACTCTTAAGACGTCCAATTCTGACTGATGGAGAAAGATTAGTTGTCGGATATGATGTGGAAGGGTTACGGGGCATTACAAATCAGAAACTTGAATACGCGGCAAGTATTTCATAAATTACGGTATGAAAGAGGAACCCGATATGGCCAACTTCGATTAAATAATCATCGCAAACCATGATCTGTGGGAATGCGATGATTTTTTATTAATTCGTCGTCTTAATTAATTTATAATAAGTGTGTATGGATTTTGTGTTTGCAGAGTAGTATGTTATTTCCCATCTGCAATGAACGATGTCATCACTTTCTCTATTACAGTTGGCCTGAGCTTTTCCGTTAGGCGTATTTAAACTGAAAAAAGGGATTTCTTCTGGGGAGGTTTCTTTCCAGCGCATAATTAAACTTTGCTGGGCGGTTTCCAGTAAATTCTGTCTAACAATATAAGAAGTGTAGGTATTGTTAAATAAGACGTGGTTCTGGTAGTGCTGCACAGAGCTTATAGTGAGAAAAATGAGGATAAATCCTATCCCAGCTACCCATGGGAAAATGATTCCCTGTTGATTAAGGAACGGCTCTATGAATATTTTTCTGATAAACACCCCCGCCTTCCATATGAACCTCAACCATTATAGAGTGGTTGTGAGTGGTTATGTGAATGCCCTCTACATTTTGCAATAAAACTTCATGGCCAGAAAGGTCTACTCTCCTTCTTATAAGGTTCTGATATTGTTCAATAATGATCTTACGGTTTATAGCATCTTTAATTAAGATGGTGTTAGAAATCACTTCTACTTCACGACTTCTGTTTACTTCTTCCTGTAAAAAAGAAAACAGTTGCTGGACAGATAATTCCTCATAGTAATCCTTATTAGACATCATACGAAATAACGGAAAAGAAAGAGAAAGTATCATGGAAATAATGACGAGGCTGATCAAAGTTTCCAGTAAGGTAAAACCCCTGTTATGGACCTTTGCCATATAAACATACTTCCTTTATTTGCTCTGAGTGCGTTTTCCACGTAACGCAGCCTTCAATAAGACCTTTTTTTTCTTCAAATTGAATCATGAAACGAGAATCTTGAGAGACTGGGTGTACACTTGGTAAATTTGTACTGTTATAGGAAAGGGCGTGCAGTTCATCATGAAGATAGGATATGGCCTTTCTTTCAGTAGCCAGATCTTCTTGCAGTAAACGTATGTGGCTTAGGGAAGGGAGGAGAAAGATGATAAGACAAAGAAGCAGACTAAGTGCTGTAAACGTTTCAACTAAAGTAAATCCATTAGAGTTCTTCAATAGTTAACCTGCTTGCTCCGAAAGGGAAAACGATCTTGAAGATGGTTTGAGGCGTATGAATTTTCATAGTACCCGGTTTTGTAACCACTCCATTTTCATTAAATCGGACAGTGGATTCAAGGGAAAGAAGTTGCATTCTCCAATTTTCAGGGAGCGATCGTCGAAAAATGGTCGTATTATTTTTTTGATCATACAACAGATATTCATTCGAATTTGGTCGAAAAAACAACTTATAATAGAGATGGTCCTGCATGGTAAGTTGTTGAGTCAATAATACATCATCTTTCAGTTGTGATATGAAGTGAGAGGATTGAATGTGATGAAACGTGCGATTATGGAGAGGAACAATACTTATAAGGAGAATGGACCAGAAGACAAGAACAATTAGAACTTCACTGATTGTATATCCTTTAGAAAGACCTGAGTCTTCAAGGAGCAGAGACTTCACCGGAAGTTGAATCATATCCGAGCACGCCTCCATCAGGGCAGGTGGTTTGTTTTAAATATTGACCGTCAACTAGGTCAGATAGTTCTTCAGGATAGTTTCCATCGTTTTCTATAGAATAAGCTTCAGCTTGAGCCTGAGCCGTAATTACAAGGGCTTCACAGCCTTTATCTCTTATTGTCCCGTTGTTTTTAGTTAAGTTTGGTATCGTGATTATCATCAGTACAGATATAACGAGCAGTACAATCAGCATCTCAATTAATGTAAAACCTTTTTCGTTTTTCATAAGTTATCACTCCCGGGTTTATATTTGATCCATCCACTGGTAGAGTGGAAGCATTATAGAAGCATAGATACAGACCACAATAACTGCAATAATAATAAAGAACAGAGGCTGAATCATTTGCATCCATTTGAGCATCTTTTCTTGTACATACTCTATAAAAAATTCAGAAAGCATCTCTAGTTCATGATTTAGCGCTTCTATATCGCTTGTTTGGTGAAATAAATTGGTTAGTTCACTTTTTAGCAGGGAACAGCTGTGTACCGATTGCCCCAGAGTTTTACCTTCGGCAAGCTGTAGAATGATTTTTTCGCTGTAGAACGACAACAATTCATATCGGTGGTGGCTACTCATGATTTCAAGTGATTGTTTTAATGGGAGACCGGCTTTAAATAGGGAATTTAGATGAGTAGTAAAAAGAAAAGAAGTCATAAAGGAATGGTAAATTTTTAGAAGGGGGACTTTTTCGTACAACTCAATACGCGTATTTAGGGAAAGTCTGGGGAGAATTAATTTCATAATCATAAGTACAACTAGCAAAGCTCCTGATAAAATCACAATTCCATTGATAAAGTAATCTAATGCCATCATAAACCAGAGGGAAGAAGAATCTTCTCCTTGAAAAAGGAGTAGAAAATTAGGGAGAATTGTATGTTTTAGAATACTAAAAGCAGCAATTAAAAACAGTAAAAGAAACAGAGGGTAGCGCAGAACTTGAAATAATTTGTGCGAGTACTCTTTTTTCATTTTTAGAAGCTCTTCACATTGTTTAAACATAGCTGGAAGATCTTGATGTACTCTTCCAAAATACAGAAAATTAGTTACCAGTGGTGAGAAGTGAACATGAAGGAAAGCGTTATCGATGGTTTCTCCTTTAGATAAGTGGATGTTAAGTTCATCTGACAATGGCCTCAATGAGGGATCCCATCCTGTCATCTTTAAGGCTTCCAATAAGGGATAACCCTTGTGAAGAATGTGGCTTAAGCGGTGGAAAAATAGAATTTGAATAGCAACAGGGAGTTTAGATTTTCTTTGGGTTAAGTTTACGAATAATTTAAGAATCCAAGGGCATAAGCCTTCCTCCTTAAGTGAGCAAACGATTGAAAACGATTTTGAGTGGATGGAGAAATATCCCTAATAGAAGAGCTTAAAAGGCTGCCATCCAGCAATTCTAAGATAGCGGCTCGTCTAGGCAGCATCCCCTCTCCGTGGATAGGTACAAGTTGCTGTGCGGCAATGGCAATTAAGGTCTGCTCTAAGTCTGCCTGAGGGATATTCATTTCTCTTAAGCGACGAAGAGTTCCATAGGCATCCTTTGCATGAATAGTACTTATAACCAGATGTCCGCTCAATGCAGCTCGAAATGCGAAGTGAGCAGTATCACGGTCTCTGATTTCTCCTACCATAAGCAGGTCTGGATCATGACGAAGAGCTGCTTTTAAACCAGTATCGTAGGTTATACCTGCCTTTTCGTTCACTTGGACTTGGATAATGTTGTTTAAATTCTTTTCAATTGGATCTTCAAGGGTTATGGCTTGAAACGAACTGCGGTTCATTAAAGCTTGCAAAAGAGCATATAGAGTAGTGGTTTTTCCACTTCCTGTCGGCCCTGTAAACAGGATCATACCACTTGAATGGTTTAGCCAGTGTTCAATTCTTTTAAGCTGGGATGGAAAAAGGAAAAGCTGCTCTAAGGGAGTGTGGTCCATAGGTGTGAGAATGCGGATGGCAAGACTTTCTGTTCCTGTAATAGGAAGAGTGGAGAGGCGGAGGTCAAAGATAGAGTGTTCACTTCGGTGTTGAAGGGTGCCATTTTGAGGGCGCTTAATTTCACCGATATCCATTCCGGAGGTAAACTTAAAATAGGCCAGAAGTTTTTGATAGAGTGGTAAGGGGAGGGTAGAATGAGAAATTCTTTTACCATGAATCCTGAAATAAATACTGGCGTTTTCAGCAAAGGGAGTAAAATGGATATCTGAAGCTGTTTGCTGAATCGCTGAGATTAGTAAATCCCGAGCGTAATTTGCTATTGATTGCAAAGGAGCTATCACCTCGTTTCAATAATTTTTCACAAAGGTTTATATTCTACATAATTCAGCAAATTCCTTCTTTTATTTTTAAACTTTATTATTTTTTCAAGAGGGTATAAAATCAAGAGGCACCCTGCTGGAGTTCATATCTAAATCATCAAAGTGAAGAGCGGAATCACAAAGGCCGAGGCTGTGCTTCTTGTATAACATAATAACTTTATTACTGATTCTAGATATTAAAAAATAACCATATCTTTTAACAGCTACTTTTTATATAAATGGAGGTTTACAATGATTTACTTAATCGGTTTTATGGGAAGTGGAAAGTCCACAATAGCTGGGAAGCTAAGTGATGAACTTAAACTTCCTTACATAGAAATGGATAAATCAATAGAAGAGAAAGAAAACATGTCCATCTCAGAAATGTTCGCTCAATTTGGTGAATCTCATTTTCGTGAATGCGAAACTCATTTTCTGAAAAATATTAATGAGGAAAGTGTAGTATCCACTGGCGGAGGAGTTATCTTGAAAGATGAAAACCGCCACCATTTATCGACTGGTACGGTGGTGTTCCTGAGAGCTTCTTGGAATACGATTGTATCAAGATTGCAAAATGATCAGGATCGTCCTCTGTGGAAAGGGGACTTATCTGAAAAACATGCTTTATTTGCTGTAAGACAACCTATATATACCTCACTGGCTCATCATGTGGTTGATGTAGATAATAAAAGTCCTGAAGATATTGTTACTGAAATATTGGAGCGTCTAAAAAACTAGAGATTCGGCCATACTATTCTTAAAGACACAAATTCAGAGGGGATTTTATGGACCGGAATGATTATGTGAAGTTTCTCACGGAAGAGATGGTTAAATATATGCAAATGAGTAAACAAGAGAAGAAGCAAAGAAAAGAAGCGAAGCCATCAAAGAAAAGCGCTTTTTATTGGTTTGGTATCGTCCCATTTGCTCTTAGGATGATTAAGAAAAAACATAAAACAACGGAATATTGAAAGGATCACTCTAAATAATTCAGCCGCTGACTATTAGTCAGCGGCTGAATTATTGATAACATAGGAGTTTGATTCTTGAGAAATGTAAAATAACCCGCCATTCACAACCTCCATTAGAATTCTCGGTCTATATCGTGTATCAATTTGTTCCTGTTCCTTTGTAAATTGCTCCAGTCCAATATCTTCGGATGAGTAAAAGGATTCTAAGAGCTCTTTTTCTTCCTGGAGGTGCCCCAATGATACACTAGCCCATTCGTCACTCATCGAAGATACATACCCTTCTACATATCGTTCGAGGCGTTTATATGCGTTTTCCAAATTTATCAGTGGAGTCATTGGAAATGTATAATCTGATACTTTTGTTTCAAATTCCATATCCCACAATCTATCCATCATATTAGTAAGAAGAGTTCCGTGTACTAAATTAAGTCCCAGGGACAAAGTTTCATCCTTGCTTTGTTTTCCTCTGTAATGAAGGTGGACATTTACTACAAGCCAGGGACATAAGGCACGGTTCTGAAGCGGCTGTTCCACGGCCTCATAAAGACGTGTGGTTTTCCCTTTATTGATCGCGGCACTATAGATTGTATGAAGCTTCGGTGTGCCAGCGTGAAGATATACTCCGCCTTCTTTGGAATGATTAGTATTTGTAAAGAGTAACTGCATGGGATCCCCTGGCCGGTTCATCTTTTTCATGTAATGCCAATAAAAAGGCCGGTTCATTATTTCCTCATCCATGGTACTTGTTAATTGT
This sequence comes from Halobacillus sp. K22, assembly GCF_052246795.1. Classification (NCBI taxonomy): domain Bacteria; kingdom Bacillati; phylum Bacillota; class Bacilli; order Caryophanales; family Bacillaceae; genus Halobacillus; species Halobacillus sp. K22. Next base: position 127,043 of record NZ_JBQQCN010000001.1, on the reverse strand, counting down.
ACCTTCAAATGAGATTCACTTTTTTCGAGGATAGCGCAGCCGTAAGAGGTGAAAAACTGATGGACGAAATCAAAATACGGGTTCACGGTCAACTTGTTTCTCTCCTCTCGCTAATAGAATGTTCCACATAACTGACTAAATTGTTTAGTTTAATATCAATTTCGCCTTTGCTTTCTGATTGATCAAGTATCGTCTGAATTTGTTTATCAAACGAACCTCCTGGTATGTGTTCCAGGATATGATCAAGATCACCAACAGCATTTTTAAACATTTCAATCTTCTCATAAAGCAACTTCATAATATGGTCCTCAATGGTATTCTCAATAGCAAAATTATAAATTTTCACGTCGTGTTCTTGCCCAAAACGGTGGATCCTCCCTATTCGCTGCTCCAGCCTCATGGGATTCCAGGGAAGATCATAATTAATCATGTTATGACAGAATTGAAGATTAATTCCTTCACCGCCAGCTTCCGTTGCGATTAGGACTTGAGCTTGATTCTTAAATAATTGCTTCATCCAGTCGCGTTTACTTTTATTAAATTTTCCACTGAAAGGTACTGAGGAGATTCCGTGTTGTTGAAGATACCACTGTAAATAGAACTGTGTGGCTCTATATTCTGTAAACACTATAAACTTTTCATTCTTCTCACTGATCAGTTCTATCATGCGCTTAGCTTTAACATGGTGAGGAAGCTGCTGCAGATTTTTAATAAATTTTGAGTAAACTGCCATCGACTGCTCATTTGCCTGTTGGTTCATTTGGTTAAGCGACATATAACAAGCTTCACGAGAGGAGCACAATTCTTTAGCTAGTGTCAGCCAAGTAAATGAAGGGTGATTCGATTTCAAGCTCTCCAGTTCCTGATACATGTTTTGTTCTTCATCGGTAAATTTCAAGCGTTCGTTTACCACTATACGTTTGGAGGAGTCCAGTCCTGTATCTTTTCTGCGGTTTCTTATCATCATTTTTCCTACAAGTGAATGGATGTGTTCAATGTCTCCTTCTTTATTAGCTTCATTTCGATATTTTTTCTTGAATTCCGTCAGATTTCCAAGATAGCCGGGTTTAAGAATGGACACAAGATTGAATAAGTCACTAAGTTTGTTTTGAATGGGTGTCGCTGTAAGCAAAAGACAATACGTCTTTTTAAGTTCTTGGACAAACTGATAGTTTTTGGTTTGATGGTTTTTTAATTTGTGTGCTTCATCGATAATTATGAAGTCATAAGGTATAGATAAAATCTCCTGACGGTGAGATTCTCTTTTAGCCATATCAATAGAGGTAACCGTCACTTCCCAGTCGGACCAGGCAGCATGTTTTTTTCTAGGGGAAGCAGCTTGAATATAAAACTTATCATTAAGCTCTTGAACCCACTGATTAACCAACGAAGCAGGAGTGAGGATTAATATCTTTCGAGCAATACCTCGAATCATATATTCTTTTAAAATCAATCCAGCCTCGAGCGTTTTTCCCAGTCCCACTTCATCAGCCAGAATGGCTCTCCCGTTCATTTGGTGAACGACTCTTTCAGCTGCCTCAATTTGGTGATCCATAAATTGCACATGAGGAAGATGTTCTAAAGCTAGTAGTCCGTCGAAGCTTGGGACCGTATTAATCTTTGCCGCCTGATAAGCCAGCTTAAACCCTTGCCAGTTGGAGAGATGATTCGGATTTTCCAAGTCAGTACATAATGTGTGAATAAATGTATGATCAGGATGAATTTCAACCATAGTTGTAAGCCTCCATCTATTCTAGAAAGATTATTAAAAATTAAGAATGATTCTACAAATTCAATGTCAAATAATGAATACGCTATGATATAATGATGTCGAATGAATAAGTGAAGCCATGCGTTTTTGAATAGTATGTCCAATAGAATCTAAGAAAATACGAATATTAAGCGAATGACTGCAGGGGGAGAGTCTACTCAGGTAGCGCCGAAGGAGCAAGCATCTTGTGAATCTCTCAGGCAAACAGACCCCTGTAGGACGCAGCTCTGGAGAGCGTTTACTAACAGTAAACCACCCAAGAAGCAAATGGTTCTTCTCTACATAAGAGAAGAGTCATCAAACTTTCTGGTGAATGGACAGAGACTCCCGACCTGAAACACGGTGGAGTCTCTTTTTTTATGGATGAAATTACAGGGTTAAGGAGTGGTTGGATGGCTGAGTTAAAACGAACACCTTTGTATGCTGAATATAAGAAACTGGGAGCAAAAACCATCGATTTTGGGGGATGGGATCTTCCAGTGCAGTTTTCAAGCATAAAAGAGGAACATGAGGCAACAAGGACCAAAGCAGGTTTATTTGACGTTTCTCATATGGGGGAAGTGCTTGTAGAAGGGGAGGGGAGTCTCTCTTATTTACAAAAAATGCTCACAAACGATGTTTCTAAACTTGAACCTGGGAAGGCCCAATACGCGATTATGTGTTACGAAAATGGGGGCACTGTAGACGACCTGATCGTTTACCAATTAGGATCAGGCAAATATCTTTTAGTCATTAATGCAGCAAACCGTGAGAAAGATGCGGAGTGGCTGAAGAAACACCAGGACGGTGATGTTTCCATAAAGGATTTGTCTGATGAATACGTACAATTGGCACTACAAGGTCCAAAAGCTGAAGAAATTTTACAGTCTATAACAAAAACCGACGTTTCAGAAATAAAGTTTTTCCGTTTTAAAGCAGACGTTTTTATTGATGATGTGCAGGATGGTGCCATTGTATCCAGGACGGGTTATACGGGAGAAGATGGGTTTGAAATCTATCTGCCGGCTTCTTCAGGACCAGACCTTTGGCAGGCTTTGCTTAAAGCAGGGGAGAAGCATGGGATTCTCCCTGTAGGACTCGGAGCAAGAGATACACTAAGGTTTGAAGCTAATTTAGCCCTTTACAGTCAGGAGCTAAGCTCTGAAATTACGCCTATTGAAGCAGGACTTGGCTTTGCTGTGAAAATAAAGAAGGAAGCAGACTTTATTGGTAAAGAGGTTTTGAAAAAGCAAAAAGAAGAGGGTCCAACTCGTAAGCTCGTAGGTATTGAAATGCTTGATAAAGGAATTCCCCGTACTCATTATGAAGTTTTTGATGGGGAAAAGACGATTGGATTTATTACAACAGGTACCCAGTCACCCACGCTTGGCAAAAATGTAGGACTAGCGTTACTTAATCGTGAGTACACGGAGATAGGTACAGAAGTAACTGTCCAAGTAAGAAAAAGACGTCTTCAAGCTAAAGTAGTACCTACACCATTTTACAAAAGATAAAGTTTTGAGGGGGAAATACGTATGGAATTTCGATATCTGCCGATGACCGAACAAGATAAAAAGGATATGCTCAGCCGCATTGGTGTGCAAACATCTGACGAACTATTCTCAGATATTCCTGAAAATATCAGATTCAAAGGAGAGCTGAACCTAAAGGAACCAAAAAACGAATTTCAGTTAATGCAGGAATTAACAAAACTAGCTGATAAAAATGTAAATTTGAAGTCGCACACTTCATTCCTGGGGGCAGGGGTTTACGATCATTACATTCCCTCCATCGTAGATCATGTAATCTCCCGCTCTGAATTTTATACGGCGTACACACCTTATCAGCCGGAAATCTCCCAGGGGGAATTGCAGGCGATTTTTGAGTTCCAGACTATGATCTGTGAATTGACAGGGATGGATGTGGCTAACTCCTCTATGTACGATGGAGGAACGGCACTAGCTGAAGCCGTAAATCTTTCAGCAGGGCAGACAAAACGAAAGAAAGTACTTGTGTCTAAAGCCGTACATCCTGAATCACTTGCTGTTATTAACTCTTATGTAAAGGGACCTGGTGTCGAAGTTGTAGAAATCGACCATAAAAACGGGAAGACAGACCTAGCTCAATTAGAATCCGAATTAGACGAAAATACCGCAAGTGTAGTTATTCAATATCCTAACTTTTTTGGTCAGATCGAACCTCTTGATGAAGTTAGAAGGATAATAGATACGCAGAAAAAAACGATGATGATTACTTCAAGTAACCCACTGGCGTTAGGATATTTAACACCACCTGGAGAATTTGGGGCAGACATTGTTACTGGCGATGCTCAAGTATTTGGAATTCCTGCTCAATATGGTGGCCCCCATTGTGGATATTTTGCTACCACCCAGAAGTTAATGAGGAAGGTACCGGGGCGTTTAGTCGGACAAACGGTAGATGAAGATGGACGTCGCGGGTTTGTACTTACACTTCAAGCTCGAGAGCAGCACATAAGACGTGATAAAGCAACTTCTAATATATGTTCTAATCAAGCGCTAAATGCGTTGGCTTCATCGGTGGCCATGTCCTCTCTCGGAAAACAAGGTCTCAGAAAAATGTCATGGATGAATATCCAAAAAACCGCTTATATGAAAAAGCAATTAGACTCAAATAATATCAAGGTTGCATTTGATGGTGCTTTCTTTAATGAGCTGGTGATTAAATTGGACCATGATATTACAGAAGTAAACCGATTGTTGCTTCAAAGAGGTATAATTGGTGGTTATGATCTTTCCCAGTTGGATAAAAGTTTACACAATCATATGCTGGTAGCCGTAACTGAGATAAGAACAAAAGAAGAGATCGATCAATTTGTAAAAGAAGTGGGGGATATTTATGCCTGAGAAGGACTTTCCTTTAATTTTTGAATTGAGTCAAGAGAGCAGGACAGGATTTAGTCTGCCGGAGCTTGACGTACCTGAAATGGATGCGGAAGAGATGATTGGCTCTGCTTTTGTAAGAAATAAGGCAGCTGACCTTCCTGAAGTTAGTGAGCTTCAAATCATGCGGCACTATACAGCTTTGTCCAAGAGAAACCATGGAGTCGATTCAGGGTTTTATCCACTTGGATCTTGCACAATGAAATACAATCCTAAAATGAACGAAGATGTAGCTCGTTTAACTGGCTTCAGTCACATACATCCCTATCAGGCGCCAGAAACGGTCCAAGGGGCTCTTCATTTATTATACGACTTGCAGCAATCACTCATATCCATAACCGGCATGCACACGGTTACACTACAGCCGGCTGCAGGCGCGCATGGAGAATGGACCGGGTTAATGATGATTCGAGCTTATCATGAAGCAAATGGAGACTACGGGCGTACAAAAGTAATCGTTCCAGACTCTGCACACGGTACAAACCCTGCTTCCGCGACAGTCGCCGGTTTTGAAGCTGTTACTGTCAAATCTGACGAGCGCGGATTGGTTGACCTTGAAGATCTAAGGAGAGTAGTCGATAATCAGACTGCAGCTCTTATGCTTACGAACCCAAATACGCTAGGTCTTTTTGAAGAAGATATTGAAGAAATGTCAGCTGTGGTTCATGAGGCCGGCGGAAAGCTTTATTATGACGGAGCAAACCTAAACGCTATTCTAGGGTATGCACGTCCCGGAGATATGGGATTTGATGTGGTGCATTTAAATCTTCACAAGACATTTACTGGCCCTCACGGAGGAGGCGGGCCTGGTTCTGGTCCAGTTGGAGTGTCAGCAGAACTGGAACCTTACCTGCCAAAGCCTATATTGACTAAAGTAGAAAATCAGTATGTATTTGATTATGATCGTCCAAAATCCATTGGTCGAGTGAAGCCTTATTATGGTAATTTCGGGATCAATGTACGTGCTTACACGTACATTCGTACGATGGGGCCGGAAGGTCTGAAAAAAGTGAGCGAATATGCTGTGATCAATGCAAATTATATGATGAGAAGATTGCAAGAACAGTATGATCTTCCTTTTGATCGGCATTGTAAGCATGAGTTTATCCTATCTGGGAAACGCCAGAAAAAGTTGGGGGTACGTACGCTTGATATAGCTAAGCGCCTGCTGGACTTTGGATATCACCCGCCAACCATTTATTTCCCAATAAACGTAGAAGAAGCATTAATGATTGAACCTACAGAAACAGAATCGAAAGAAACATTGGACGCCTTTGTAGAGGCTATGAACCAGATTTCCAATGAAGCAAAAGATAACCCTGAGATTGTACAGGAAGCGCCTCATAGTACTATAGTCAGTCGGATGGATGAGACACAAGCTGCCCGTAAACCTGTCTTAAGTTATAAGAAGGCTAAAGGAGAGTAACAAGAGCCAAAGGCATCTGAAGAGGTGTCTTTGGCTTATTTATTTATATCTACAAACTAATAACTGGGAAGACTAAATTTGTTAGGTGTTTTGCCAGCACCGTTCAGTTTAGAGTATTGAGTTTCATTATGGGAAATAGCAGAAATCAATGAATGATGAAGTAGCCAGGCCGAGTTCAATGAATAGATTGAAAAATAAAAAAACCTGAAAGCTGGGTCATTACCCAGCCTCAGGTTTTATTTTACTTTTTAGTTTTAATTTTTCCTCCCCATTTTTTGAAGCCGCCTTGCAGCACATTAAGATCCTGGTAACCTTTCTTATTCAATAGCATGGCTGCCCGAGTCGATCTAGCTCCACTCTGGCAATACAAATAGACAGGTTTGTCTTTCCGGATTTCAATTAGGCGATTTTTCATTTGAGACAACGGAATATTTCTTGCTCCCAGTATATGACCGCCTTCAAATTCTTTAGGTTCCCGAACATCGATGAGCTGAGCTTTTCGGTATCCTTGTCTAAATTCTTCTTCTGTTAACGTACTCATGATTTTTTTGGATTTGAAATATCTATATAAGCCAAAAGCTATAAGAGCAATGACAGCTCCAATCAATATCCAAAGTTCCATAGTATGTCCCCCCATTTCTCTTTTCCTCTATCTATTATAGGAGGGAATCGTTAGCTTTTCAAAAAAAGTTTATTATATGTTAGAATTTCAAAGTTGGTATGAGCGTCTTTTTTAGCTTTTGCTATGCAACTAATAAATAAAGCGAAAAAACCCAAAAAAACAGGTTCTTACTTTTGAAAACTAGCTTGTACTGGTTACTGCGTACGATTAGTAAATTGACAAAATTCAACACAGTTGTTCAATAACACTATATATTGAAAAAGTTTATTTCATAAACACAATATATTGATTAAGTTTTCGTAAATGTGGTATGTTACATGTAAATACAAAATAAATTACTTATTTTATCATTCAAGGGAGAGATTCATAATGCAGACCACCACCTCCAATGATACCTATGCCAAGGTTAATGTAGACCGGTTAAATGCTGATATTCGACAGTTTTCTCAGGTACATGAAATAACATCAGATATGAAAATCACTCACAAAGGTGTCTCACGATTAGTTATGCTGGACAGATACGCATTCAAAGACACGGAGAAACTTACGTTAGCAGAGAATGACTTTGTGGTGCTTACAGTGAAAGACGATCCGAAATTTCCTGCTCGAGGCTTTGGTTTCATTCAATCGATTGACTGGGGAAAACATGAAGCTGTAGTGAAAGTAGAAGATGAATTTGTAAACGTTCTTGATCATGAAAATGAGAGGGAGACAGGTTTAATCACCCGGAACCTGGACACCATTGATAAACCGCTTGAAGTGTATTATGAACAAATCGCTCTTCGCAATGCTACAGGGCTGGCGGGAGTAGAAACAGACCCGGTTCAAAAGCAGAAGAGCTTTGATAACTTTTATGCAGAACTTTCAAATTTGAATTTCATCCCTGCAGGCCGTGTGTTATATGGGGCTGGTTCCAATACAGATGTAACCTATTTCAATTGTTATGTGATGCCTTATATTCAAGATTCAAGAGAGGGTATTTCCGATCATCGTAAACAGGTAATGGAAATTATGTCTCGCGGGGGCGGAGTAGGGACCAATGGTTCTACTCTCAGGCCAAGAAATACACTAGCTCGCGGAGTTAATGGAAAATCCTCTGGCTCTGTGTCCTGGCTTGATGATATTGCTAAACTAACTCATCTGGTAGAACAGGGAGGCTCCAGGCGCGGAGCTCAAATGATAATGCTTGCTGACTGGCATCCGGACATCCTCGAATTTATTATTTCTAAAATGCAAAATCCGAGAATATTGCGTTTCCTTATTCAAAACACTGAAGATGAACATATTAAACAGCTTGCCAAAGACAAGCTTAAGTTCACACCTTTAACGGAAACAGAGAAAGATCTTTTTCAAAGTGTTGTAAATTATAAGCATATGCCTGGTTTAGGTGGATTTACTGAAAAGGCAATTCAGGAAGCCGAGGAGAAACTATTCATCGGTGGTACGTATACAGTGCATAACCCGGAATTCCTGACTGGAGCAAATATCTCGGTATGTATAACCAAGGAATTTATGGATGCAGTAGAAGAAGATGCTGAATACCATTTACGTTTCCCTGATGTAGAAAACTATACAAAAGAGGAAATGGAAATCTATAACGATGAGTGGCAAAACAGCGGAGATGTAAGAGAATGGGAAGAAAGAGGCTTCGGTATAAGGAATTACCGGACCGTGAAAGCTTCAGAACTTTGGAATCTAATTAACATCTGCGCAACTTATTCAGCAGAACCAGGAATATTCTTTATCGATAATGCGAATGAGAAGACGAATGCTTCTGCGTATGGTCAAAAGGTTGTAGCTACAAATCCATGTGGTGAATAGTTTGCCTCATGTAAAACATTGCGGGATGAAGCGGGAAGGCTGAAACGCTGATCCGAACCGAAGGCGGGAGCTAAAACTCCTGTCAGGGGCAACGCATAGGTGGTGAACCTCATTGCGAGAATATAATCCACCCACGAGACCGCAACATTACACAAGTTGGTGTGATGAAAATGTATGCTGAACTTGCAGGAAAAAAACTGTAAGAACTTCTGGATAAAAAGCCGGAAGGATAACAAAATTGGAACAGCCTCTTGCTCCATATTCCGTATGTAACCTGGCAGCCGTTAATTTGGCATCTGTTGCTGATAAAACAGAGAAAAAAGTGAATTATGAGCAATTGAAACAAACCGTTCAAACCGGCGTACGTATGCAGGATAACGTTATTGACGCAACTCCTTATTTCTTGGAAGAAAACAAAGTTCAGGCTCTTGGGGAGCGCCGGGTAGGACTGGGAGTTATGGGATTACACGATTTACTCATTTATTGTGAAACGGAATATGGGTCCGAAGAAGGAAACAAATTAGTAGATGAGATTTTTGGAGTGATTGCGACAACGGCGTATCGCACATCGATTGAACTTGCTAAAGAAAAGGGCAGTTTTCCTTTCCTTCAAGGAGCAAGTGAAGAGGAAACCACTAAATTGCGTGAAGCATTTATTAATACCGGATACATGAAAGATATGCCTGAAGATATTCGGGAAGGGGTTATGAAGTACGGAATTCGAAATTCTCACCTATTGACAGTAGCACCTACTGGAAGTACAGGCACAATGGTCGGCGTTAGTACTGGTCTTGAACCTTACTTTTCTTTCTCTTATTACCGAAGTGGACGTCTAGGTAAATTTATTGAAGTGAAAGCGGATATTGTGAAGGAGTATTTGGATCAGCACCCTGAGCAAGATCCTGATCATCTGCCTAAATGGTTTGTAACTGCTATGACTATGTCGCCTGAAGCTCACGCAGACACACAATGTATTATCCAGCGCTGGGTTGACAGTTCTATTTCTAAGACCGTAAATGCTCCGCGGGGCTATTCAGTTGACCAGGTGGAAAAAGTCTATCAACGATTATACCGCGGTGGAGCTAAAGGCGGCACCGTATATGTAGATGGAAGTCGTGACAGTCAAGTTCTCACTTTAAAAGCAGAGGAAAACGAATTCGAAGGAGAGCAGACCGAATTTGAATTTGAAGAAGAAAGTAAGCCCCGTGTCGTTCTAATGGATACAGTGCACGAATTAGATAAGACAAATGTGACCATAGGTTCTGAAGTGGGCGATACCTGTCCTGTCTGTAGAAAAGGAACCGTGGAGGACATCGGAGGCTGTAACACTTGCACAAATTGTAACGCTCAATTGAAGTGTGGTTTGTAAAATTTAATCAGCAGAATGAATTATATACCGGACTCATAAAGGGTCCGGTATTCCTTTTAACGGAAGACGCTCGCTTGTCACAGTAGGGAAACTAGTGTATCATTTTCATGAAACACCTACATAAAGACAGCCTGTATTGGGGGTTTATCATGCCAACACCAAGCATGGAAGATTATATTGAACAAATTTATATGCTCATAGAAGATAAAGGATATGCACGAGTGTCCGATATAGCTGAAAATCTCCAGGTGCATCCATCTTCTGTTACAAAAATGGTCCAAAAACTGGACCGGGACCAATATCTAAATTACGAAAAATATCGTGGTCTCATTTTAACTCCTAAAGGGAAAAAAGTAGGGAAGCGACTTGTATATCGTCATGAGTTGCTGGAACAGTTTTTGGAAATAATAGGGGTAGATAAAGAAAACATCTATGAAGATGTAGAGGGAATTGAACATCATCTGAGTTGGAATTCTATTGACAGAATAGGGGATCTTGTCCAGTATTTTGACGAAAAACCCGAACGTGTAAACTCCCTTAGAGAAGTGCAGCAGAAGAACGAAGAACAGAATCAAGAATAACTTACAAGGCGCAGATTTCTGCGCCTTTTTGTTATTCATCTTCTAAACAATTCATAAGATTATATAAGGTTCAAAGCGGGGTGGATTGTATGAAGGTTGATGGAGTGTTTTCAGGAGGGGGTATAAAAGCGTTAGCTTTTATAGGTGCCCTTGAGGAACTTGAAGAACAAGGCTATCATTTCAGCCGGCTTGCAGGCACTTCTGCAGGTTCGATTCTTGCTAGTATGACAGCAGCTGGTTATACCTCTAAGGAATTGAAAGAAAAATTGAAGAGTCTTTCCTTTGAATCTCTTGTTGATCAGCCCTTTGCTGAACGTTTATTTCCTCTTTCTAAGTGGTTACTGCTATATTTTCGCATGGGTTTGTATAAGGGGAATCGTCTTGAGTGTACCATTGAAAAGTGGTTAGAAGAAAAAGGAGTGCGAACGTTTGCTGATCTTCCCTCAGGATCATTAAAAATTGTATGTTCCGATTTAAGTATAGGTCGTATAGTGGTGATTCCAGATGACTTGAAAAGAGTATATGGAATTGATCCCGCAACATTCTCCGTAGCAAAGGCTGTTCGCATGAGTTCAGGCCTTCCGTATTTTTTTATGCCGATTAAACTTCATGGGAAAAATGGTAAATCCCTGATTGTGGACGGTGGAGTCCTGAGTAATTTTCCTATATGGATTTGGGAGGGAAAAGAAGGACGCCGCAAAAGGCCAATTATAGGCATGAAATTAAGTGACCCGCCGAGTCAGCTCCCAGCACAGAAAATCCGCAATTCCATTCAAATGTTCCACGCGCTCTTTAAAACTATGCAACAGGCTCACGATGCCCGTTACATTTCTCATTCTAAAAGTAAGGATATTATTTTCATATCAGTTAAGGGATTTGATACCACGGATTTTCATTTGACTAAGCAAGAAAAAGAAGCCTTGATGGAAATTGGTAGAATACACGCTGCAGAATTTTTGAGACGGTGGACAAAATAAAAATCGAGCCTTTTAAAAGGAGGCTCGATTTTTATCTTTATTTTTATTACCTTCAATTACTCTAAGTTGCGGGCCGCTTCCTCGCCGTTTGTTCTTCTTGTGAATCGTAGTAGGTTTAACTGTTCTGGCCGCCTGGCTTTTTTTCACTACAGGAGCCGGTTGCTTATATTTTTGTTTAGATTGTTTAACGGCTTGCTTATATTTCTTCATTTCATTGCTGCTTCTTCCGCCACTTATTCCACGGTTACGCAGGAAGAAGAAATAAATAGCCCCATAGACGACTGCTGCAATACCGATCATCATGGCAATTGAGCTTAGAAAGCTGCTAGTGTCAGTCAATAATTGATAGCCTACAAAGAAAACTGCTAAAGCCACCAATGTGTATATGATAGGAGTCATCCAGTTGCGCATGATCGTTGTTCCCCCCTTCTCAAAATGATCGACTAAAGATCTTTTAATATTACATATACCACTTAAAAAAGTATTTATATCCCGAAATCATATATTGGATCAGCATAATAGGATCCAAGATGGGATAGTAAAGTGTAAATAGTTCTATTAAAGATTATTTCCTGTTCAGCTGAAATTATTCAAAGACTATGGTTTGTTTGTGTGGAAGACATTTTAGTAGAAACACGAAGTTGAATTTTTTTATGGGAATCATTTACATTACTTAAATGTTCCCTAAGTAAACGGCTGGATAAACGCCTGATTTTATTTTTCTTAGTTATATTTTACCTTATTTCAGTCCGCATCTCTAGCCTTTATTATGTCGAAAGAGCATGAAAAATTCGCAGATGGTTAAAGATATGTGCAGAGGTGATTATAATGTCCGATAAACCAAAAGAACAAAATCAACAGGAACCCCAGCAAAGTGTACTTACTAAAACGTTAATCATTGGTTTCGCTTCAGGTGTATTATGGAGTGGTTTAGCAGCGATAGCTTATTACTTTCACTTTAGTGAAGTTTCTGCTGCTTCCTTCCTTTTTCGCTCCTTTTGGCAGACGGAATGGACAGGAACCTGGCTTGCTGAAGTGCTTGCGGTTATTTTTGTGGGAGTATTATCTCTGATTAGTGCTTTGCTCTATTATATGTTACTGAAAAAGAAAAATGGCATCTGGCCAGGCCTGATTTTTGGGTTGGTGTTATGGGCAGTTATTTTTGTGGTACTCACTCCCTTATTTCCTGCAATACCAACATTTATGGAATTATCAAGTGATACATGGGTAACTACAGGTTGTTTATTTCTTTTATATGGATTATTCATAGGTTTTTCTATTTCCTTTGAATATAAGGAGTTTAATGAGTCAGCAAATTAATACTCAAAGAAAGGAGTAGTATGATAAACTAAAAAATGTATGACAATTTTGTAAATGGTGGGATGGAATGATGGCAGCGAAACGTCTATTCTTAATTAATGGACCCAACTTAAATATGCTTGGAAAAAGAGAGCCGGGTACTTATGGAAAAGCTTCTTTGGACCAAGTAGTAAAACTCGTCAAAGATACAGCCTGGGAGTATGGATATGAAGTGGAGGATTTCCAGTCGAATCATGAAGGGGATCTTGTAGACCAATTGCATAAAGCTGACGGACAGGCGGCGGGTGTTATTATAAACCCAGCTGCCTATACTCATACTAGTATTGCATTAAGAGACGCTGTTAGCGCTATCTCCCAGCCAGTTATAGAACTACACATTTCCAACGTTCATGCTAGAGAATCTTTCCGTCATCAATCCATGCTTGCTCCCGTCTGCCAAGGTCAAATCGTAGGGTTTGGTATAGATGGTTACCGCCTGGCTGCATTAGGATTAATTAATAAGATAGAATCAGAAGGGAGACATGCAAGATGAGTAAATTAGAAAATCTACGGAAATCCGTTATGAGTGATGAACTCGATGGTATACTAATTATGAGCCCTAAAAACAGACGGTATGTATCAGGATTTACCGGTTCCTCAGGTGCGCTGCTTGTGACAAGTGGGGAAGCCTTGCTCATTACCGATTTTCGGTATATGGAACAAGCTAATGAACAAGCAACGGGTTTTGATATCGTGGAGCATAAAAATCCTATGGTTAAAGAAGTCGCAAATCAAGTTGAGCGTTTAGGGCTTAAACGAATTGGGTTTGAGAAAGATCATGTTACATACAGTGTCTATGAACAATATAGAAAAGAATTAAAAGCAAGCCTTGTGCCCACCTCCGGTATTGTCGAGAAGCTGCGCTTGATAAAGACCGAAGATGAGATTAGTATTTTACAAGATGCTGCTAAAATTGCTGATGATGCGTTTGAACATATACAAGGGTTTATTAAGCCGGGGGTTAGAGAAATTGATGTATCAAATGAACTGGAGTTCTTCATGAGAAAGCAGGGAGCTACCTCTTCAAGTTTTGATATTATTGTTGCTTCAGGGTACCGTTCCGCTTTACCTCACGGTGTAGCATCTGAAAAAGAAATTCAGTCTGGAGAGCTGGTTACCTTGGATTTTGGCGCTCTATACAAAGGTTATTGTTCTGATATTACCCGTACAGTTGCTATTGGTGAGATTAGTGAAGAACTGCAGGAAATCTATGATGTTGTTCTTCAGGCGCAGGTAAAAGGTATGGAAGGGCTGAAATCTGGTATTACAGGGAAGGAAGCAGATGCCTTAACGCGTGACTATATTAAAGAAAAAGGTTATGGAGAATACTTTGGCCATTCAACTGGCCATGGAATTGGTTTAGATGTCCATGAAGGACCTGGTCTTTCTTTCCGTTCCGATATGGTGCTTGAAGAGGGCATGGTAGTGACCGTTGAGCCCGGAATATATGTACCGAATGTTGGCGGCTGCCGGATCGAAGATGATACGGTGATCACAAGCGCTGGTAATAATCGTTTAAGCACATCTACTAAAGAACTTATTACGTTGTAAAAGAATAGAAGGAGGAAAAAATATGATTTCAGTTAATGATTTCAGAACTGGTCTTACTATTGAAGTGGACGGAGATATCTGGTCAGTAATGGACTTTCAGCATGTTAAACCAGGAAAAGGGGCAGCGTTTGTAAGGTCCAAATTACGTAATTTGAGAAACGGAAACATTCAGGAGAAAACATTCCGTGGCGGTGAAAAGGTAGAGCGCGCTCATATTGAAAACCGTAAGATGCAATACTTATACGCCAATGGAGATATGCATGCATTTATGGATATGGAAACTTTTGAACAAGTAGAAATTCCATCGTCCGTGCTTGAAAACCAATTAAATTATCTGAAAGAGAATATGGAAGTACACATCCAGTCTTACCAAGCAGAAACCATTGGTGTGGAACTTCCTAAAAACGTTGAATTAAAAGTAGTGGAAACAGAGCCTGGAATCAAAGGGGATACCGCAAGCGGCGGTACCAAATCTGCCACATTGGAAACGGGTTTGACTGTTCAAGTACCTTTCTTTATTAATGAAGGCGAAAACCTGTTAATCAGCACTACTGATGGAAAATATGTTTCACGTGCATAACAATAGAGATCTTCTTTTAGAGCTCATCCCATACCTGGGATGAGCTTTTTTTAATAGAGAAAATCTATTTTATATCTCTTAAATTGTCATAAGGGATGAGATAGAACATACATATGAAGTAAACCAATTAAAGGAGCAGAGTAGGATGGAGGAGATTATCAGGTTGTTTCCCGATCACTTCCAAATCCTCTTAAAAAGGAAAGTGAATTGGAAGACAGCTCAAGAAATTCGCTTGAGAATCAATCGAAAAATTGAGGTTCTTGATGCCAGGCAAACTGCAGTGATAGAGGGTCCGCTTGTTACATCTGTTGATTTATCATATGTGCTGAATCAAATCAGTCAGTTTTCCCTCTACCGATTTAAAGATGAATTAAAAGAAGGCTTCATAACTATTCAGGGAGGTCATCGAGTAGGGATGGCCGGAAAGGCAAATACGGTAAACAATCGGATTGAGACACTAAAACATATTGCCTTCATGAATATTCGTGTGGCCAAGAATACAGTTGGACAAGTTAATCAACTGATTCCCTATTTGTACCAAGATGGCAGATGGGCAAGCACTTTGATTATAGGTCCTCCGCATTCAGGCAAAACGACTTTGCTTAGGGAGTTGGCCCAAAGGATCGGTTCCGATTATCAAAATCAGCATGCATGTAAAGTGGCCATTGTGGACGAACGGTCTGAAATAGCGGCCAGTCTCCGCGGAATTCCTCAGCTTGAGGTAGGTGAACGCACAGATGTCATGGATGCCTGTCCAAAAGCCGAAGGCATGATGATGATGATACGTTCGATGTCTCCGGAAGTAATGATTGTCGATGAAATTGGCGGGATAGCAGATGCGAATGCGATTAGGGAAGCCACTTTTACTGGGGTTGAGGTTATCTGCAGCATTCATGGAACCAGTTTAACAAATGTAAAGAAACGGCCGTCTGCTAAAGAATTGATAGAAGAAGGGGTCTTTGAACGATACCTTGTTCTCGAAAGGTTAAGCCCAAATAACGCGGGGTCCGTTTCCATTTTAGATGAGTGTGGACTACCCATAGCTCATTGGAAAGGAAGGGAATTAAATGGAGTGGATCGGGGCCGTACTCATATTGACTGTAACTACATTGGCAGGTTTTGATATCGCTGCCCGGTTTAAGCAAAGACCAGGTCATGTCCGGCAATGGAAAAATGCCTTACAAATGATTGAAGCAGAAATGGTCTATGGGCAGTCCTCCTTATGGGAAGTTTGTGAGAGTTTAGCAAAACACTTACCTCCGCCTACCTCTCAGTTTTTTGAAAAAATCAACCAGGATCAAGAACCCTGTTCAGATTTTGCTTTCTTATGGGAAGCTCGTTTGAAAAAGCATTGGGCGTCGAATGCAATGGGGAAAAGCGAATGGGAGATTTTGACACAGTTTGGACGCACATTAGGCCAGCACGATCTGGAACAGCAGCAGAAACAAATTCAATTAACGCTCCACCACTTAGATCGAGAACTTCAGGAAGCTTTGGAAGGCGTCGATCAGTACCAGAGAATGGCCCGTGGAATGGGGGTATTAAGCGGACTGCTCGTCATAATATTAATTATATAAAGGGGGAAGAGTCATTGTGCTTCAAGATGCTACGATTCTTTTTCAAATTGCCGGTGTAGGAATCATTGTCGCGATGATACACAGTATTTTAAAGCAAATGGGAAAAGAGGAGATTGCGCAGGCGGTTACGCTCACAGGATTCATTATTGTCCTGTTTATCGTTTTATACCGACTCGCTGATTTATTTCAGGAAATTAAATCAGTTTTTCTATACCAAGGGTAGGAATTTATGGATATTATACAAATTGTATCTTTAGGACTAGTAGCGGCCTTGTTAATTATCTTATTACAAGAGCATAAATCTTCGGCCGCTTTCCTGCTCCTTTTGTTTACCGTAATCATTATCTTCTTATCCATTTTGGATCAGGTCAAACATATATTTACGCTTCTTTCCTATATGGCTGAGCAAGCTCAGGTGGAACCCATTTACTTTAAGACTATTTTGAAGATTATAGGAATCGCATATATTGCAGAATTTGGAGCTCAATTAATCAGAGATGCTGGTTTGAATTCCTTAGCTTCTAAAGTTGAACTGGCTGGAAAATTATTCATATTAATGCTTGCAATTCCTATAGTAACGGCAGTAATAGAGACCATTTTAAACTTTATTCCTGGATACTTAGGATAAGATAGCGAGGTAGGAAATGAAACGTTTATCTTTCATAGTCTGTTTACTCCTTGGCATCCTCTGTTTTCCTTTGATCTCATCGGCTTCCCAAAATCCCGATGCAGCTCCTTCCATGTTGGATTATATTTCTACTGAAGAGCTCGAGGAAAGCTGGGAGCAGCTCGATCAGGATTATGGAGATTACATGCCTTCCTTCAATATGAAAAACTTTCGTGAATACATTCAAAATGAAGGCTCAATGAAGACGTCGGACTGGTTCTCGGGAATTCTTCAATTCTTTTTTCAGGAATTAATGTTAAATGGTAAATTACTTGCCTCGTTATTATTTTTAACTCTATTCAGTACATTACTACAATCGGTTCAGAATTCTTTCGAAAATCCAGTAATAAGTAAAATCGCTTATTTAGTCGTCTATCTCGTTCTGCTTACCCTCGCTCTGGAAAGTTTCAGGCAGGTTATTGAGTACACGATAGATGCAATTGATAGAATGAGCAGCTTTATGATCGGACTGCTCCCTCTTTTACTGGGGATTATGGCTTCTTTCAGCCATTTAATGTCTATTTCCTTTTTCCATCCGATTATAGTCGCTCTAGTGCAGTCCAGTGGTCTTCTTGTGAAATTTCTTTTAATTCCTTTGTTTACTTCCTCTGCTTTGCTACTGATTATTGGGTCGCTCAATGAGACATATAAAGTTGATCAGCTGGCAGAGTTGTTAAGGAAAACAGGCTTGGCAATCATGGGGATTTTTTTAACGATCTTTCTAGGCGTTATATCTGTACAGGGAACAGTCACAGCTGTTCAGGATGGCGTAACGATGAAGACGGCAAGATTCGTAACAGGAAATTTTGTCCCGGTGGTGGGTCGTTTGTTTACCGATGCCACAGACACCATATTAGGTGCCTCTCTTGTATTGAAAAATACGCTGGGAATTGCGGGAGTAGTTATACTACTGGGAATCGCCATATTTCCGGCTCTTAAAGTTTTTGCTATTGCACTTATCTATAAGATAGCCGCTGCTTTGTTGCAACCGTTAGGGGATGGTCCCATCATACGAGCTATGGATGTAATAAGCAGACACATCATGTATGTGTTTGCCGCCTTATTAATGGTTTCCATGATGTTCTTTCTAGTCATTGTCATCATGGTGGCAGCCAGTAATATTACCATGATGGTTAGATAAGGGTGGGGATGATGAACCTTTTTATAGAGTGGATTACAAGAATTGTTTTATTTCTCCTTTTAGCGATTGTTGCTGATGCTCTTCTTCCATCAGGATTAATGAAGAAATACGCTCGTCTAGTCCTGTCTGTACTTCTCTTATTAATATTTCTGGGTCCCCTATTACAACTATTGAATTTAAATCCTGATCAGATATTGAAACAAGCAGAGTACACGATGAATGAAGAGATGGAAGTCGATTCACTCGACAATAGTATTGAAGAAAAGAAAAAAGAAATACTTGAAGGACAAGATGCATATAAATTAGAACAAGTTACCCAATCACTGGCAGCTGAGCTTCAAGACCCGCTTAAAGAAGAGCAGAATTTACAGCTGGTTGACCTGGAGATAAGTTTTCTTCAAGAACCCTACCAAATGGATTCACTGGACAAGCTGGTGCTGACTATAAAACCTCTTGAAGAAAGTAAGTCCGTGGAAGATGTTTCTATATCCATCATGGAGAAACAGGCACCGAAGGAGGATAAGCAGCTGGAAAGCATTCAAAACTGGGTCTCCCAATACTTGGAATTAGAAAAAGAACAAATAGAAATCCGCTGGGAGGAAGAGGATGAATAAATGGTGGAGTAAATTATTAGAACCTTTGACTTCTAAAGAAGGAAAAAAAATCAATAAACCTAAGTATTTCATAGGTCTTGGATTAATCGGAGTTCTGATCATTCTCTCTAGTAACTGGTTCCAAAGTAATGAACCCGCCCCGCCTTCGCAAGGTGAAACGGCGGAAAAATCCACTGTATCTTCTGAGGCAGGTGATTCACCCGAATTAACCGACTCCATAAACCAATTGGAAAAGGGATATGAGGAACAGTTAAAACCACTTCTTGAGAACATTGAAGGCGTAAGTTCTGTGGATATTATGATTAATCTATCAGCTACTCATGAAAAAGTGTATGACAAAAATTTAATTATAGGAAAGCAGACCACGAAGGAAACAGATAAGAATGGGGGGGAAAGAGAGATTGAAGATTATTCAAAGGAACAGCAGTTAGTCCTGGTCCGACAAGGAGACCGTGAAGTTCCTTTACTCACTAAAACGACCAAACCAGAGGTCAGTGGTGTATTCGTCACCGCTAAGGGGGTCGATCAAATTCAAGTTAAAGGGTGGGTGGTCGAAGCTGTCTCAAGAGTGTTAGACGTACCCAGTCATCGGATTTCTGTCTTGCCTAAACAATAAGGAGGGGTTCTCTTGGTTAAAAAACAAACCGTTTGGTTACTTACGATGTTGAGTCTGTTAATTGTATTAAGTGTCTATTATATGACGTCCCCTGATAATGGAGAAATGGCCTTTATTCAGGAAGATGGCTGGACAGAAGTGAATGAAGATGGAAAGAGTGAAGAGAATGTAGAAGGGGTTGAAACCTCTGCTGACGGTTCCGTTATTTCACAGGTTTCAACGGAAGAGCTATTCGCCGCTATCCGTTTAGAAAAACTAAATGAGAGAGATCAGCTTCAAGAACAGCTATCGGAGATTGTAGCTTCGAGTAATTTTACGACAGAAGAAAAAAATGAAGCCTTAGAAAGAATGGAAACAATTAAAGAAAATCAATCAAAAGAGTCTATATTAGAAAATACTATCCAAGCGAGTGCTCCATATGAAGATGTATTAGTTCGAGCAGAAGAAGATGTGGTCCATGTAACCTTAAAAGCTGATGAGTTATCAAAATCTGAAACCAATCAAATTATCCAAATGGTCTCAGATGAATTTGGAGAAAAACGCGTCCAAGTACAATTCCAGCCTTCTAACTGATGGAAAGCCCCCTGACCAAAATGTCAGGGGGCTTTTTTTATAACTTATTATATAGTGAAACGGGGACTAATGCCCTGTTTTTATAAACACGAACAGGTTAAAAATAAAACCGCTTCCAACCGGGAAGTTGCAGTCAAGTGGTATTCTGTCGTAAAATGTTAAGAGGAATTATTAATACCAGTTATAAAAAAGCTATGTACATAAAGGAGTGCCAACTATGTTAAAGGTCCAGGAAATACGTGAATTAATTAAACTCATTGATCAATCAAACATTGATGAATTTTGTTATGAATCTAACGGAACTAAAGTATCTATGAAAAAGGAACAAGGCCAGGCAGCTGCAGAACCTGTAAAAGTACAGGAGTCTGCTCCGTCAGTCTCTGTGCAAGAACAGAAGAGTGAGCCTGCTAAGCAGGAAGTACAGGAAAAAGCGGAACCGGAAGAAGCCAGTAAGAGCGAGCAGCAGGGAACTGATTACGATGCCGAAGTTACTTCTCCTATGGTAGGAACCTTTTATCAATCACCTTCTCCAGACCAGGAAGCTTACGTTCAGGTTGGAGATCAAGTGAAAGAAGACAGCGTGGTTTGTATTGTAGAGGCAATGAAGTTATTTAACGAAATAGAAGCGGAAGTCAGCGGGGAAATCGTCGAGATTCTTGCAGAAGACGGTGAACTTGTAGAATACGGACAACCATTATTCCGCGTAAAGTCTAAGTAACGGGGGATGAGATTTTGATTAAAAAAGTTTTAATAGCCAATAGAGGGGAAATAGCTGTTCGAATTATCCGCGCCTGTAAAGAAATGGGTATCGAAACGGTGGCGGTTTATTCTGAGGCAGATAAAGAGGCTCTTCACGTTCAGTTATCTGATGAAGCATACTGTGTAGGGCCTAAATTAAGTAAAGATAGTTATTTGAATTATACGAATATCATGAGTGTAGCTACACTTTCGGAAACAGATGCCATTCATCCTGGGTATGGTTTTCTTTCAGAGAATGCTGAGTTCGCTGAAATGTGTGAAGAGTGTAATATTACGTTTATTGGACCCTCTTCCTATGCCATTCAGAAAATGGGTACAAAGGATGTCGCACGTGAAACGATGAGAGAAGCAGGTGTACCTATTGTTCCGGGGTCGGAAGGTATCATTAAGGATGAAGCGGAAGGCTTAAAAATTGCGGAAGAGATTGGTTATCCTGTAATTATTAAAGCAACAGCCGGTGGAGGTGGAAAAGGAATACGAGTGGCACGCGATGAAGATGATCTTAAAACGGGCATTCGTATGACCCAGCAGGAAGCTGAAACCGCCTTTGGCAATCCTGGAGTCTATATTGAAAAATATATTGAAAACTTCCGTCACGTAGAAATTCAGGTGCTGGCAGATAATCATGGAAATGCCGTACACTTGGGAGAACGTGACTGTACGATCCAGAGAAGGTTACAGAAACTCATTGAAGAAACACCCTCTCCAGCAGTTACTGAGGACATTCGTGAACAAATGGGTGATGCTGCGGTAAAAGCAGCACTTGCTGTTAATTATTCGGGAGCTGGGACTGTAGAGTTCATTTTTGATAAAGAAGAGAAAGAATTCTACTTTATGGAAATGAATACTCGAATACAAGTCGAGCATCCTGTAACAGAGATGGTAACAGGTGTGGACTTAATTAAAGAGATGCTCTTAATTGCTAACAATGAAAAACTTTCCTTTACCCAAGAAGAGATCAAGTTTGAGGGATGGGCGATTGAATGCCGTATTAACGCAGAAGATCCATTCAAGAACTTCATGCCTTCAGCGGGGCGTATTGATATGTATCTTCCTCCGGGCGGGTTTGGAGTACGTGTTGATTCTGCTGCTTATCCAGGGTATATGATTCCTCCTTATTATGATTCAATGGTAGCTAAACTCATCTCTTATGGACGAGATCGCGACGAGGCGATCCAAAGGATGAAACGAGCGCTGGATGAATTTATTATAGAAGGAGTGCACACAACAATTCCATTCCATCAGCGTATGATGGAGCATGAAATTTTTGTGGGCGGAGACTTTAACACAATGTTTCTTGAGAAATATACTATAATGAAGGATGAAGAATAAAAGGAGTGGTCATTGTGAGTGAGAAGCAATTGTTGAATGTGACGGATGGATCGACACTTGGTAATATCGAGATTGCTCCTGAAGTCATAGAAGTAATTGCCGGTATAGCAGTTTCTGAAGTAGCCGGTGTAGCTTCCATGCGTGGTAATTTCGCTTCTGGAGTTGTTGAGCGTCTGGGAAAAAAAGACCATGGTAAAGGTGTTAAAGTAGAGCTTACAGAAGGTGGAATACTTATAGATGCCTATGTTGTTATGGACTACGGAATTTCAATTCCCGATACGGCTCAAAAAATACAGGACAATACTCGTCAAGCACTCAAAAATATGACAGCACTTGAGATCAATGAAATAAATGTCCATATTGTAGGAGTACAAATTGAAGCGAAGGAAGACGAAATCATCGGTGAAGAAGTTTAGCAGGAGGCCGGAAAAGGGAGCCATTTCCCTTTCCGGCCTTTTCATCTTCTAAATTGAGTTTCTGAATCCTCAGGTTGGAATGGCTTTTATTGTACTAAAATGTTATTATGCAAACGGATATTACCTAAAAGGAGAATGAACATGAAACGACGTGCAGCACGAGAAAAGGCTTTTCAGGCGCTTTTTCAAATCAACAATAGTGAGATCGATATCGAGGAAGCGATTCAACATGTAATTGAGGAGCCTGTGGTCGATGCTTTTATGCATGATTTGGTACACGGTGTAGCAAATCATCAGACAGAGATTGACCAATGGATCTCGGACAACCTGGTAAATTGGACCTTTTCTCGACTTCCGAAGGTAGAAAAAACGGTCTTAAGAATGGCAGCTTACGAAATAAAGTACAATGAAGATGTTCCATCACAAGTAGCGATCAATGAAGCCGTAGAATTAGCGAAGATTTTCGGTGAGGAAGAATCCGGAAAGTTCGTGAATGGTGTACTCTCTAAAATGATCTAAATATAAGCAAGGGGGATGCGAAATGTCAGCTGAAGTAATTTATGGAAAACAATTGGCCGAAGAGCTTAGGGAAGAGATGAAAGAAGAAGTTAAGGGATTAAAGGAAAACGGAATTCATCCGAAACTAGTAGTGGTTATTATAGGAGAGGACCCGGCATCTATGTCATATGTAAGAGGGAAACAACGAGCCTCTGAAAAAGTAGGACTGGACTCCGAATTAATTGAACTGCCGGAAACGACATCAGAACAAGAACTGTTAGAACTTATCGAAAGGCTGAACCAGGATCAAACTGTTCATGGAATTCTGGTTCAGCTGCCTTTGCCTTCCCAAATTGCAGACCAAAAAGTAATTGAAGCCATAGATCCGAAAAAAGATGTAGATGGCTTCCATCCTAGTAATGTGGGTAAGATGATGACAGGACAGGAGACGTTTTACCCTTGTACTCCTTACGGGATTTTGGTGATGCTTGAGCGGGCAGATATCAGTCTGGAAGGAAAGCACGTAGTAATCATTGGGAGAAGTAATCTCGTTGGCAAACCGGTAGGACAGCTTTTGCTAAATGAAAATGCTACCGTAACTCATTGCCATTCCCGTACAAAAAATTTACGGGAGCACACGAAAAAAGCGGATATATTAATTGTGGCTGCCGGAAAACCAGGTTTAATTTCGGCGGATGATATTAGCGAAGGAGCTGTCGTAATTGATGTGGGTGTAAATCGCGTAGAGGGGAAATTGACTGGGGATGTACAATTTGAATCCGCTCGTCAAAAAGCTTCTTACATCACTCCTGTACCTAAAGGAGTAGGACCGATGACCATCACCATGCTCTTACACAACACGATTAAAGCTGCAAAACGAATACACAATAATCAGTAAGGGGACTTTCGTGTGAACGACCAATATCTTACGGTAACGGCACTCACTAAATACATTAAGCGTAAACTTTCGGGAGATCCACATCTAAAGACCGTCTGGCTTAGGGGAGAAATTTCAAACTTCAAGCACCATAGTCGGGGGCATATGTACTTATCTTTAAAAGATGATGCTGCAAGGATTCAAGCTGTCATGTTTGCAGGTAACAATCGAGGCCTTAAATTCAACCCCGAGAATGGAATGAATGTTCTCATTAAAGGCGAAATAAATGTTTATGAGCCGATGGGACAGTATCAACTTTATATAAAAGAAATGCAGCCTGATGGAATTGGCGCGTTGTACTTAGCATTTGAGCAATTAAAGGAAAAACTTGAACAAGAGGGCCTTTTCGCATTAGAACGTAAAAAAAACATTCCTGCTTATCCAAACCACATTGGTGTTATTACCTCACCTACAGGAGCAGCTGTCAGAGATATTTTAACGACCATTAAACGTAGATATCCTGTGGTCCCCGTCTCAATTCTTCCTGTCCTCGTTCAAGGTGAAAGAGCAGCCACATCAGTGGCCAACGCCATTCAATATGCCAATCATAACCTTGATTGTGATGTTTTGATTGTTGGGCGTGGAGGGGGCTCGATTGAAGACTTATGGGGCTTTAATGAGGAAATTGTCGCAAGAGCCATTGCTGATTCTTCTATTCCTGTTATTTCCGCTGTTGGCCATGAAACGGATACGACAATTAGTGATTTTGCAGCAGACCTGAGAGCCGCTACACCTACAGGTGCAGCAGAGCTGGCGGTTCCTTCCTTAATAGAACTGCAAGACAATGTTCGTTCATTGAAGCACCGCCTCATGCGGTTCATGGAGTCCAGATCAGTAGAAGACAGACAAAGACTGAATAGGTTACAAAAGTCTTACGCTTTTAAATATCCAGAACAGCTGCTGCGTCAGAAAGAACAGGACCTGGATCGTATGATGGAAAGACACTCCATGCAGATGAAACTGATCCACTCACAGCAGACTGAAAAATGGAAGAATATTCGTAATCGGTTAAAGCAGCAGGGTCCAGGGACTCAAATTAAAGAAAGTAAAGACCGATTGAACAAACAGACCAGGCAATTACAGCTTCGCTTTAAAGAAGCATTAAATTCTAAAAAAGATCAGTTTCATAATCGTCTTGATAAATTATCTTTGCTGAACCCGCTAGAAATTATGAAGCGAGGATACGCTATCCCATTTAAAGAAGATGGAAATGTTGTTAAAGAAACAAGTCACGTAAAACAAGGTGCAAGGTTAGCCTTGAAAGTTCACGATGGTACCATCAATTGTGAAGTTTTGGACGTAGAGGAGGATGAAGAATGAGCGAAAAAGAAAAGCAGCTGAGTTTTGAAGAAGCAATGAAGCAGCTGGAAGAACTGGTTGAAAAATTGGAAACAGGAGAAGTGCCGCTTGAAAAAGCTATACAGTATTATCAAGAAGGCATGAAGCTGTCTAAAATCTGCAGTGAAAAATTAGGAAATGTAGAAAATCAAATGCAGCAGATCCTGAACGAACACGGCGAATTTGAATCTTTCTCTATCCAGGAAGAAGAATGACTGTGATTTTATCAGATTATCTGTTAGAGAAGCGGCAGCTGATCAATGAGCAATTAATTCACTATGTAAGGGATTATACCGTTCCTGGCCGGCTTCAGGATGCTATGCTTTACTCCATTGAAGCGGGTGGAAAAAGATTACGTCCTATTCTCTTATTAGCTACAGCTGAAGCTTTTGGTGCAAAAGCCGATAAGGCCATGGCTGTTGCCTGCGGACTTGAAATGATCCACACCTATTCTTTGATTCATGATGATCTTCCTGCGATGGATAATGATGATTTCCGAAGAGGGTTACCCACGAGCCACCGCCGCTTTGATGAGGCCACAGCTATTCTTGCTGGAGACGCGCTACTTACCTTAAGTTCTGAAATTATTGTGAATGATCAAGAGCTTAATGATCGGGAAAGGGTTTTTCTGATACAAGAATTATCCAAAGCCAGCGGCGCCTCAGGTATGGTTGAAGGTCAAATGCAGGACATGCTCAGCGAAGACAAACAAATATCACTTGAAGAGTTAGAGAATATTCACAAAAAAAAGACTGGTAAGTTGTTGAAATTTGCTATTATTGCAGGCGCGTTTCTCGGAAATGCTTCAGATGAAAAATTCGAAGAAATGAATAAAATGGGGGTAGCCCTGGGGCTGATTTTTCAAATTCAGGACGATATTTTAGATGTAACAGGTGATGCTGAAAAAATTGGGAAACCCGTTGGTAGTGATGAAGGCAATAGAAAGAGTACTTACCCCCAGTTGCTAGGTCTTATCGGAGCTCGTGAGCAAATGGAATCTTATGTGGAAACGGCTCAAGCTGCACTTAAAAACGCAGGTGTAAACCAGACGATTTTATCTGAGCTCATCCACTATTTAAGCAGTCGCGATCATTAAAAACGTTTTAGATTGAGCACGGATTTAGAATGTGATATATTATGATTAGTAAGGAATGGTGCAGTATTCTAGTCGGCCCTCCGGTCCTGAAGGCGGGCCTAAAAATCCGCCAAAGGGCATATCGATGAAGTTCCTTGTGTTGGCTTGAGGCGCCCAGCCTTGGGTCGATGCTGGGAGTTAAGGTTGCAGGGCGATCCACAAAGGCATGTGGGCGTTGACCCTGCTTCCGCGGAGGCCCATCTCTGTAAGGATCCCTGAGCCAGGGGTCCTTATGGAATGGGGTATGAACCTGCAGTATATGGAGTAATATCTATATGCGCAGCGTAGCCTGCCTTGAGTGGTTCTGAGGGGATTATAGTTAATGAATGTCATAGTACTTCGGATGGCCACTGAAGACTTGATGTGTAAGCTACATGAAATCAGAACTGCAAAAGAGGCTAAGGATCGGTTAAAGGCTGTTGGGGAAATCCCCTAGGCTGTTCTATTTAGTACATGTAACAGGAATTATAGTGCGGACTAAGTGGCAATCTAGTCCAGCTTTCGGAAACGGAGCTGAGTTGAGCTTAAAGGGGAACCGCCAGAGTGGTGACACTCGGTGCTTAATTGGGAAAACCTACTAGACCTAAGCCGCAATTTTTACCTGTTACGTGACCATTCCTTTCGCTACATAATGAAGTCAATTAAAGGATATAGAGGTTGAGAATGGACAATAAATTAAAAAAATCCTTAAAATTCAGTTTAAGTATTGCCGTTATCACATTCGTGTTAGCGGCTATTTTTTCAGTTATATCATCTTCCGTTTTAAGTGAAGTTATATGGTTTATTGGGCTTGTTATCGTTTTCATTATTGTGTTCACAGGTGTTATATTTGATATGTTAGGAATAGCAGCCGCAGCTGCTCATGAGAAGCCTTTCCACGCGATGGCATCAGAAAAAGTATCAGGAGCAAAGGAAGCCATCATTATCGTTAGGAACGCTGATAGGTTTGCTAGTTTTTGTAACGATGTTATTGGAGATATTTCTGGTATAGTAAGTGGGACGGCATCAGCGATTGTAGTTCTGCAAGTGGTAAACGTATTAGGATACAATGATGGTTCTACAGTACAGATTACGATATCTGTAATTTTAACGAGTATAGTAGCGGCACTTACTGTAGGTGGCAAAGCATTAGGTAAATTCTTTGCCATTAACTCCTCAACTAAAATCATTTTCTTCGCCGCAAGAGTCATTGCATGGCTGGAGTCAACTACAAAAATCAGGATCTTATCAAGCGCGTCGTCATCCAATAAAAAAACAAGATAATTACAAGGGGGTCCATTAATGGATCTGAGTAAAATTGATAATCCTTCACTACTGAAGGAAATGAACACAAAACAACTTGAAGATTTAGCAGAGGAAATGCGACAGTTTTTAATTGGCAATCTTGCCACTACGGGTGGGCATTTAGGCGCTAACCTGGGTGTGGTAGAGCTTACACTTGCTCTGCATAAAGTTTATAACAGCCCGCAGGACCGGTTGTTGTGGGATGTCGGGCATCAGTCTTATATTCATAAGATACTTACTGGGCGCGGAGACCAATTCAGTACATTACGAAAGTATAGAGGTTTATGCGGTTTTCCAAAAAGGATTGAGAGTGAACATGACATTTGGGAAACAGGGCACAGTTCTACCTCCTTATCCGCTGCTATGGGGATGGCGATTGCACGTGATTTAAAAAATGAAGACCATTCTATCCTCCCGGTAATTGGGGATGGTGCATTGACGGGAGGAATGGCTCTTGAAGCACTGAACCATATTGGTCATGAGAAAAAGAGCGTAACCGTTATCCTTAATGATAATGAAATGTCGATAGCTAAGAACGTCGGCGCTCTTCATGGAGCTTTAGGACGAATGAGAAGTGCAGGGAAGTACAATCGTGCTAAAGATGATTTGGAATGGCTGCTTAAGAAGATTCCTGCCGTGGGTGGAAGAATTGCTCAAGCCGCAGAGCGTTTAAAAGATAGTATGAAATATTTCGTTGTGCCGGGAATGTTCTTTGAGGAACTTGGCTTTACTTACTACGGTCCGGTAGACGGACATGATTTTGAAGATCTGATGGAAAACTTAAACTATGCGAAAAAAACCGAGGGTCCAGTCATTGTTCACGTTATGACTCAAAAAGGCAAAGGGTATCACCCAGCTGAAAATGACGTTAAAGATAAATGGCACGGTGTAGGCCCTTATAAGATTGAATCTGGAGAAAAAATAAAACCATCTTCAGCTCCTCCGGCGTGGAGTTCTGTAATTAGTGAAGCGCTAAGCAAAGAAGCACGTACAGATAACCGCATTGTCGCTGTAACGCCTGCTATGATTCTTGGATCTAAACTTGAAAAATTCGGTGAGGAGTTTCCTGATCGATTATATGATGTAGGTATTGCAGAACAGCATGCTACTACACTATCGGCAGGTTTGGCTACCCAGGGCATGAAACCCTTCCTGGCTATTTATTCAACCTTCCTCCAAAGGGGATACGATCAAGTTATTCACGATGTTGCCAGACAAAACCTGAATGTGATTTTTGGTATTGATCGTGCCGGACTTGTTGGAGCCGACGGTGAAACCCATCAGGGGGTGTTTGATATATCCTTCCTCCGCTCCGTTCCTAATATGGTCATTTCCATGCCAAAAGACGAAAATGAGGCTCAACATCTCGTGCATACCGCGGTTAAGTATGATGATGGCCCAATTGCTATACGGTACCCTCGGGGTAATGCGGAAGGCGTGAATGTAGATGAAGAACTCCACACCATCCCGATTGGCAGCTGGGAAGTTCTTAAAGATGGAAAAGACGGAGTTATTCTAACTTTTGGGACGACAATCAAAATGGCTCTAGAAGCAAGTGAACAGCTTGAAGAAGAAGGGCTATCTGTGTGTGTTGTGAATGCCAGATTTATGAAACCTCTGGATAATTCCATGCTTCATGATCTTATGAAAAAAGACATTCCTGTACTTACTGTTGAGGAAGCAGTGCTACAAGGTGGCTTTGGGTCTAGTGTCTTGGAATTTGCGGCAGAAGAAGGGTACAGGTCTCAATGGATAAGACGTATGGGCGTTCCAGATCGTTTTATAGAACATGGAAATGTACCTGAACTGTGGGAAGAAATCGGTTTAACGAAGGAAAAAATAATTGAAAATTTAAAAGAAATGATTCCGACTAAACAGCAGAGGGCTTAATAAATGGGAAGAAAAATTCGTTTAGATGTTTTATTAGTGGAAAAAGGATATATTGAAACAAGAGAAAAGGCAAAACGCACAATAATGGCCGGGCTGGTTTTTTCAGAACAAGAACGTCTGGACAAACCTGGAGTAAAAGTAGATGAAGACCTTCCGATCACGGTAAAAGGGAAAGCTATTCCTTATGTAAGCAGAGGTGGGCTTAAACTGGAAAAAGCTCTCAAAGAATTTAATATTGATGTTAAAGATAAGGTAATGATTGACATTGGATCATCTACGGGGGGCTTTACTGATTGTGGTCTAAAAAACGGGATTAAAATGAGCTATGCGATAGATGTTGGTTATAATCAGCTTGACTGGGGATTGAGAAACCACCCTCAAGTCCTAGTGATGGAACGGACAAACTTTCGTTATGTAACAATGGAAGATTTAGCTTATGGCCAACCTGAATTCGCATCTATCGATGTATCATTTATTTCTCTGCGTATTATTCTGCCTGTTCTTGCCAAGCTCCTAATTCTAGGAGGAGATGTGGCAGCACTCATTAAACCTCAATTTGAAGCAGGTCGGGAACAGGTTGGCAAAAAAGGGATTGTAAAAGATGCCAAGGTTCATACTGATGTCATTCATAATATTCTCGGATTCGCTAAACAGCATGGCTTTTCTTCGAAGGGATTAACCTTTTCTCCTATTACAGGAGGAGATGGAAATATAGAATTTTTAGTACATCTTTGTCTTGATGGGGCCAGAATGGAACTAACCAAGGCTGAGGTGGATGACGTGGTTAAAAACGCGCATGAAGCACACAATGGATAAAACAGGTTTGAAGGGGCTTTTTTAATAGCCCTTTTACTTTGGATGGTTTTTGAAACGGAGGATTACCATGAACAAGGGACAGCGTCACATAAAGATACGAGAGTTGATTACCAATGATGATATTGAAACACAAGATGAACTGGTGGATCGATTAAAGGGAATGGGTTATAACGTAACACAGGCGACAGTTTCCCGTGATATTAAGGAACTGCATCTTGTGAAAGTGCCAATGATGGATGGCCGTTACAAATACAGTCTCCCGGCGGATCAACGCTTCAACCCGTTTGAAAAGCTCAAGCGCTTAATGATGGATGCTTTCGTTAGTATAGATCGAGCAGGACACTTTATCATTCTAAAAACACTTCCTGGTAATGCGAATGCTGTTGGAGCACTTGTAGATAATCTAGAATGGGAAGAAATAATGGGTACAATTTGCGGGGATGATACTTGTCTCATCATCTGCCGAAGTGAGCAACAGACTGAAACTATAAGTGAACAATTGCTAAATATGCTATAACTGAGGTGGAGCGTTTCATGCTAACTGAATTATCAATTCGTGATTTTGCAATCATCGATCATATTTCAATCACTTTTAAAGAAGGTTTGACAGTATTAACAGGTGAAACAGGTGCGGGTAAGTCAATTATCATTGATGCTATTCAATTATTATCCGGTGGAAGAGGATCTGTTGAGTTTGTACGTCATGGAGCAAAAAAAGCTGAAATTGAAGGTTTATTTACTGTAGAACCGGACCATCCTATTCACAACAAGACCGAACAATTCGGTGTAGATATTAGTGAAGACGGAATGGTTGTACTTAACCGTGCCATTACCCACCAAGGGAAAAGTATTTGCCGGGTTAATGGTAAATTAGTAACTCTCGGAATACTAAAAGAATTTGGCCGGACTCTGATTGATATCCATAGTCAACATGAGACGCAATCGCTAATGGATCCAGAAAGGCACATTGAACTTCTGGATTTGTTTGCATCCTCTGAAATGAAGTCCTCGATGCAGGAATATCGAAGGGTATATGAAAAATATCGTACGTTAGTGAATCGATATAAAGAACTGAGCGAAAATGAACAGGAAATGGCTCAGCGTCTTGATCTATTAGATTTCCAGCTTCGAGAACTCCAGGAAGCTGAACTTCAGCCGAAAGAAGACGAGGAGTTAAGTGAAGAGCGAACCAAATTAAATAATTATGAAAAGATTTATCAAGGCATCCATGACGCTTATTATTCTCTTTATGGAGAGCAAAAAGGCCTTGATTGGCTAAGCCATGCTATGACCTCTCTTGAAAGCACAGCTGACTTTGACGATAGTTTATCTAAAATGTCTGAAGAACTTTCCAATTCCTATTATTTAATCGAGGAATTAACCTTTCAATTAAGTTCACAAATGGAGAACTTGGAGTTTGATCCTGAACGGTTAAATCAAATTGAAACCAGGTTGAATGAATTGAATCGTTTAAAGAAGAAGTATGGTGCAGACGTGGAGGAGATGCTGGAATATGCATCTAGAATAGAAGAAGAAATCGATGAGATTAGAAATAAAGATTCACGACTTGCCAATATGGAGAGTCAAATTGATGAACTTGGGCAGGATGCGGTATTAGAAGCAAAGGATCTTCATGATACCCGTAAGCGTGTTTCAGAATTGTTGACTGGTTATATTCATGACGAGTTAAAGGATTTATATTTAGAAAAAGCTGCTTTCGATGTTGATATCTCTATAAAAGAAGGGCGACAAACTGATCCAGTATTAGATGGTAAGCCAGTACGCCTACAATCCAACGGATTTGATTATGTTAAATTTTTAATTACAACGAATCCAGGTGAACCTCTAAGAGAAATACATAAAGTAGCTTCCGGAGGGGAAATGTCTAGAATTATGCTGGCTCTTAAACGTATATTCTCTCGACATCAAGGAGTAACAAGTGTCATTTTTGATGAAGTAGACACGGGAGTAAGCGGGCGTGTAGCTCAAGCTATAGCTGAGAAAATTTATGGTATATCAGAAGGGTCGCAAGTTCTTTGTATTTCTCATTTACCTCAAGTGGCTGCCATGGCAGATACTCATGTAAGAATTGAGAAACGGGTGGATAATGATCGTACTTACACAGGAGTTACGGAATTATCCCATCAGGAAAAAGCTGATGAATTATCACGAATGATTACAGGAGCAGAATTAACGGAGACAACACTTGAACATGCAAGAGAATTGTTGGAAATGGCACATAAACATAAATTAAATAAATGATATGACCATAATTTGGGGAAAATAAGCGTATGGATTTATCCATACGTTTTTTTTAATGGGACAGGAATAGGATTATCTTAATCCGTTAATTTATACTATGGTGAATGTTTCATTTCAAGGGAATCGGTACTATATTTACTCAGTTTATACTTGTTTAAAAACTGTCTTTGAAGACCACATTATAAGTAAGCCAAGAAAGTTGGTACTGGAGTAATAAGGAGTGTTGAACCCTTGAATTATAAGTTGACAAGTAAACATATATGTGGTTCTGTTCTCCTGCTGTTGATGCTTATATTACCTTTATTCAGCCCCCTTCAGAAATATTTAGCTATTCCAACAGAAGTGAAAGTAAGTACTTCTGATGAAATAGAGGCAGCACCGGTTTCGAGTCACCCTGACGAGGCCTGGACAGCATTTTCATCTACAAATGACAACCAGGTTTTTCATGAATTTGCCGGCGTTCCTTTGAAGAAAACGGACATTAAAAAGATGAAGGATATCCGATTGATCCCTGGTGGACAATCGGTAGGCGTAGAATTACACACAAAAGGAGTCCTGGTCGTAGGACACCACCTTGTAACGGGAGAAGCGGATGAGAAAACCTCTCCAGGTGAAGACGCCCGTGTTCAAGTCGGGGATATTTTGTTAAAAGGAAATGGTGAGGAACTCAATAGTATGGAGGATCTGTCATCCCTGGTAAAAGATGCAGGAAAAGATGGAAAAGCCATAGAATTTACGTTAAAAAGAAATAAAGAGATTATGACCACTACGATAAATCCATCGTTTAACAAACAAGAAAACGAATATCAGATTGGATTATATATCCGTGATTCTGCAGCTGGGATTGGAACAATGACGTTCTACCATCCAGATAGTAAAAAATATGGAGCTTTAGGCCATGTCATTTCAGATATGGATACAAAAAAGCCAATTGAAATTCATGAAGGCACTATTGTACGATCGCATGTTACTTCCATTGAAAAAGGAAGTCAGGGAGTGCCTGGTGAGAAGCGGGCTAAATTCTCCATAAAAGATGATCGTTTAGGAACAATAACTAAGAATACTTCTTTTGGCATCTTTGGAGAATTGGACGGATCTATGGATAATAAAACGTATCCTGACGGTCTGCCTGTTGGATATGCTGAACAGGTAGAGGAAGGTCCTGCTAAAATTCTTACAGTGTTAGATGGAGATAAGATGCAGACATTCGATGTAGAAATTGTCAGCAACATGCCTAAGAAAAGCCCTGTAACAAAAGGTATGATAGTAAAAATTACCGACCCTGATTTGCTTGATAAGACGGGTGGAATTGTACAGGGAATGAGTGGAAGCCCTATTATTCAAAATGGAAAAATTATTGGTGCAGTTACTCATGTGTTCGTTAATGATCCCACTAGCGGATATGGTGTTCATATTGAGTGGATGCTTCAAGAAGCCGGTATTGAAATATATGAAAAACAACAAAAAGCAAGTTAAAAAAAGGCGCTCTCAGAGAGCCTTTTTTTATTCGACAAAATTCGACACAAGTGTATTATAAATGTCGAATAACTGCGATTTTGTAAGTATTTTTAAGCATTTTGAAGATATCATCTATTTTTGAAATTTATTTGTTATAATGAAAAGGGATAGATTTCCTCAATGTCGAATATATGTATTCAAGCAGAAGAGGATAATTTTGTAAGGAGGAAGGTAAATGGAAAAAACACGAATTTGTTTAGCAGATGACAATAGGGAGTTAGTCAAACTTCTTCAGGAATATTTTGATGACACAAATGATATTGATGTGATTGGTACCAGTTATAATGGTAAGGATTGTCTTCAGATGGTGGAAGAGAAACAGCCGGAGGTTTTAATTCTAGATATTATTATGCCTCATTTAGATGGACTGGCAGTACTTGGAAGGCTTAAAGAATTTGATAAACAGCCTGAAGTAATTATGCTCACGGCTTTTGGCCAGGAAGAAGTAACTAAAAAAGCTGTAGAACTAGGTGCTGCTTATTTTATGATGAAGCCTTTTGACCTGGATCATCTTGGAGAACAGGTAAGACAAATCAAGCATGCGGGAGACCCGATTAACCGTGCACTTGGCAGCAGTTACACATCAACCAAATCTAAAAAGCCTGATCTTGATACCAGTATCACACATATCATCCATGAAGTTGGTGTCCCGGCTCATATCAAAGGATATCAATATTTACGTGAAGCGATTACAATGGTTTACCGTGACCTTGAACTACTTGGCTCAATTACAAAAGTCCTCTATCCTGACATCGCAACAAAATATAATACTACAGCCTCAAGAGTCGAACGCGCTATTCGTCATGCGATTGAAGTTGCTTGGAATCGTGGGAATATTGATGCTATATCTTCTTTATTCGGCTACACTATTTCGACTACAAAGGCCAAACCGACAAACAGCGAATTCATTGCGATGGTTGCAGATCGTTTACGGTTAGAACATAAGGCTTCGTAACTCGTGTTAAAAGAATAAATTAGAAAATTTTAAATAACGCCTTCTCAAGCCTTCTATTATCGGGTGAAGCTCACCCATCCGATAATAGAAGGTTTTTTATTTTTTTAACCATTACTTATAGGAAGGTTTTGGTGATAGTTGACCTTTACTCATTTTATCCAATTTCGGCAGAAGACTCCCTAATAAACTTATCCGTTAGAACCTGGAGATTTAAGTCCTGTGGAGGCCATCACCTACCATCGTCCTATATATTCTTTTAAATGTCGTGACTAGCCTAATTAATGAACAAACCATTAGTTTTGTGCTCTTAGGAAGGTTCCGCTTTAAAGAGGAGCGAGTAAGTGGGATAGTTCAAGACATTATCTTATGTATATCATGAGCAAGGATAGGATTATCGTATACTCCTTGATCTATGGCATTTAGATAGGGAATTAGGCAAAGATGAGCTCTATCATCCAGCAGATGAATCCCATGTCTTTTTATAAGTCGATAACTAAAAGGCAATTCTAAATACTGAAGGATCACATAGCGATGCCCCGTTTCAACAAATGTACACAATATTTCTATTTCACCGTTTTCAGGATAAAATCTTGATCCACCAAAACCATCCCTTCTATACACCATCAAATTCTGACCTCCTTCTCCAAAAAATTACATATATTTAAACCTGCACCTATTATACATCATTCACTATGGGATTTGCTTCCATTTTGAAAAAATAAAAAATGATAACTTAGGTTTTTAAACCATTTAGGTTCATTTTTAAGGCTGATTTGTGATACAATTCTTAATTATTAGTAACTTTGTTGATTAATGGGGTGTTTACATATGAAGGTAGTGAAATTTGGTGGAAGTTCTGTAGCTAATGCAGAACAAATAAAAAAAATTACGGACATTATAGAAGCAGATAGTGAAAGAAGTGTTATTGTAGTGTCTGCACCAGGTAAACGATATGGTGGAGATGAAAAAGTAACGGATCTTCTCATCAAACTTGGGGAGTCAATACGTGGGGCTTCTTTTGACAGAAACGTTTATGATCAAGTATTAAATCGATTTCGCAGTAATGTTAATGAACTTGATCTGCGAGAGGAAGTCTTTACGGCTGTCCAATCTAAGATTGATGATGCAATGGACTTGATTAAGGAGGGTGTACCTCATGGGATGGATGCTTTGAAATCCTGCGGTGAAGATGGATCGGCCTTAGTGATAAGCGCCTTCTTAACATCTAGAAACCAAAAAGCGTCTTATGTTAACCCTAAGGATGCAGGAATAATCGTTCGTAATCAATTGGGGGGTGCTCTTGTACACGAAGAGAGTTTTGAGAGGCTTTATCAATTGAGAGAGCGTGAAGGAGTCTTAGTTATCCCAGGATTCTTTGGCTTTACTCCCAATGGACAGCTAGTTACATTTTCTCGCGGCGGTTCAGATATAACGGGAGCCATAGTAGCTGCTGGGGTTAAAGCGGATCTTTATGAAAACTTTACGGATGTAGATTCTGTATATTGTGTGAATCCAAAAATTGTAGATCAGCCAAAACAGCTGACTTCTCTTACCTATAGGGAAATGCGTGAATTATCTTATGCTGGGTTTTCAGTTTTTCATGATGAAGCGCTAATCCCGGCTTTCAGAGAAAAAATTCCAGTATGCATAAAGAATACCAACAATCCAGAAGCTCCTGGAACAATGATAGTTGCAGAACAGCCGGACCGAGAAGGTCACGTAGTTGGTATAGCAAGCGACCATGGCTTTGTAAATATTTATGTAAGTAAATTCTTAATGAACAGAGAGATCGGGTTTGGACGCCGCTTACTACAGATTCTGGAAGATGAAGAGGTCTCGTTTGAACATGCACCTTCTGGTATAGACGATATGTCTGTCATTCTCAGGGATTATCAGCTTCCAAAAGAGAAGGAAGAAGTAGTGGTTCAGCGGATCAAAGATGAATTGGATGTTGATATGGTACTTATTGAGAGAGATATGGCTATGATTATGATTGTTGGGGAAGGTATGAACCAGGCTGTAGGGATAGCTAGCCAAGCTGCCACAGCTTTTAAGGAGGCAGGGGTTAATATTGAAATGATTAACCAGGGGTCTTCCGAAGTCTCCATGATGTTTGGTGTAAGATCTGAATCACTTACAGCCGCTGTTCAATCCCTTTACAAGAATTTTTTTGAACAATAATTAAAAAGCGCTACAATTAGCATACAAAAACGCACAGATAGTTGATCTGTGCGTTTTATTTTTACTCCTATTATAATGTATTCCCTTAATTTTTCTTGAATTCAAATCCTTACTTTTTTAGTTGTGACAACGCAGCAAATTTTGTAATTCTTCTGCTGTGTTTATTCCCTCATTCATTGTTAAACGCATGAGGTGAGTGAATAATTCAGAGGTCATAATAGCATCGTTTAAAGCATGGTGGCGCTCGCGCTTTTCGATTCCGAGGTGTTTAAGCAGTGGATCAAGCTGGTGTTTAATGTCAGGAAACAGCCATTGAGCCATTAAATGGGAATCAAGAACCGGCGGATGGTAAGCTGGCAGTTTCCATCGTTTTAACATCGCTTGGAGAAATCTCATATCAAATTTTGCTGGATGAGCGACCAGAATTGACCCTTCACTAAAATCTAGGAAATTTTGGAATCCCTCAATAAAAGGACTCGAGTTTTTAAGACGTTCTTTGTTTAGACCAGTTAATCTCAATGTCTGCTTGTTTACCGGTCTGATTGGACGGATAACCTGATGAAGTTTCTTGCGATAGCATGAATCAAGGCCGCTGATTCTTACGGCACCAATTGAGATGATTTCGTGGCCGATCTCAGGAAGAAACCCAGTGGTTTCGAGATCGAAAATAGTATAATCTGCTTCATTAAGGTTTTTCCTGGTAATACTAAAATCGGGTTCGTTTGTTTGCAGCTGGTGGTGGAGATTTTCATAACTCTTCCACTTTAAATAAGGTTTAATTTTATAATAGTAAATAGGCTTTTCAAATAAAATATATTTTAAGATCTGGAGGTCCACAGGTAGCATTACATCACCCTATTCCGGTTATAACTCAATTCCAGCACCTGCTGAAGACGTTTTGCTATAATCAATGCTTCTCGCAGCGAACGACGCTCCTCTTTGTTCATTTGAGTGAGTTTTAGATCATTGGACAGAACTTCTTCATTTTCCAGCTGCTTCAGGTTTTCTTTTAATCGAAATAGCATTAAACGGTGAAGAGCAGTTTTGGCATTCTCTACATCTCTTGGGTGGAACCGTTCATGTTCAGCTAATGCGTTCAGGCGGCTGACGGTATTGATGTTTTCAATGCCGTATTTCATGCTGTAGATTCTCACAGCATTAACGACCTGCATGATAGCAGATTTTTTCAAATTAAGAGTGCGCTTTTTTCCAACACCCGATATGCGTCCGAAAGGCTGGACGGGGACGCGGAACCTAAGAGTGTCTTTCATTAGAAGCTGATGAAGACTTAATGATTTCTGTACTCTTTTGGTAACATATTTTTTCAGCTCGTAAGCGAGCGAATAATCTCCAAATATCGGCCGGAAATCCATAAAGATTGTAAAGTCACGAATTTCCTCTGCATCCATTTTTTCTATCCAAGTATCTACATTCGTATGCCATTCTGTCATTTGTTTACGCCATTTCTCTTCTTTTGCCATAATTCCACCATTACAATACGGAAATCCACATTCATTTAACATATCATTAATTTTTGTAGTAAAGCGCTCAAAATAATCACTTATTCTGTTTTTATGCTTGGAATGGTTGTAATCAGCTAAAATCATTCCATTATCCTGATCAGTCGAAAAAGCCTGCTCTTTACGTCCTTCACTTCCCATGACCAAAAAGCAATAGTTGATGGGGGGGGCGCCATAGCCTTCCGCAATCATTTCATCTTCAGCGATTTGTACAACCTGTTTATGAATACGATCGTTATAATTGGTCATAAGCTCAGCAATATCGTAGGCAAACATATTATCCTCAATTAGGCTCGCGATGAACTTTTGAAACCTCTGGTTATAGGTTGGAGAAAGTTCAATGATTTCTTGGATTGTTGTTGCATTAGAAATTCGATAGGTAAGATCGAAATAAACTGAGTTTTTAATAGTGAAAAAGGATGATTGGCGCAGGATACCTACAATTTTATCTTTATGAAGTACTGGAATGATTTCAGTAGGGTGGTGTTTCAAGTAACTAAGAGCGTCATAGATGAACTCTTGCTCGTTAATTTCGTAGGCTTCCTGAGACATATAGGCCTTAACAGGGTTATTGTGGTCGTTTTCGAAATAGGCCCGAAGGATTTCACCGTACCCTATCATACCAAGCATCGATTTTTGATCATCACTTACTATTAAAGCTTCAATTTTCTGCTGTTGTAGCATTCGAGCTGCCTTTTCAATGGAAGACTCGGGATGTATAAATGTAGGGGGTTCCATATAGGCGTCGGCACGCTTTTTATATAGGTCACGGTCGTCCTGATCATCAGTAGTCGAACTTTTATATTTAACTTCATCATAAAGACTCTTCATTAAATTACTGATACCATCCATGACGACTTTTGAAAATTGTGTATTATTAGACATCACTTTTAAAAAGGATTCTCGCTCAAAACAGATGGTCTTCACTGGTTCTAAAGCCTGAACGGAAAACCTCATTTCGCCACTGGTTAGGAGTATCATAACCCCTATTAAATCCCCTGGATAATAAAAGCGTACAGACAACTGTTTTCCATTCGAACGATGCATAATATTATTCGCGAGTCCAGAAGTGAGGA
Organism: Halobacillus sp. K22; assembly: GCF_052246795.1. Lineage (NCBI taxonomy): Bacteria > Bacillati > Bacillota > Bacilli > Caryophanales > Bacillaceae > Halobacillus > Halobacillus sp. K22. Next base: position 86,981 of record NZ_JBQQCN010000001.1, on the reverse strand, counting down.
AATGGATGTCAATTGAATTGTCGGACTGGTCCTCATGAATAATAAATTCATTCGTGCTGTATTCTTTTACTACAGCATTTCCGAATACCTCTTCAAACTCATCTTCAGCTAATAAGTCAAAAGGATATTGATTCTTAAATAATTCAAACTCTGTCACAGAGCAAAACTCCTTCATTTCGAACTACGATTTTGGTCAAAGCGACCTTTAGTAAGATTTCTTTTCCTGTCACGATGCAGAATAAATCCGCCAATAAAAGCAAGTCCTCCCAAGAAAAATAGAAGACCGGCAGCTCCTTGTAATGCTATGTGAAAAAATATAGGGTGAAATTCGCCAAATAATGCATCCCGCATTAATTTTATGCCATAAACCGCAATGATTCCTGGAGTGGCTAATAGTAGTAAAGCAATTAAGCGCATAGTTAGTTTCTCCTTTTCTAACAATCATTATTTAGTATATCAAATGCAGTAGGATGTGGGAATACAATCATGCTTGCTAAAAAGTGCATAATAGGGTAGGATGAAGATGCGCAAATTATTGCAGGGTGTGATAATAATGAAACGTGTATTGATTGTCGGAGCAGGCAAAGGTGGAACAGCCCTGTTGAAACTACTGAATGAAACAGATCGTATGAAAATTGTAGCGGTGACAGATATTAACCAGGAAGCGAATGGGCTCAGGTTAGCAGAGTCCTACCATATTCCAACAGGCGCTCATTGGCAGGATTTTATACATAAAAATATAGATATAGTAATTGAAGCCACGGGAAACGATGGGGTATTTGAAGAGATCAGAACTCGACGAAATCAGAGAACGGTTGTTATTCCGGGCTCGGTTGCTTATATTACCTCAGAGTTGCTTGAAGAAAAAGAAGCACTCGTTCAAGAATTGAAGCGTCAGACAGAGAATCAGCATCTTATTTTAAACAGCATTCACGATGGAATGATTGTAATTACACCTGATGCCAAAGTCTCTTTTGTAAATCGCAGTGCCGAACAAATTTTGGGTATGGACAAGGAGGCCGTCCTCGACAGGTCTATCCAGGAGATTATACCGGCTTCGAGGCTTCCTCAGTTATTAAAATCACGGGAAAAAGAAGTGAACCAGAAACTTAGCCTGGAAAATGGGAAGAAAGTCATTACGACAAGGATTCCAATGATTGGTCCAGGCGGGAAAGTCATAGGGGCATATGCTGTTTTTCAGGACATAACAGAAGTAGTAGATCTGGCAGAAGAAATTACCGACTTAAAAGAAGTTAAAACAATGCTTGAAGCTATCATTCAATCGTCTGATGAAGCTATTTCAGTGGTGGATGAAAATGGAAGCGGTTTAATGGTGAACCCCGCTTATTCAAGGATTACAGGGTTATCAGAAGACGAAATCGTAGGTAAACCTGCCACGGTGGATATCTATGAAGGGGAAAGTATGCATATGAAGGTCCTGAAAACAAGGCGTCCGGTCCGGGGGGTCAGGATGAAAGTGGGACCTCATAAAAAGGATGTTCTAGTAAATGTAGCTCCAGTCATTGTAGATGGAAAATTAAAAGGTAGTGTGGGTGTTCTTCATGATGTAACAGAAATCCAGTCTTTAACAAGTGAACTCAGAAGGGCTCGCCAGATTATAAGAAGTCTTGAAGCGAAGTACACGTTTGACGACATAATCGGTGAGTCTTCAGAGATGACACTTGCTTTGGAGCAGGCAAAAGTGGGAGCCAGAACACCAGCTACTGTTTTACTGCGAGGGGAATCTGGAACTGGTAAAGAACTTTTTGCTCATGCCATTCATAATGAGAGTGAGAGGCGCCATAATAAGTTTATCCGTGTTAATTGTGCTTCTATAGCTGAGACCTTGTTAGAGAGTGAATTGTTCGGCTATGAAGATGGAGCTTTTTCAGGGGCCAAGCGCGGGGGTAAGAAAGGTCTTTTTGAAGAAGCGAACTCTGGCAGCATTTTCTTAGATGAAATTGGAGAACTAACCTTACCTATGCAAGCAAAACTGCTTCGGGTTCTACAAGAGAAGGAAATTCTAAGAGTGGGCGGTACTAAGCCTGTACATATTGATGTACGCGTAATTGCTGCTACGAATATGAATTTAGAAAAAGCGATCATGAATAAATCTTTTCGTGAGGATCTTTATTATCGTTTAAATCGTCTCCCCATTTACATCCCTCCTTTGAGGGAGAGGATAGAAGATTTAAAACTTTTATCTGAGCATCTTATTCAAAAGCTGAATGAAGATTATGGCAGGCATGTGACATCTATTGATGAGCGAGCTTTTCAGCAATTAGAAGCGTACAGTTGGCCAGGAAATGTAAGGGAACTCGAAAATATCATTGGACGAGCCATGATTTATATGGATCATTTAGAAGAAATTATTCTTCCTGAACATATACCGAACCTAGCAAAAAAATCTACTGCAGATCCGGGTACTAATATACCAGGGAATCAGTGGCTGGGGGAAACTCTGCAGCAAGCCGTAGATGAATATGAAAAGAGGCTGCTAGCAGATGCTTTCAGGGCTCATGACTTCAATAAGACGCAGACAGCAAAAGCGCTCGGCATATCCATACGAAATTTCTATTATAAATTGGAAAAATATAAATTAGATAAAAATAGCATGCAAGAATATTCATAAATGAAAAAAATTGCAGAGTAAATTCTTATTAATACGTACATTTAGGTGGGCACACTGGGCTGGCACGAAACTTGCATAATTCATTAGGAAGAGGTGAATGTATGAAAACCTTAGATCAAATGGTGGAACAAGTGAATCGATTAGAGTTAAAAACCGTTGCCGTAGCGCAAGCTGAAGATGAAGAAGTCTTGAGAGCGGTTAAGAAAACACGAGAGCTTGGAATTGGAAGGTTTCTTCTTACTGGAGACAAGGAAGCTATTACAACACTTGCGGAAAAGATGAATATAGATCTTAAAGATGAAGGGATTACCTTACTGAATTGTGCGCGTGAACACGCTGCAAGTGAAGCCGTAAAGGCCGTGCATAATAAAGAAGCCCACGTTGTAATGAAAGGGAATGTAGATACTAAAACGCTGCTTAAAGCGGTGCTGGATAAAAACTATGGTCTTAGAGCCGGGGGTGTTTTATCTCACGTTGCGCTATTTGAAGTGCCAGGAAGGGAAAAGTTAATTTTTTTGACTGATGCAGCTATGAACATTGCTCCTACCCTGCAGGAAAAGGTTCAGATTATTAATAACGCAGTAGAAGTAGCAAGCTTAGCAGGCTGGAATCTTCCAAAGGTTGCTGCGCTTACTGCTGTAGAAGTGGTTAATCCAGCTATGCCGGCTACCGAGGATGCTGCTATACTAACCCAAATGAACCGGCGGGGACAGATCAGCAATTGTATCGTGGATGGACCGCTGGCCTTTGATAACGCCGTTGATAAGAAAGCCGCTGAACAAAAAGGGGTCCAGTCTGAAGTTGCTGGACAGGCAGATATTTTAATGGTACCCACGATAGAAGTGGCGAATGCTTTATATAAGTCTTTTATGTATTTCGCTAACGCCAAAGTTGCTGCCGTTATAAGTGGAGCAAAAGCACCAATTGTATTGACCTCACGCGCTGATTCAGCAGAGAGCAAGGTTTATTCATTAGCACTGGCATTACAGTCCAGCAAACAATAGGAGGAAATAACAATGCAAATATTTAACTATATGAAGGAATACGATTACGAACAACTATTATTCTGTCAGGATGAGCAATCCGGTTTGAAAGCTATTATTGCTATTCATGATACTACTCTAGGGCCGGCTCTTGGCGGAACACGTATGTGGACCTACGCTTCTGAGGAAGATGCGATTGAGGATGCTCTCCGCTTAGCCAAAGGGATGACTTACAAAAATGCAGCTGCAGGATTGAATCTCGGCGGAGGCAAAACAGTAATCATCGGAGATCCGAAGACAGAAAAGAATGAAGAAATGTTCCGTGCATTCGGCCGTTTCATTCAGGGTTTAAACGGGCGCTACATTACAGCTGAAGACGTAGGAACAACGGTACAGGATATGGATCTAATCCACGAAGAAACAGATTACGTAACAGGTATATCCCCAGCATTTGGCTCCTCGGGAAACCCTTCTCCAGTAACAGCTTATGGTGTTTACAGAGGAATGAAAGCAGCCGCAAAAGAAGGTTTCGGCAGTGATTCATTAGAAGGCAAAACGGTTGCCGTACAAGGCGTAGGAAATGTTGCCTTCACACTTTGCCGTCACTTACATGAAGAGGGAGCCCATTTAATCGTCACAGATATTAATAAGGAAGCTGTTCAGCGGGCTGTAGATGAATTCGGTGCTGAAGCGGTGGAGACTGACGATATATATGGTGTGGACTGTGATATCTACGCTCCTTGTGCTTTGGGTGCGACCATTAATGATGAAACCATTCCGCAGTTAAAGGCGAAAGTCATTGCTGGTGCGGCCAATAATCAGTTGAAAGATACATCCCATGGCGATCTTCTCCACGAAAAAGGCGTGGTTTATACACCAGATTACGTCATCAATGCAGGTGGAGTAATTAATGTAGCTGATGAACTTCACGGGTATAATAAAGAGCGAGCTATGAAGCGTGTAGAAACAATTTATGACAATGTCTCCCGCGTATTTGAAATTTCCCGTCGTGATAACATACCTACTTATAGAGCAGCCGACCGCATGGCAGAAGAACGCATTGAACGTCTGCGTCGATCCCGCAGCCAGTTTCTGCAAAACGGCCATCACATTTTAAGTAGGAAATAAGTACGGGTTTGGAGGTCAAAGACATTGCTAAATCATCGCATACTAGTAATTAATCCTGGCTCTACGTCAACAAAGATCGGCGTCTTTGACGATGAAGAAGCTATTTTTGAAAAAACCATCAGGCATCAGCCTGAAGAGATCAGCCAATTTAATAAAATCATTGACCAATACGAATTCAGAAAGCAAGTCATTCTTGATGAATTAGATCAAGAAGGGATTAATATTAGCAAGTTGAGTGCTGTCTGTGGAAGAGGCGGTCTGCTTCGTCCTATTGAAGGAGGCACATATGAAGTCAATGAAGCTATGCTTGAGGATTTAAAAAACGGCTACAATGGTGAACACGCCTCAAATCTGGGTGGAATAATAGCTAATGAAATCGCAAAAGGGTTAAATATTGGAGCTTACATTGTTGATCCTGTTGTAGTCGATGAGCTTCAGGATATTGCCCGGGTCTCAGGGGTTCCTGAAATTCCTCGTAAAAGCATTTTCCACGCTTTGAACCAGAAGGCAGTGGCCAGGCGTGCTGCAAGAGACTTGGAAACTCCCTATAAAGACACCCGCTTAATCATTACTCATATGGGTGGAGGCATTACTGTTGGCGCCCATGCCAATGGCCGTGTGATTGATGTTAATAATGGTCTGCATGGAGATGGCCCTTTTTCACCGGAGAGGGCAGGAACGGTTCCTGCGGGGGATCTGGTATCTCTTTGTTTTTCAGGGCAATACTACAGAGATGAAGTCATGAAGAAGTTGGTAGGACAAGGTGGATTAATGGCCTACTTAGATACAAACGATGCTAGAGAAGTAGAAAAAATGGTTCAGCATGGTGACCGCAAAGCTAAACTTGTTTACGAAGCGATGGCTTACCAGATCGCTAAAGAAATAGGCAGCATGAGTGCGGCGCTGGAAGGAAAAGTAGATGCGATTGCCCTCACTGGCGGTCTTGCTTACGGGAAAAAGTTCGTGGAAGAAATATCGAAACGAATTCACTGGATTGCTGATGTACTTGTTTACCCAGGTGAGAATGAATTAGAAGCGTTAAACGAAGGCACTTTACGGATACTGAATCACGAGGAAGTTCCAAAACAGTATCCTAATTTTATAGAATAGGAAGGAGAGTCCACATGGCTGAAGAATATGATTTAGTCGTTCTCGGAGGCGGAACAGGCGGATACGTTGCAGCTATCCGTGCTTCGAAACTTGGACTTAAAGTAGCAATTGTAGAGAAACGCGAACTTGGAGGGACTTGCCTTCATCGCGGGTGTATTCCATCGAAAGCTTTGCTCAGAAGTGCAGAGGTTTTTCGCCAGACGAAAGAAGCAGGAGATTTTGGAGTAACTGTCCAAGAACCTACCCTTGATTTCACTAAGGTTCAAGAGCGTAAACAGTCAATTGTAGACACCCTACATAATGGTGTGCAAGGTTTAATGAAAAAAGGTAAAATTGACATCTTTGAAGGGTTGGGAAGAATTTTAGGACCTTCTATATTCTCCCCAACCGCTGGAACGATCTCTGTGGAGATGAATAATGGAGAAGAAAATGAAATGTTAATTCCTAAAAATGTATTAATAGCTACCGGATCAAGCCCTAAATCTTTACCAGGCCTGGAGGTTGACGGAAAGCAGGTAATGACATCAGATGAAGCGCTTTATATGGAGGAATTACCATCTTCCATTGTGATTGTAGGCGGGGGAGTCATAGGAATCGAATGGGCCTCCATGCTATCAGATTTCGGAGTCAAAGTGACCGTACTTGAATATATGCCGCAGATCTTACCGACAGAAGATCAAGATGTGGTCAAAGAAATGCAAAAACAAATGAAGAAAAAAGGAATTAATATTGTCACAAGTGCCAAAGTAATGCCGGATACGCTTAACAAAGAAGACGGTATTTCCATTCAGGCGGAAGTAGATGGCGAAGCGGTTACTTATGAAGCTGAGCGCATGCTTGTCTCAGTGGGACGATCTGCCAACGTTACAAATATTGGTCTGGAAAATACAGACATAGTGGTTGAAGATGGCGTAATTCAGACGAATTCTTATTACCAAACAAAAGAAAGTCATATTTATGCGATTGGGGATGTAATCGGAGGTATGCAGCTTGCTCATGTTGCTTCTCATGAAGGGATCACAGCCGTTGAACACATGGCTAATCAAAATCCTCACACGATGAACTATAATCATGTTCCCACTTGCATTTATTCAAGTCCTGAAGTAGCGAGTGTAGGTTTGACGGAACAGCAGGCTAAAGATGAGAATTATAATGTGAAGGTTGGAAAGTTTCCGTTTCAGGCTATCGGTAAAGCTCTGGTCTTTGGAGAAACTGATGGGTTCGTAAAAATTATTGCTGATAAAGATACAGATGATCTATTAGGAGTTCATATGGTTGGTCCGCACGTAACGGATATGATCTCTGAAGCAGGTCTCGCGAAAGTACTGGATGCCACTCCATGGGAAATTGCTGAGAGTATTCATCCACATCCAACGCTTGCTGAAGCGATAGGAGAAGCAGCTATGGCCGTAGATGGTAACCAAATCCACGGATAAGGAATAAAGGAGGCGAAAACATGGCTGAAAACCGCCATAAATCATTAGGACTTAGTGATGAAGAAGTGTTAGACATGTTCCGTACCATGCTTATGGCAAGAAAGATTGATGAAAGAATGTGGCTATTGAACCGAGCAGGTAAAATTCCTTTTGTTATTTCATGTCAGGGTCAAGAGGCTGCCCAAGTAGGTGCTTCTTATGCCCTTGACCGAACTAAAGACTATGCCCTGCCTTACTACCGGGATATGGGAGTTGTCCTTTCTTTTGGAATGACTCCTCAAGACTTGATGCTTTCAGGTTTTGCAAAAGCCGAGGATCCGAATTCAGGTGGACGTCAAATGCCTGGTCACTTTGGACAGAAGAAAAACCGAATTGTCACAGGCTCATCTCCAGTAACAACTCAAGTACCCCACGCAGTAGGTATAGCGCTGGCTGGAAAGATGGAAAAGAAAGATTTTGTATCGCTTGTGACTTTCGGGGAAGGTTCATCCAATCAGGGGGATTTCCACGAAGGAGCAAATTTCGCGGGCGTTCATAAACTACCGGTTATATTTATGGTAGAAAACAATAAATATGCTATCTCTGTACCTGTCTCAAAGCAGCTTGCCTGTGAAAAGGTTTCTGACCGTGCCATTGGATATGGTATGCCGGGGCATACAGTGGACGGCAACGACCCGTTAGCCGTTTATGAAGCGGTTAAAGCCGCTGCAGACCGTGGAAGAAAAGGCGAAGGCCCCACGCTGATTGAAACAGTTTCCTATCGTTTGACACCTCACTCCAGTGATGATGACGACCGCACATACAGGGAACGAGAAGAAGTCGATGAAGCTAAAAAGAAAGATTCGATTGTCACTTTTGCAAATTACTTACGTGAACAAAACATATTGACCGAAGAAAAAGAAACGGAAATGAATGAAGAGATTAATCAAATAGTCAATGACGCAACTGATTATGCTGAAAATGCCTCATACGCTGATGCAGAGTCCGCAATGAAGTATGTCTATGAAGAGTAAGGAGGGGGAATAAAATATGGCAGTTATATCTTATATTCAGGCAGTAACACAGGCTTTGAGAGAAGAAATGAAACGAGATGATAAAGTTTTCGTGCTTGGAGAGGACGTCGGTAAGCGAGGCGGCGTATTCCGTGCAACAGACGGGCTTTACGATGAGTTTGGGGAAGATCGTGTTCTAGATACGCCGCTCGCTGAATCTGCAATTGCAGGAGTTGGAATTGGCGCGGCTATGTATGGCATGAGACCTGTGGCAGAAATGCAGTTTGCTGACTTTATTATGCCTGCTGTAAACCAGATCATTTCAGAAGCTGCTAAGACTCGTTATCGTTCGAATAACGATTGGAGTGTACCGATGACCATTCGTGCACCTTACGGCGGGGGTGTGCACGGCGCTCTCTATCATTCTCAGTCAGTAGAAGCTGTTTTCGCCAATCAACCGGGGTTAAAGATTGTCATGCCTTCAACTCCTTATGATGTTAAAGGGCTGTTAAAAGCGTCTATCCGTGATAATGATCCTGTTCTTTTTTTCGAACATAAGCGCGCCTACCGGCTGATTAAAGGTGAAGTTCCTGATGAGGATTATACGTTACCGATTGGAAAAGCGGATGTTAAAAGGGAAGGTTCAGATATCACCGTAATAACTTACGGCCTATGTGTGCACTTTGCCCTACAGGCTGCTGAAAAGTTAGCTGAAGAAGGAATAGACGCTCATATTCTTGATTTAAGAACCGTCTATCCATTGGATAAGGAAGGTATTATCGAAGCTGCTTCCAAGACAGGAAAGGTGCTTTTAGTTACAGAGGATAATAAAGAAGGCGGAATTATATCTGAAGTATCAGCGATCATCAGTGAAAATTGCTTGTTTGATCTTGATGCTCCTGTTCAGCGTCTTGCAGGTCCTGACATTCCATCCATGCCTTATGCACCGACAATGGAGAAGTTTTTCATGATGAATCCAGATAAAGTAGAAAAAGCGATGCGGGATCTCGCTGAATTTTAATTAAGGAGGAGTTCGTGTGGGCGTAGAAAAAATCAATATGCCTCAGCTTGGAGAAAGTGTCACAGAAGGGACCATAAGCACATGGCTGGTTGGGCCAGGTGATCAAGTAAATAAATATGATCCTATAGCTGAAGTTATGACCGATAAAGTGAATGCGGAAGTACCATCTTCCTTTTCTGGTGTAATAAAAGAGCTTGTAGCAGAAGAGGGAGAGACACTGGCTGTTGGTGATTTAATGTGCCATATAGAAGTAGAAGGCTCGACTTCTGAAGAAAAGCCGGAGGAACCTAAAGATGAAGAAGCGCCGGTTAAGCAAGAAAAGAAACCGGATGAGAAGAAAACGACTACTGCCCAAAAGTCCGATCAGCCGAAACAGGATAAAGGGAATAAAAAGCGCTATTCTCCTGCTGTAATGACTCTTGCTCAAGATCACGAAATTGATTTAAATCAAGTTGAAGGATCAGGCCGTGGAGGGCGAATCACTCGAAAAGATATTGAGAAGATTATTGAAAGTGGAGAGATTCCACAAGCCCAGGAAGATTCAGAAGAAAATGTGCAGCCTTCTACTGAGCCGGCCGCGGCTCCTTCTGAAAAACAAACCCCAGCTGCTGCCGCTTCCAGTGTACAAGCAGGTGAAGGGGATATTGAAATTCCGGTGAATGGGGTTCGTAAAGCCATTGCTGCAAATATGGTGAAATCTAAAACCGAAATTCCACATGCCTGGATGATGGTAGAAGTGGATGTTACTAATCTGGTGGAACTTCGAAATGCAAAGAAAAAACAGTTTAAAGAAAAAGAAGGATTTAGCTTAACCTACTTTGCTTTCTTTGTGAAAGCTGTAGCACAAGCATTAAAGGAATACCCTCAGTTGAACAGCACCTGGGGCGGAGACAAGATCATCCAGCGAAAAGCCATTAACTTAAATATTGCCGTAGCTAAAGAAGATCAATTATTTGTACCAGTTATCCGCGATGCTGACGAAAAGAGCATTAAAGGAATTGCTAAAGATATTACGGAATTAGCTGGTAAAGCAAGAGATGGCAAGTTGACTTCCAAAGATATGGAGGGCGGCACATTTACTGTTAATAACACTGGTTCATTTGGTTCTGTACAATCTATGGGTGTTATAAACCATCCGCAGGCAGCTATTCTTCAGGTGGAATCTATTGTGAAAAAACCTGTATATCAGAATGGTATGTTCGGGGCACGTGACATGGTTAACCTCTGTCTCTCCCTCGACCACAGGGTATTGGACGGACTAGTGGCTGGTAATTTCCTTGCACGCGTCAAAGAGATTCTAGAAAAAATGTCAGAAGATAATACTTCAGTGTATTAATAAGAAAGCTGTTCCTATGGATTCAATTTGTATCTATGGGAACAGTATTTTTTCATTTATCAGCGATAGACGGACCTTATAAAGATTGCTTACATAATAAAGTAGTATGTTAATACTTTACCTGGTTCCCTAAGACAATTTCTCCATTTAAAACCGCAATAAGTTGGCCGGTCGTGTCTGTCACTTGAAAATAAAATCCCGGGTTTCTTAGCAGATCGATCAACACTAAGTATAAATAAAGTCAGAAAAAAGGAGCGAATAAGTACATCCTTTTCTTCCAGATAACTCAATTGGATTGAAAGACGATGAATATCTTGGTAAAATGACTCTAGTACTTAATAAAGGAGCCATGCTACATGGATTTTAATATTTTCATGAACGACGTTGTAACGCAAGCACGTGATGAGATTAGGCAGGCGGGTTACAGCGAATTAACTACACCCGAAGAAGTTGATGAAGCTTTAAATAAAGAAGGCACAACATTAGTTATGATTAATTCTGTCTGTGGTTGCGCTGGAGGTATTGCTCGTCCGGCCGCAGCTCATGCCATTCACTATGACAAACGTCCGGATCAGCTGGTTACTGTTTTTGCAGGTCAGGATCGGGAAGCAACTAACCGTGCAAGAGAATATTTTGAAGGTTATCCGCCATCCTCACCTTCATTTGCACTATTAAAAGATGGAAAAATCCAGACAATGGTCGAACGTCATGATATCGAAGGTTTTGAACCAATGGAAGTCATTGGTAAGCTTCAGCGCAGCTTTGATGAGTATTGTGAAGAAGTATAATGATAAGTCTAAGGGATCTTTGTACTTACAAAGGTCCCTTTTTTAATATGAGGAGCTGTTAAACCTTCGTGTTAATTTGTTTCTAGATATTTGTTGAGCGGAAGGTCCTGCGGGAACGGTTTCGCTTGCCGGCCCTGCACGACGCAGGATTGTTCAACGTTGCCATACGAGGTGGCGTTCTTAGTCGAACCTCTTCTGCGCGGACTCCTCAGGCTTCGCCTTCCGGGGTCTTCCCTGTCATTTTGATCTCACAGGAGTCGTTATCGTCCCCCTCCGGGCCTTGCGAAATAGGGAGCTCGACTCTCTACGTAGGTGCCTGGTAAATGAGGATAACCTGTTAGCGTTCTAGTGTATTTAAGTGTAAAACCCCGCAAAATAAGTATTTAAGGCTGATTCAGGACGCTTACTTCTCTTTTAGAATGTGCCGTTTACCCGATATTGGCTGGGTGCCGCAGGAAAGCGAGTTGTTTTCCGTAGCCAGCCTTCTCTTTATTAGCAACGGCCCTATAGTGTAATAAATCTTCATATGTAAAAATCAACAATAACGTTTATCAGAGCCTTTTATAAATTACAAGTATCGAGGTGAATAATAGATTTGAAAATCGGCTATCGGACGATAAAAACGGCGCTTGGTACACCAATCGCCATTTGGATTGCACAGCTCCTTCAGCTGGAGAACTTTGTTTCAGCTGGAATTTTAACCATTCTTTGCATTCAAATCACCCGAAAACGCTCTTTTCTAACTTCCTGGTACCGCTTTTCTGCTTGCCTGTTAGCCATGGGGTTTTCCTACATTTTCTTTGAGATACTAATTGGGTTTAATCCAATTGCTATTGGTTTGATGCTTTTTGCATTTATCCCAGTGACTGTAAGGTTAAAGTTAACACAGGGAATCGTCACCAGTTCAGTTATTATTCTTCACTTGTATATCTCCGGTGATATTGGATGGAGTATTATATGGAACGAAATCGTTTTAATTATTGTAGGTATTGGTACTGCTCTACTATTAAATTTATATATGCCAAGTTTAGAGAATAAACTAGAGGATTATCAGAAAAGAGTGGAAGAAAATTTCCGGATTATCCTTAAAGAAATTGCTACTTACTTAAGAGAAGGCAGGGATTCCTGGACAGGTAAAGAAATAGCTGAAACGGAAGAGATTCTGGAGAAAGCTACATCACTTGCTTTTCGAGATGTAGAAAATCATCTATTACGGATTCATAATCGTCATTATCATTATTTTCATATGCGAACAAAACAATTCGATTTATTACAGCGAATGCTGCCCCTTGTTAGCCGTATAACTCCTCCGTCTAAACATGGCGGAAGAATTGCTGATTTCTTTGATGAACTAGCCGAGGCTGTCCATCCTGGGAATACGGCTGTACTATTTTTGCATCAGTTAAATGATATGAAAGAGGAATTCCGTGATGACGAGCTTCCGGAAACGAGAGAAGAGTTTGAAGCCCGGGCTAGTCTCTTTCACCTTTTAAATGAAATTGAACAGTACTTAATTTTTAAAAGCTCTTTTTAGCTCATGCATAACCATCTTCGGCAGGGGAAGACTTGAACTAAAAGAGGATGAGACTTATGCATTTGGCGATATTAGTCATGATGATGTTCCTCCCACTGCTTCCGCCGCAAATAAGTGAAGACCCAGTGATCATAGTTAATAAAGCAACTCATGAACTTTCTGTTTTTGAAAAAGGGAAAGAAATATTCAACACGTCAGCAGCAATAGGGAGGACTACCGAATTGACCCCGGAAGGCCAATTTCATATCAAAGTTAAAGCTAAAGATCCTTACTATCGAAAAAAGAATATCCCCGGTGGAACTCCAGAAAACCCACTAGGGACGAGGTGGATTGGATTTGATGCCCGGGGCACGGACGGGAGAATATACGGAATACACGGCACCAATCGGCCTGATTCAATTGGCAGGTCAGTCTCGGCTGGCTGTATCCGTCTTCAGAATAAAGATGTGGAAAAGCTGTTTGATTTAATTTCCATAGAATCAGAGGTGGTTATTGTGAAGAGCAGTAGCGAAATGGAAAGCCTATATGAATCGTGGGTAAGAGATGGATTGAACAGAATACTAAACCCTGCCACATAAAAAACTGCCGGAAGCTTATTAGGCTTCCGGCAGTTTTTTTAATTTTCTTAAAGGTTATAAGAAAAAAGAAGCACCAGCTAAAAGAGTCGACAGGACCATAGAAAGTATCATCAAATAAATAACGGCCTTCGTACGCTTTTCCCGTTTGGATTTCTTCTTCTTTGTTGGTTGATTCTGCTTATTACTTGCTGCCAAGGTTTTTAACCTCCTTCTTGCTCCATCCTACACAACATTCTATCGAAAAAAATTCATTTGGACAAGGGCAGGAAATCAATTACAATATAAATGAGAATTTTACTAATTTTTAGGTAGGTAAGCGCTTTATTTCTGGTATGCTAGAGAGGGACTTACTGATAAGAGGAGGCATTTTAATATGACCCGTTCATCTAAATATAATCATTCCAAAGAAGCGTGGGAAAAAGATGTCGAAAAAACTACGGCACGGTTCCCGGAGCGTAAACCATCATTTATAACAAGTTCAGAATTAGAGATCGACCGTTTATATGAACCTGTCCAAAGTGAGGATCAATACATAGAGGAAATTGGCTTTCCGGGACAGTACCCTTACACGCGGGGAATTCAGCCGACAATGTACCGCAGCCGTTACTGGACCATGCGTCAATATGCAGGGTTTGGTTCTGCAGAGGAAACGAATGAACGATTCCGATACTTACTGAAGCAGGGGCAGACAGGTTTGTCAGTAGCTTTTGATCTTCCTACTCAGATAGGCTATGACTCCGATGATCCAATGGCTGAAGGAGAAGTTGGAAAAGTAGGAGTAGCCATTGATTCTCTTCATGACATGGAACAACTCTTTAATGAGATTCCCTTGGATCAAGTCAGCACATCCATGACGATCAATGCACCAGCTTCTATTTTGCTTGCCATGTACATTGCAGTCGGGGAAAAACAAGGAGTAAAACCGGAAAAGCTTACCGGTACAATTCAAAATGACATTTTGAAAGAATATATCGCAAGAGGCACGTATATTTATCCGCCAAAGCCTTCAATGAGATTAATCACTGATATATTTGCTTATTGTCAAACTCATTTGCCCAAATTCAATACCATCAGTATTTCGGGGTATCACATACGGGAAGCAGGTTCTACAGCGGTGCAGGAGGTAGCCTTTACACTCGCTAACGGAATGGCTTATGTAGATGCAGCCATTGAAGCGGGTCTGGAAGTGGACCAGTTTGCACCGAGGCTGGCATTCTTCTTTAATGCTCATAATCAATTTTTCGAAGAAGCGGCTAAATTCAGGGCAGCAAGAAGAATGTGGGCCAAAATTATGAAAGAACATTACGGAGCAGAGAACCCTAAAAGCTGGAAGCTGCGATTCCATACCCAGACAGGCGGAAGTACTCTGACTGCCCAGCAGCCGGACAATAATATTGTTCGCGTTACTTTGCAAGCGCTTGCTGCTATTATGGGCGGGACACAGAGTCTCCATACAAATTCAAGAGATGAAGCTCTGGCGCTTCCAACAGAAGATTCCGCCAGAATTGCACTAAGAACCCAGCAGATTATAGCGAATGAGAGCGGGGTTGCCGATACGATCGATCCTCTTGGGGGCTCTTACTATGTTGAAGCACTCACCGATCAAATTGAAAAGGAAGCTAACGAATACATTGAGCGAATTAAAAAATTAGGCGGAGCTGTCCAGGCTGTTGAGGAAGGTTATATGCAGCGTGAAATTCATAAAGCTGCATATGATGCTCAGAAAAGACTGGAGGCCAATGAAGATATTGTAGTAGGGCTCAATGAATATCAATCAGATGAAGAAATTCACCAGGATTTATTGAGGGTCGATGAAGCTCTTGAAAAAGCACAAATCGATAAAACTCAGCACGTTAGAAATACGAGGGATGATTCCAATGTGGAGACCTGCTTGGCAGAGCTGCGCAAAGCAGCCCGTTCAGACGATAATGTCATGCCTTGTATTGTAGAAGCGGTTAAAGCATATGCAACCGTAGGGGAAATCGCAAACGTGATGCGTGATGAATTCGGTGAATACACGGGAATGTAGGAAAGGATGATGGTGATGAAGCCTATACGAGTTTTAATAGCAAAACCGGGTCTGGATGGCCATGACCGGGGTGCTTTAATAATTGCCCAGGCGTTAAGAGATCACGGAATGGAAGTTATTTATACAGGTCTCAGACAATCGGCTGTACAGATTGCAAGAGCTGCCATACAAGAAGATGTGGACGTTATTGGTCTATCTTCCTTGTCAGGAGCTCATAAGTCGTTGTTCCCTAAGGTGGTCGAGGCATTAAAGGAGCAAGAAGCAGCAGATATCCCTGTCATCGGAGGCGGGGTAATTCCAGCGGAGGACATCCCCTATTTGGAATCAAAAGGGGTGGCTAAGATATTTACCAGCGGCTCCCCTACTGATGCGATCGCTGTATATATTAAGCAATTGATTCATAAAGAAACGGTGCAAACACCTAAAAAGATTGCGCACATCGGAATTGCCGTAGAAAGTATTGACATGACCCTTCCATTTTATCAGCATACACTAGGAATTGACCTTGAATCTGTAGAAGAAGTAGATTCCGAGCAAGTAAGAGTAGCTTTTTTAAATATTGGTGAAACAAGAATTGAACTGCTTGAGCCTCTTAGTGAGCAATCTGCTATACAATCCTTTTTGAACAAAAGGGGCGAAGGAATTCATCATATTGCTCTTGAAGTCAATGATATTTATACTCGTTTGGAACAATATAAACAACAGGGCATCCCCTTGATTCATGAAGAACCAAAATCAGGAGCTCATGAAAGCCAAATTGCTTTTCTACATCCAAAAGCTGCCAATGGTGTGCTTTATGAGCTTTGCCAACCAAAGTCTAAGGAGTGATGAGCTGTGGATATTTTCGATAAAATTAATGAACTTTACGATAAACGCCGTCAGGTCCAAATGGGGGGCGGGGATGAAAGAATAGATAAGCAGCATGACAAAGGAAAATGGACAGCGAGAGAACGGATTGATTACCTTGTTGATGAAGATTCATTTATTGAATTGAATCCATTCATCGAACACCGCCATGATGCTTTTGGAATGGATGGAAAGACAGCTCCTGGCGAAGGAGTAGTTACGGGATTTGGAAAGATAGATGGACGGGATATTTATTTATTTGCTCAGGATTTTACCGTATATGGCGGCGCACTCGGTGAGATGCATGCAAAGAAAATAGCAGCCGTAATGGATCTAGCTGTTAAAAACGGCACGCCTTTCATTGGTTTAAATGATTCAGGAGGAGCAAGAATTCAAGAAGGAGTATCCTCTCTGGATGGGTACGGCCAAGTTTTTTACCGTAACTCTATTTATTCAGGAGTCATTCCTCAAATATCTGTTATTATGGGACCGTGTGCGGGTGGAGCGGTTTACTCACCTGCCATTACCGATTTTGTCATTATGGTAGAAAAAACCTCTCAAATGTTCATAACCGGTCCAAAAGTAATTGAAACAGTTACAGGTGAACAAATATCCTCTGAGGATCTTGGCGGGGCTAAGGTTCATAATACACTGAGCGGAAACGCTCATTTAAAGACGGAAGATGAAGCCGCTGCTCTCGACGCCGTTAAAGACTTAGTCAGCTATCTCCCTCAAAATAACAAGGAAAAACCTCCAGAAGCGGAAGTAAAGGAAGAAGATGATTATCTACCTGACCTAACGGATAAAATTCCTTTTGATCCGCTGCGCCCTTATGATGTAAGGATCATCATTGATGAAGTAGTCGATAAAGGATCATTCTTTGAAATCCACAAAGATTTTGCGAAAAATATAGTGGTAGGCTTTGCTCGTTTAAATGGAAAGACAGTGGGACTCGTATGTAACCAGCCTAAATACATGGCCGGCGGTCTTGATATTGATTCCAGCGATAAAGCTTCTCGATTTATTCGCTTCTGTGATGCTTTCAATATTCCATTAATTACTTTCGAAGATGTAACAGGCTTTTTTCCTGGCATCAAACAGGAACACGGCGGCATTATAAGACATGGAGCGAAGATCTTATATGCATATTCCGAAGCCACTGTTCCAAAACTGACAGTGATTACCCGTAAGGCCTATGGAGGAGCTTACGTAGCATTAAACAGTAAGTCCATTGGTGCGGATCTTGTTTATGCATGGCCGAATGCAGAAATAGCCGTAATGGGACCTGAAGGCGCAGCGAATATTATTTTTGCCAAAGATATAAAGGAAAGTGAAAACCCTGAAGAAACACGGAAAAGCAAGATCGATGAATACCGGGAGCGGTTTGCTAATCCCTATGTAGCAGCAGGACTCGGTATGGTTGACGATGTAATTGATCCTAGGGAAACGAGGATTACATTGATAAAGGCGCTGGATATGTTAAAAAATAAACAAGAAGACCGTCCATATAAAAAACACGGAAACATCCCTCTATAATTGACACCACCTCTTAGTTCAGCTAACGTACTAAGAGGACATGGTTTACATACGAAGGAGGACAATGAAATGGTTATGATTAATAAAGAGCGCGTGCTTGAAGAATTTTTAGAATTAGTCCAGGTGGATTCTGAAACTGGAGCAGAAGCTGAGATTTCAGCAGTTCTTAAGAAAAAATTCCAGGACCTTGGACTTGAAGTAGTGGAAGATGATGCAAAATCCATTACCGGTCACGGAGCAAACAATTTAATCTGCAATTTAGAAGGCTCTAAAAAAGAAGCAGACCCTATATATTTTACTTCACACATGGATACTGTGGTTCCAGGAAACGGAGTAAATCCTTCCGTAAAGGATGGGTATGTGGTAAGTGATGGAACAACCATACTCGGAGCGGATGATAAAGCCGGAGTAGCAGCAATTCTAGAAGCGATCCGTTCCCTACAAGAACAGAATGTAGAACACGGAGACTTACAATTCATTATCACTGTTGGAGAAGAAAGTGGACTTGTAGGAGCGAAGGCCCTGGACAGTTCACTTTTAAAAGCTAAATATGGTTATGCCATCGATAGTGATGGGGCAGTCGGAAATATCATCGTTGCCGCACCTACACAGGCAAAAATAAACGCAGTGGTTAAAGGGAAGACGGCCCATGCAGGCGTCGCACCTGAAAAAGGGGTTTCTGCTATTACTCTTGCCTCAAAAGCAATCGCCAGGATGCCGCTTGGTCGTATTGATGAAGAAACCACAGCGAATATCGGTCGCTTCGAGGGCGGACAGAAGACAAATATTGTATGCGACCATGTAGAAATATTAGCGGAAGCACGTTCTCTAGTTCCTGAAAAGATGCAAGAACAAGTAGAGAAAATGAAGCAAGCCTTCCAAGAAACAGCTAAAGAAATGGGAGGCGAAGTCGATTTGGATGTTGAGATCATGTATCCAGGCTTCAAGCAAAAGGAAGGCGACCAGGTAGTAGAAATCGCCAGGGCAGCTGCTTCTAAGATTGGCAGGGAAAGCAAGCTTCTTACTAGTGGCGGAGGAAGTGATGCCAACATTATTGCTGGTTACGGCGTTCCAACGGTCAATTTATCAGTAGGTTATGAAGAGATTCATACCACGAACGAACGCATTCCGGTTGCGGAACTGGAGAAAGTAGCAGAATTTGTAACAGCAATTATTCAGCAAGCAGCAGAATAATAAGAGAATAGTTAAAAATCCCGGACTTAAATTCCGGGATTTTTTTTGCTAGTATTTCAAAGTTATTGTGGTTCTGGCCTTATTTCAAATATGTTACAATAGAAGAACAAGAGTTCGAAAAAAGGAAGGATTAATGTGTCTAGATGGTATCCCAAAAATGGAAGGGTCATATTTCATGTAGATATGAACAGTTTTTACGCTTCGGTCGAAATGGCATTTGATCCCCAATTGAAAGGGAAGCCGCTTGCGATTGCCGGAAACCCTGAAGAAAGGCGTGGAATTGTTGTTACAAGCAGCTATGAGGCAAGAAAATTTGGTGTAAAAACAACAATGCCTGTAGGAGAGGCTAGACGTTTATGCCCGGAATTAATGGTTATGAGACCTAATTTTGAAAGATATCGTACGGCTTCGAAAGAGATGTTTAAGATTCTTGCAGATGTGACCTCACTCGTTCAGCCTGTTTCCATTGACGAAGGGTACATGGACATTACTGATTGCGCGGGTCAAGGATCTCCTCCTGAAATTGCGGAGCGGATACAGCGTCGAATTGCAGAAGAACTTGATCTTCCATGCAGCATAGGTATAGCTCCAAATAAATTCCTGGCAAAAATGGCATCAGATATGAAAAAACCTATGGGAATTACGATATTAAGAAAAAGAGATTTAGAGAATAAATTATGGCCGTTACCGATTGAAGAAATGTATGGAGTGGGCGAAAAAACCGCAGAAAAGCTGAGAAAGGTTAAGATAGAAACAATTGGAGATCTGGCGGTACATCCTGTTCTTGAATTAAAGCGTCTGCTCGGTATTAATGGGGAGCGGCTGCAAAATCGTGCGAATGGCGATGATCAGCGCCCTGTTGATCCTGATGCAGTGCATGAATTTAAAAGTATTGGTACTTCTACTACTTTACCCGAAGATACTACGGATGATCAGGAAGTGCGCAGTGTGTTGAGAAAATTAACACATAAGGTAGAAGTCCGTATGAAAAATAAAAAAGTGCTCGCGCAGAATGTACAAATTATGATTCGTTACCACGACAGAAAAACGGTGACAAGAAGCCGTCAATTAAAGGAATTCATCCAGTCAGCCGAGGATTTGTTTCAAGTGTCTTTACAGCTCTTTGATGAACATTGGAATCAGGAACCAATACGGCTTCTTGGAGTAACTGCTCAAGATTTAGCTGAAAAATCCGAGATTACTCAGCAGCTTGATTTATTTAATTATGAACAATATGCAAGTAAAGAAAAGTTATATAAAGCTATTGACGATTTAACTGAAAAATATGGGAACAACCCATTCCAATCGTTATCTGCTCCTCAAAATAACACTGTTACCACCAGCTTTCAAAAAGACTTTCTGGATGACTTTAAAAAGAAATAAAGAAGATATTACAATGAGACAGGAGAGTATGACTCCTGTCTCTTTTCTCATACTAAGAGCGAAGGGAGGATATTTATATGGGCAAAGATCGACAAGAAAAGAAATTAAAAAAATCAAGAAAAGTGGAGTCTGACCGAGATCAGCAATTGAGTTATCCAGGAGCTACTGGTATGGAAGGTCCTGAAGAAGCAAGAACGCGCAAATAAATTCAGTTTAAGAAGGAGGATTAAACGATGTCACCTAGGAAAAAAGGACCCAAACAGCAAACTAAACCAAATTTGACAACAGGCCCCGACCAGCCTTACGGCACTCCTATAGAGGGCTCCCATAAAGTTAAAAACCAAAACCATTCCCGTCAAAACCAGAAAACTTCTCATGATATGTAATAAAAAGGCAGCTCAGCTGCCTTTTTATTACATATCATTGAACATTATTATAGGTATTTCATACGCACGTTATTAAACAAAAGGGCCGTTTACTTGAAGACTCAGTTTCGAGATATTGGGTTATAGTGAAGGTCCTTCGGGGGACGATTTCGCTTTCCGCGGGCATGTGCTGAGCTTCCTCGGGCTTAACAGCCCTGCGGGATCTCCCCGATCATGTTTATTCCGCAGGAGTCTTCATCATCCCCCTTCGGACCTTGCTAAATCAGGAGCTCGAAACGGCTTCAAATATCCTTCGCGTGATGTAAAATTAAATCATATGGTTTTCTGCCCATTTTCAGGATGGAACTACCCGCAATAGCTTGTCCTAAAAGGATTTAATTGAGATGAAGCAGAAGAATTTTTCTCTTCTGGAAGGGTCCGTTATTCTCCTGTGGCTGGGTTGGTGGGGAAATAGCGAGACTCCCATGGGAGAAGGAACTAGGTGAGATCCCGCAGGGAGTGAAACGAGCGAGGAAGCTCATGGTAAAAGGAGGATCGACTAAGGTCGCCACGTCCTGTGGCAACGTCGATCGACCCTACGTCGTGCAGGGCCATAGGAAAGTGTTCAAATGTGGAATCACCCCGATAGACACGAACAGCATAAGCCGACCATCAAAAGGATGGCGGTTTTTCCATCCGTTGATGAGCGGCTTATGTCTCGAGGGTCTGGGTGATGGAACAAGACGAGTTATTTCCCCACCAGCCCTCTTCCAAATATAGTAACCGTTCCCATTTATCTCGAAACTGAGTCTTCCAGTAATGGGAGCTTTTCTTTAACACCGGGGTTTGACCGGAGTATTTCATCTAGCTTCTCCTCGTATGAGAACAGAGGTATGACATATACTATTTTCAAATCAAACTTACATGTAAATCCGCTAATCGATTTTATTGGAAGGGATAACCCCGTATGGACAAACAGGAAACAACAGATAACAAGAAAATCCAGTGGTGGCAGCTGTCATTAATTGGAGTAGGGTGCACCATTGGTACGGGCTTCTTCCTTGGATCAGCTTTGGCCTTGAAAAGAGGGGGGCCAGCCGTACTTCTTATATTTTTGCTTGCTGCTTTAGGAACTTATGTAGTCTTTGATGCCTTATCAGCTATGACAGCCGAAGATCCTCAGAAAGGTTCCTTTCGTGCTTATGCTAAAAAGGCTTATGGCAGATGGGCAGGCTTTAGCAACGGATGGGTTTACTGGTCTTCTGAACTTCTTATAATGGGGAGTCAATTGACAGCTTTAGCCATCTTTGCTCAATTCTGGTTCCCGAATGTCCCGCTTTGGGTTTCCTCAAGTATATTCGGGGTTCTTGGAATTGGAGTTATTATAACCGGTGTAGCTGGATTTGAACGATTTGAAAACATATTTGGCGTTATGAAAATAGCAGCCATTCTAATGTTTATAATTATTGCTTTTCTTGCTGTAGGGGGATTTCTAAAAGGCGGGCAGCCTGACCCATCGTTTACATGGGACAGTAAAGGATTACTGCCAGTTGGTATAACAGGATTGTGGGCAGCTTCCATTTATGTATTTTACAGCTTTGGCGGGATTGAAGTAATGGGTATTATGGCGAATGAACTAAAGGATCCAAAAGATGCTCCTAAGTCAGGAATATTTATGCTTTCATTGCTTACAACAATTTATATAGTATCCATTGGTCTGGCATTGTGGCTCGTGCCTTATACTAAATTTAATGGAGATGAGAGTCCTTTCATTACTGCTTTAAGTAAGTATGATTTATCTTTTGTGCCTCATGCATTTAATGGAGCTTTAATCATTGGAGGTTTTTCCACTATGGTGGCCTCATTGTACGGAATCACGACGATATTAACTTCTTTATCAGAAGATGGCGACGCACCTAAATTTTTTTCTAAAACAGGTCCTAGAAAAGTCCCGTATTATGCTGTGCTTTTAACTATTGGAGGTTTAATCGGTTCGATAATAGTTGCTTTACTGCTCCCGGAAAAGATATATGAATACTTAACGACAGCTGCGGGCCTTATGCTTTTATACATCTGGCTGTTTATCCTGTTTTCCTATAATAAAATTATGGAGTTAACTTCATTTAAACGATTGAAACGAATAATAGGATTAGCGCTGATTTTACTGGCGGTTTCAGGAACATTATTAAATAAAACGAGTCGAATTGGTTTTTTTGTGAGCGTAGGGTTTTTATTGGTTATAGGTGTTGTAACTCTTTTCATGAAAAAGAAGTGGAAGCATTCAAAAGTGGAAGAGTAATTTGAATGCTTGAAAACCAAAATAAAAAGAAAATCCTAATAAGCTTAGACCTGACAGGAATGAAATTACGTGGAGCAGGCTTGGTGTTAAAACTTTTCGAAAGCCACTGGAGACGAAAGCCATGAAGAGATCCCAGATCATTAAACCTAGAAGTACAGCTCCTCCATAAAGCAGAACATGAGCCAGATTATAACGTTGGATGGTGTCAGCAAGAATACTCCCGTAAATACCCAGCCAGAAAAGAATGGATAATGGATTTGTAATAGCCAGCAGAAAGCCGTTTGTAAATGTTTTCTTTATGGATTCCTTGCTCCTGGATTGTCCAACTCCAATTTCTTTTGTTCCTTTAAAACTTTCGAAAGCCGTATAAAACAATACAAATGCTCCGAATAACCATAGAAATGATTTCATCATAGGAATCTCTAAAAAGTGAACCACTCCAAAAAAAACACAAAGAATAAAAAATAAATCAGCAATAATAGATCCAAGCCCAATCGCCCAGGAATGCAGGAAGCCGTTCTTGATACCTTGATCAATTTGCGCAGCGTTAATTGGACCAATGGGTGCAGCTAGCGATAAACCAAGCAAAATGTAACTAAAAAAAACTCCCATCAGGACACTCCCTCTTAAATGGCTTGTCCTAAATATATTCAGTGTCATAGAAGGTTATGTAATAGAGATAAATAAATAAGCCACTGTGCTCAAGCACGGTGGCTTATTTAGTCAGTTGGAAGCCTGATAGGTTTCCACAATGAGACGAAGTAAATCGGTGGCCCGCTGAATTTCTTTCTGGTCAGCTTCAGAATCTAAGTCAAGGTCATGTTTTAATCCATTTAGAGCTTCTTCAGCTATTTTCACTTGCTGCTGAGCTTCCGCATAACCGGTTTGATTTTCCTGCATCCGCTCCACTGCTCGTTTCGCTCTGGACAACTGTTCGGTTACTTGTTCAAATTGAGTTAGGGTCATGATTTTCCCTCCTGTTCTTATCGTTAATTTAACTATAATTTCAGTATTTATACCCTTAAGTGGTTTAATCATCATAATTCAGTTTAATGGATACATACTAAGAAAAAGGAGGAGTTGACATGGCAGAACGAATTATCGCAGTGAAGAAAAATGGAGAGGGAAGTATAGTGGAGATGAAGTTATCATCAGGTCAAGTAGTGGATTATCATCAGGCTCATCAGATGGCCAGAAATGGAGAGCTTGAACACGTGAATCTAATACGAGGTAAGGATGGAGAAGATCATCTGCGAAGTCAGCCAGATGGAGATCCCGATAATAATTTAGATAATCTTCCATCTTTCTAATTTGAAATATAATTAAAACTATAGAGCAGGGGCGTGACTAATATTAGTCACGCCCCTGCTTTTTTAAGCTTAACCGAGTACCTTTTTAATAATTGTTAGTCCTAAAGAGGAGCCCGGATATCTGAATTTCTGGTCGAATTTCGTTGTTTGTTTCGTAATGCTCTTCAAATGAGTAAAGGTATCAAAACTTGCTTGTCCGTGATAGCTTCCCATCCCGCTCTCCCCAACGCCCCCAAAAGGAAGATGAGGATTTAAAATATGGTAAAGGGTGTCATTAATGCAACCGCCTCCAAAGGGAATGGACTTCGCTATCTCTTCTTGATCTTCTTCGCTTTCTCCGAAGTAATAGAGAGCTAGTGGTTTTGGACGGTTATTCACTTGAGTGATAACTTCTGATAAGTTATCGAACGTTAAGACCGGAAGAATAGGACCGAAAATCTCCTCCTGCATCACAGTGTCTGACCAATTCACTTGATCCAGGATAGTAGGTTCAATCTTTTGGCGCTTTTCATCCAGAGCTCCGCCGGAAACTACCGTACCTGCATCCATATAAGCGGAAACTCGCTGGAAGTGCTGGTCATTCACAATTTTTACGTAATCAGGGTTTTCCAGAGGCACTTTCCCATAAAATTCATGGATATATTTTTTCATGGCCTTGATTAGTGGAGCCTTCACTTCATGATGGACGAGCAAGTAATCTGGAGCAATGCACGTTTGTCCTGCATTAGTAAATTTCCCCCACACAATCCGTTTGGCAGCGAGGTCAATAGCCGCGTCTTTATTAACGATCGCGGGACTCTTGCCCCCCAGTTCTAACGTCACGGGAATTAACTGTTTACTGGCTTTCTCCATAATCTTTCTTCCGACGGGCACACTTCCCGTGAAAAAGACATAATCAAGTGGCTGTTCCATTAGTTCTTGTGTCACTTCTTTATCACCTTCGACTACTGCAATGTAGTCAGGGGAAAAGTATTGTTCCACCATCTTTTTAATGACCCATGAAACTGTCGGAGTAAGTTCAGATGGTTTAATAATAACGGTATTACCCGCCGCAATAGCTCCAAGTACTGGAGCTAGAGCCAGTTGGAATGGGTAGTTCCATGGGGCAATTACAAGCACAGTTCCATAAGGTTCTTTATAAATGATATTTTTAGAACCTTTATGGGTTAGAGGCGCTTTGACCTTACTAGGAGCCATCCATTGTTTCAAATGCTTTACATGATGATCAATTTCGGTTTTTAAAAGTGCAATCTCTGAAACGTACGCTTCGAATTCAGATTTGTTTAAATCAAATTTCAACGCTTCAATGATCGGTTTTTCAAACGTGCTAATCATTTTCTTCATGCGCAAAAGCTGATCCTTTCGGAACTGATAACTTCTGGTGTGACCTTCTTCGTACCACCGTTTTTGTTGTTGAACAATGGTTTGCATCACGTTGTCCTCCTTCACGTATTACGTGTAATTGGGTACTGAAAAAAATCATGCGCAATTCTTGTATGAGCAAATATATTCCTGGCTTCTGTTTCGAGTTGTTTAAGTGCGCTCCCCTGGTAGCGGGAGGAGATATGATTGAGAATAAGCTCTCTTACATTAGCTTCTTTGGCAAGAGTAGCTGCCTGATTTACCGTCGAGTGAAAGTAATCATAGGCCATCTGATTTTCATCACTGGCGAAAGTTGCCTCATGAACAAGAACATCCGAATCTTTAACTTTATTCTTTAGCTCAGGGAGGTAACGCGTATCTCCTAGGATTGATACTTTTCTACCTTTTTTAGGAGGCCCTAAAACATCTTTTCTATAAATGACCTTTCCATTATCCAAGCGCGTTTGAGATTGGCTTTTAATCAATTGGTAAATAGGTCCGGGTTCAAGCCCCAATTCTTTAAGTTTAGATGGTTTTAGTTCTCCGATTTTGTCTTTTTCAGTTAGAATATAGCCATAGCTTTCCAGCCCATGCTGCAAAGAAACTGCTTCCACTACAAACTGCTCATCTTCAAATAGAATGCCTTCTTCAACTTCCTCCACATAAAGAGGATAGCGCAAATGAGTGCCGCTGATTTGCAGACTAATGTCAATATACTCTTTTAATCCCCTCGGGCCGTAAACGGTTACAGGGGTTTCGCCACCCTGGAAAGAACGGCTGCTAAGCAGGCCGGGGAGCCCGTAAATATGATCACCGTGAAGGTGGGTGATAAATATGACCTCGATTCTTCTTGGTCTCAGATTTGTATGTAAGATCTGTTGCTGCGTTCCTTCTCCACAATCGAAAATCCAGGTTGTCCCACGTTCTTCCAACATGCGGAGGGCAAGAGAAGAAACATTTCTTTCCTTTGACGGAACCCCGGACCCCGTACCTAAAAAAAATAGTTCCATTAGAACTCCCTCCTACTAATCTCATCATACCACCTGAAGACTTGTAACACACTTCTAATCCACTATTTATTGTTAATTAAGTTTTTCTATATAAGCGTCTGGTTCTAAATGAAGGTATGAAAATTAACATCCACGATGAATAAGACACTCGGTGAAGTGGGCTACCAAGCTCTAGTATATTGTCTTGGACCTTCAAGTTTATATCCAAGTTCATCGGCTGCTTGTTTAGGCCAATAAGGGTTTTTTAACAATGCACGAGCTAGAAAGATAAGGTCTGCGCGTTCATTCCGTAAAATTTCTTCGGCCTGATTCCCGCTCGTAATCATTCCAACAGCTCCGGTATCAAGCCCAGCTTTAGCTTTAATTTCTTCGGCATACTTGACCTGATATCCTGGGTAGGGATCAATAGATGCCGGTACTACACCACCCGAGCTTACATCAATTAAATCAACACCTTGCGCCTTCATTTTTTCAGCAAAGTAGATAAAATCCTCCATTTTATTTCCATCTTCATGATATTCAGCTCCGGAAATTCTTACGAACAGCGGGCCACTCCATATTTCTCGCACAGCTTCAATGGTTTCATGCAAGAATCTATATCGTTTGTCTCGAGAACCGCCATACTTATCTTTTCTGAAATTAGAGAGAGGAGATAAAAACTGGTTAATTAAATACCCATGCGCCCCGTGGAGCTCAATGATATCAAATCCTGCACTTTTGGCACGTTTTGCCCCTTCTTTGAAGGACTGTACCGTATCATTTATTTGCTGAGCATTCATTTCAACAGGTGTTTTTAAAGATTCATTAAAGGCTGTAGCGCTTGGAGCTAAGATGTCACTGTGCAGATTAGCCTTTCGGCCTGCATGAGCAAGCTGGATACCAGCTTTTGCTCCGTGACGGTGAATAGCTTCTGTAAGAGTTGCCAGACCATTAATATGATCATCAGACCAGATCCCGAGATCTTCGTGTGAGATTCGTCCTTCAGGAGTGATCGACGTGGCTTCAGTCATAACCAGACCAACCTGGCCGGCAGCCCGGCTTTCATAATGGGCTAAGTGGAACGGCTGGGTATGACCATCCTGATTATGTGAAGAATACATACACATGGGCGACATGACAATTCTATTTTTCAGTGTCACATTTTTAATTGTATAGGGTGAAAATAATAGGTGTTTCAATAGCTATTCCTCCTCAGAGTTACGATAGTATTTCTTCAGCTCCTTTAGTGAATAGCGGCTGCCACGCCACTCAATACCTCCACGAAGAAAGGTTAGAAGCAAGGCTCTTGAGAGCATATAGATAAATAACATAGCAAAAAAGGGTAGTCCGAAAACCATCCAAACAGAATATGTAGTAAGGTGCCGCGTGGTTAAAGCATATAAATAAAATAACAAACCGATGGTAAAAGCGCTAATTATTTGAAGCGGAAGACGGTCACTCCAAATGGTTATAAAAGGAAGTATTTGAGAGGTGAACACACCGAGTATAGCTAGCAGTGCAAATGAAACGGAATAATTTAACCCGGCAAAAGCGTTTTTCTCAAATCCTTTAAAAGCAGAAGGAAGATCAGGATACCATTCCACAGATAAGCTTCGGAGTGCTGTAACCAGGTTCTGCCTGTAACCCAATTTTTTAATGCGCAGACCCATAGCAAGATCGTCGTCCGGACGGAAGCGGATCGCACGATGCCCACTTATTCCTTTGTAGCATGCGTTGGTCAGGAGTTGAAAAGCACCTACTCCCATTCCTCCCTTATTTGAAGGTCTATTAGCCGTCCAAGGACGTTTTAGATATGCAAATCCAAAAAGAAAGAAGGAAATTAACCCTTTTAGAAAAAAAGAACCGGCCCTGAGATTCGGGGCTGCGGTCAAGTGATCGAGGTTTTCCTTTTTTAAAAAGGTGACGGCCTGGGAGACCACGTTCTCGTGGAAGTAGATGTCTGCATCTGTAAATAGTAAGTATGTACCCTTAGCCTGTTGGGCTCCAATGTGAAGGGCATGATTCTTTCCCAGCCATCCAGATGGTAAGTTATTGATTGTAATAGAATGAACATTTGGATGATGAGCGGAGATATTCTCAATAATCGAGCCGGTCAAATCTGTAGAACGATCATTAACTGCCAGGATTTCAAGCTTTACGTATTTTTGGTTCAGAAGTGTCTCGATGGTTTGTTTAATTGATTCTTCCTCATCTTTAGCGGCAATAATAACGGAAATAAGTGATCTTTCATCTTTACATGCTTGATGGTCGATCGAAGGAAGACTTTTGAAACCTCGCTGAAAATCGACAAAGATTATCATCCAGAATAAGAAGATAAGAATCATTAGCCAGAACATTAGAAGAACCCTTTCCTGTTATTAGGCATAAGCTTTCGATATTCAAGTGCTTGATGAGGGACATCAGTAAAAATGCCCTCGACACCCAGCTGATAGCATTTTTTCATATGCGAAGGACGATTGACCGTATATATGCGAAGCTTCAAATTTTCTTTTTTGCAGCTCTTTACTAATTTCTTATCTAATAACCGATACTTTACATGAAGAGCATCTGCTCCTAAAGACTTAGCATAATCCGGAAGATTAATCATCTTTGTAGAGGTCAGAAAAGCCGTTTTAATTGAAGGATTTATACGATTCATTCGCATGATGGTGTCGGAGTTAAAACTGGAAATCACGGTCCGTTCAACCACATCATATTTTCTTAGCATTTCATACACAATTCTTTCAATATCTTTATATTCAATTACATTGGTTTTTAATTCTGCATTAAGAAACATCGGCTGTTCCTTGAACCAGCGCAGGAATTCGTCTAGTGTTACAATATAAGAATCAGAAAATTCTGGGGAAAACCAGGATCCAGCATCAAGCAGGCGCAGTTCCGAGTATGTATAATCCTGCACAAACCCTGTGCCAGTCGTCGTCCTGCGTAAGTTCTCATCATGAATAAGTACAGGAATTTGATCCTTCGTCAGCTGAATATCTGTTTCAATTCCTTCAGCATGAGCAGAGCGCGCCAATTCGAATGCGGCCATCGTGTTTTCCGGTGCAAGGGAGCTTGCGCCCCTGTGCGCGTAAATCAGCGTTTTATTCAATAAAGTTCACCTCTTATTCAGGTTGGACCTCGAGTTTGATTGTGTTCGAAAAACCAGAAAAAGTCAATAAGGAGTGTAAGATATGGGACATTGGCAGACAAAAGAGCAGTTAACCGATTTACTATGCTCATTAGTGGAGTATCCAAGTATTACAGGGAGTAATGCTGAGATCGCAATCATCGAATACTTATATTATATTTTGGAGGATCGCAAATATTATCAGGATCGTCCTGAGCATTTAAACCTTCATCCTCTGGATGACGGACGCCAACTGCTTACCGCCCTTGTAAAACAAGATGAAGCCAAAGATACAATAGTTTTGATTGCGCACGCGGATGTAGTAGGTGTCGAAGATTATGGATCCTGGCAGAATCTTGCTTTTTACCCGAAGGAACTGACTCAGGAACTTCATAAAAATCCCGGCGTCCTGCCTAAAGACGCAGCCAAAGATTTATTAACAGGCGACTGGTTGTTCGGGCGAGGTACGATGGATATGAAAGCGGGGTTAACCCTGCACCTTTCCCTGTTGGAAAAAGCAATGGAAGGCGAGTTTGACGGAAATCTGCTCCTAGTGGCCGTACCTGATGAAGAAGTTAATTCAGAAGGGATGCTTGCTGCTCTGCCAGCTCTGGCAGAGATTAAGGATAACGAAAACCTGGTTTACAAAACAGCAATAAATGGAGAACCGATGTTCAGCAAATACCCGGGTGACCCAGGTAACTACCTTTATACGGGTTCAATTGGAAAGACTCTTCCCGGCTTTTTTTGTTACGGCAAAGAAACACATGCCGGCGAACCTTTTGCTGGTCTGAATGCTAATTTAATGATCAGCTATATCGCACAGGAGATGGAATTGAACGAAACTTTTATTGAGCAAGTGGATGGTGAGAGAACACCGCCGCCTATCAGTCTGATGCAGCGCGATTTAAAGCATCAGTACTCTGTTCAAACTCCACAGTCTGCAGTTGCTATGTATAATGTTTTATATATGAAACAGACGATCGAGCAGTTGAATGAAAAGCTGTTGTTAGCTGCTCAGCGTGCCAAGGCTAAAATTATTAATCATTACCATCATCAGGCTTCTTTTTATTTGGAAGGCACGCAAACTTCAACATTTTCACCAGAAATTCAGATCTTGACCTACGAGCAACTGTACAAGGAGGCAGTGGAACGGTATGGAACGAGGGAGGTGGAACGTAGGCAAAATCGTCTGATTAATCAACGGGATGAAGGAGACCGCGATTTCTCTACGAGTCTTGTACAAAACCTCGCATCATTATGTAAGGATATCAGTCCGATGATTGTTTTATTCTACAGTCCACCTTTTTATCCGTCTGTATCTTCCCACCATGATCCGCTTATCCAAAGCGGAGCCAAGAAAGCGATCGAGACAGCTCGTAAGAAATTTGGGGTTGACCTGATTGAAGTTGAATACTTTACTGGACTCTCAGATTTGAGTTTTATTGGCCCTGTATCCATGAAGTCTTCTATTGATCATTTACTTAATCAGATGCCTATTCAAGGAAAAGGATATGAATTACCCGCTAAAATTATGGAAACCATTACGATGCCTATCATTAATATTGGTCCACGCGGTAGAGATGCCCATCAATGGACAGAGCGACTTGAGTTAACCTATAGTTTTGATAAGCTTCCGCAGATTTTAACGGAAACCATCCACCATTTTTTTAGTTCATATTAAAAACGTCCGCATGCCACCAGCATGCGGACGTTTTTGATATTAATTATTCGGGTCATAATAAAAACCTGCATCAGGACCAATCGGAAATCCTGTCAGCATCCATATAAACAGCATAACGATCCATATAACAAAGAAAGCAATGGAATAAGGTAGCATGGTTGAAATCAGGGTTCCAATCCCCACATTTTTGTCATACTTTTGAGCAAAAGCAATCACAATGGCAAAGTAAGGCATAAGCGGTGAAATAATGTTCGTCGTTGAATCAGCAATTCTGTACGCTAAAGTAGTCAGCTCTGGAGAATAGCCAAGCTGCATCATTAGCGGCACAAAAACCGGAGCCATGATTGCCCACTTTGCGGATGAGCTTCCAATAAACAGGTTTATGAAAGCCGCCACGAAAATGAACGCGATAATTAAACCTATTCCATTTAAACCAATAGCATCAAGGAATTCAGCTCCGCTTACAGCGATCACTTTACCCATGTTGGTATGCGTGAAATAAGCTACAAATTGCCCAGCAGTGAAAGCAAGAACAATATACATTCCCATGGTCGCCATAGTTTCTGACATTTGATTGGCGACATCTTTATCATTTTTAATTTCCTTAGTTATTTTGCCGTAAACCAAACCAGGAATAAAGAAAATCAGCAGAATTACAGGTACAAGACTATGGAAGAAAGGGGAGGCAAGAAAGTCGTCAGGGTTTCTCATTGGACCCCAGGAAGGGACAACGAGAAGGGACAACAGTCCGACTGTAATAATCAGGGCTAGAAGTGCTCCAATCATTCCTTTCTTTTCAAGTTTTGTTACATAGTTGACCTCTTCTTTCACTCCGCCTTGGTAAGTTCCAAGTCTAGGTTCGACAAGTTTATCAGTTATGAGTGTACCAACTAGAGTAAGCACAAATACAGATACAATCATAAAGTAATAGTTCATCGTATATAAAATATTCTCTGCATAGCCGGGGTCAATAGTTTTGGCTGCTTCTTTAGTTAATTCCCCCAATAGAGGGTCAAGAGCCGTAAGCAGCAAGTTAGCACTGAACCCAGCAGATACACCGGCAAAAGCCGCGGCTATACCTGCTAAAGGATGACGGCCTAAACCGGCAAACAAGACAGCACCCAGAGGTGTGAGTACCACGTAGCCTGCGTCTGCAGCCATACTTGACATGATACCTCCAAATACAAGAGCAGCTGTCATTAAGGAACGTGGAACGGATGTAACCAGCCCTCTTAGCATTGCGCTGATAAGACCGGATCTTTCAGCCACTCCAATTCCGAGCATCGTAACTAGAACGGTTCCGAGTGGAGCGAATCCTACAAAGTTCTCTACCATACTTTCAAAAATGTATTTGATTCCTTCGCTAGATAGTAAATTGGTAATCTCAAGAGTATCTCCAGTTGCAGGATCTTCTACTTGAATCCCAAGAGTTGAAAAAATCCAGGATGCTAGTATGACTAGTAAAGCAAATATAGCAAATAACGTTACTGGATGGGGAAGTTTGTTACCGACACGTTCAATCCAGTCCAGTATACGCATGGTACGACTTTTATTTTCCTGTTGTTCCATGATGTTCCTCCTTAAAGATCATAAGGTATTAGAGTTTTACAATAACGCGTTAAAGTATAATTGCTAAAGAAGTAGATTTGAAGACTTTTTAAAAATGTTTCACTAGAAAGAATGTTGTGAATTTAAAAATAGTAGCAATAATTTCAAAATTCGAGAGGTATATAACATGAAAGCATGCTACAATAAACAAAATGAATGTTCATTCAGTTTGGAGGATTCCGAATGAAAACTTTAAAAGATACTATATACCAAATAACACTGCCCACACCTTATGCGGTTGGAGATGTGCATGTCTATTTACTAAAAG
This sequence comes from Halobacillus sp. K22, assembly GCF_052246795.1. NCBI lineage: Bacteria > Bacillati > Bacillota > Bacilli > Caryophanales > Bacillaceae > Halobacillus > Halobacillus sp. K22. The sequence goes on along the minus strand of NZ_JBQQCN010000001.1, from coordinate 53,440 downwards.
GAGAGCGTCTCACTCTGGTAGATGCAGGCGTAAAAACCGATGATGCTTGGAAAGAATTGAAATTTAAGTTAAACGAGCTTGGTTACTGCCCTAGGGATATAGAGCAAGTTATATTAACTCATCACCACCCAGACCATATGGGTTTAATTGAACATTTTCCTAACCTAAGCACAGTTGCTGCTCACCCAAAGTTGAGACCCTGGCTTGAAAGAGAAGAGGCTTTCTTTTTGAGGTATGAAGAATTTTTTCACCAGATGTATAAAGAATCAGGGGTACCGAATCAATATTTTGGCTTACTAAAATCCCTTCGTAAACCGCTAAAATGGAGTGCAAAAGGCACATTAACGCTTGAACTGATTGAAGGTGACAGGCTTCCAGGTCATGAGGAATGGGTAACAATAGAAACACCAGGCCACGCACAGAGTCACATTTCTTTTTATCGTGAGACTGATGGAACCTTGATTGGCGGTGATCATTTACTTGCTCATATCTCCTCAAATCCTTTATTAGAGCCTTCATATGCCAAGGATAGGCCTCGTCCCCGCCCTCTTTTGCAATACCGGGCTTCCATGGAAAAATTATTGGATAAAAAAATCCATATGGTTTATCCGGGTCACGGAGAGACGTTCCAAAACACATATGATTTAGTTATTCAGCGTCTTAAAAAGCAAGAGGAGCGAGCGCATAAAGTCTTAAATATGTTTGAAGAAGAGAGATTATGTGCATATGATGTATGCAGGCGGCTGTTCCCAAAACACGTAGAAAGTCAGTTTGGTTTGACGATGTCTGAAACCATAGGTCAATTGGATTACTTAGAACATATAAATTCTTTAAATGTTGAATTTATAGAGGAACAAAAATATTATGTAAACAGGTGATAGTTATATGAATGAATTGGTCAAAGGAAAAAAAGTCTTGATAACGGGAGCTTCTAGTGGAATTGGTAAATATTTAGCTATTCATGTGGCTCATGAAGGAGGCACTCCTATTTTAGTTGCTCGGTCTGCGGATCGCCTTGCGATTATTAAAGAAAAAATAGAAGCTGCTTTTTCCGTTCCTTGTTACTGGTACAAAGCGGATCTATCAAACGATGCCGAATGGAAAGATGTCATTGATCAAATATGCTATGATCATGGATCGATTGATGGCTTGATTAATAATGCAGGGATGGCTGTGTTCGATCTGGTTTCAGAAGCAAAGTGGCAGGATATCGATCGAATGCTATCCATCAATGTAAAATCGTTATTCCGAACGACTCACCAATTGCTCCCTCATTTCTTGCAGCAAGGGAGAGGACACATTGTGAATATCGCTTCACAGGCAGGAAAGATAGCTACTCCGAAATCCTCTGTTTATGCTGCTACTAAACATGCTGTAATAGGTTTTACGAATGGTCTTCGTATGGAAGTGGAAAATCAGGGGGTTTACGTGACTTCTGTGAACCTTGGTCCAGTACGTACGAACTTCTTTAATCAAGCAGATCCTACAGGAGCCTATGAAAAAGCGGTAGATCGATTTATGCTGGATCCAAATAAAGTAGCGGCTGAGGTGGTCGGCCATTTATTTACTCAGCAAAGGGAAATCAATCTTCCGGCATGGATGAATTCGGGAAGTAAAGTGTACTCTCTTGCCCCTGTTTTTTTGGAAAAAGCGATGGAACGTCAATTTAATAAGAAATAAAGAGTCTGAGTTTTTAAAGGGTGGCGATACTTTCTCGGCGCCCTGAATTTGTTGATAGTGTGATTAAGGTAATTCAGTGAGAACTATTCTATAAGGGACCATATCCTGTTTATAACGGAAAGAGATATTTAAAAAAAGACTAGACACTTTTTAGGACTGAAGGTTTTCTCTTCCATTACCAGGTGGCCGGGGGAACGCGGCTTGGAAGAATAAGCAAGAGAATTGCCATAAGAGGAGCAATTTCTTATGATAGAATTAGGAGGGATAAATGATGAAATTACGTATCACTGATGAGGCTAAAAAAAAGCTTGAAGATTTGAAAGATCCCAGTCGTCCTATTATCCGGCTGTATTATGATACGGAGGGATGTGGTTGTGGAGTGAACGGGCTTCCCACCATTCGGTTTACCGACAAAATTTTGAATACAGATAACTTGGTAGTAAATGCTGAGTATAAAGTTATCATTGATCATCAACAAGCCACTTTCTTTAAGCCGGATATGAAGCTGGATTTCATTAAAAGCAGCTTCCGTCTTTCAAGTCCTGACGGGGTTCTAAATCCAATTATCTCTCCAAAAGATGTGAAAGAAGGCGAAGCCGTATGAGTAAGAAAGGACAAAAAGAAGGATCGCTAAGTGAGCAGTTAAATGAAGATGTATTGACTCGTCTCCGCTCCAAAAAGTCTGAGCTGAAACAGCATGAAGCAGAACGTCATGAGCAAGAGAGGCAGCGCCGCCTCGAGGAAAGAAAAAAACAAGAAGCAAATAAAAGCTTCGAAGAGCTTTTGAATGAAAGTGAACTAGACTGGAAAACGTTTAAAAAATAGGCTTCCATATATCGAATGGAAGCCTGTTTTTTTAAATTCTTATATTTGGATCTATCAAAGTCTCTATACTAAAACAATACATAAGAAGCGACAAAGTAAATGAGGGTCATCAAAAGAGAAGGCGCCACATAACGCCAGTGACTGGTCATATTAGCCGGTCGTAAAAGCAGGAAGATCATAATCAAAGTCATAACGACCCCAAGACTTGCAATGAAAATATGAGAAGCTTGCACAGAGGAGAGGATAGCTCCTTCTCTATATAACAAGTCGGTCAAAGCTAACAGTTGGATATTAAATAAGTTGCTTCCCAGTATAGAACCAATTGCCATATTATAATTGGCCAATCTGAAGGCAGCGTACACAGCTACTAGCTCAGGCAGGGAAGTAGATGCTGCTATTAAAAAACTCCCGACAAAGCTTGCATCAAGTCCTGAGGCTTCAGCCATCCGGTCACCTGAAATCGATAAGGCACTACCAGAAATGAAAACAATGACTGACGCAATAATAAAGCCGATAACTGCTGCTCGCAGCGAGTAATCTTTAGTCAGTCCTTCCACTTCTTGATCGGACTCTCCTCCAGATATAAATTTCATACTGAAGATATAAAGCATTACGATAACGATCATCTCAATACCCACTCCAAAAATCTCGATGGAACCGGGCATCCAAAGTGAAAAAATAATTATAAGAAGGAAAAATAACCCGATAGAAGCCGACGGAATATTTTCCTTATTATTCACTTTTTGAAATAATCGTTGTCTTCTATAGATGATATCCATACTCGCAAGGATGAGAAGATTAAATACATTACTCCCCAGCATATTTCCCACCGCTATATCTGGATTGTCAATATAGACAGCTGTTAAACTTGTTGTTAATTCTGGGAGTGAAGTAGCTCCAGCAATTAAAAATGTACCTACAGCAGCTCCGCTTAAGGAAGATTTCTTGCTAATGACGTCTCCGAATTGGTTGAGGTATACAGCACTAACCACCACGATAGCTGCAGCAAGGATGAATATAAAGTAAATCATAGCGTTCTCCTTTCCGCCAGAACATAAAAAAGACCCTGGCACAAAAAATAAATTGTACCAAGGTCTTGCGTACTAAGCAGAACTTAGCCCAATGAACCAGGTATTAAAAATACCGTATTGACGGTTCACCAGCCGATATCCGGTCGCTACTCCCCTTGTTACTATTAATATAGCTTGAGCAGAACAAAGAGTCAAAGATTAAGTGTTTTCACAATGAAAAATTAATAAATCATAATTCTTCCAATGATTCTCTTTACTCATCACATCTTTAGAAGCATATTTTTTCTATGTGAAACCTGTATAATATTGGAATTTATAAAGAGCGATGTTATACTGAATTTAAATAAATATTAAATAAGCTCTACTAGGGGTGCCTTCGGGCTGAGACAATTACATTTGAACCCTAGAACCTGATCTGGACGATACCAGCGTAGGAAAGTAGAGGGTATAGCATATGTACTTACAAATTATTGCTATAGAACCGCTTCCCTATGGGGGAGCGGTTTTTTTATGCAGGAGCTGGTAAATTTTCTTTTTAAGTTAAGTTCCGAGTCTGAAAAATTAACTTTGTGCCCCTGCCACGTGAGGGGGCACGGCAAGCGAATTCATTTATGTTCACCGTAAACTAATATCTCAATAATAAGTGTTAAACCATTCGGCCCTATATCGTCACTAACCCAAAATAAAAATCGACAATAATGAACAGAGACTAAGGAAAAGGAAGTGTGATGGTGTGACTCGTGAACTTCATATACTTTCCAATGGAAAAAAAGAGTTAGCAGAATTCTTCCACATGGCCCAGTTGATCCAATCAGCTGCCACGGTCATTCACCTTCGTGAAAAGCATCGTTCAGAAAAAGAAATAGAGGAGTGGCTCTCCACTCTTATCCAACATGGAATACCATTGACAAAAATTATTGTGAATTCTTATTACCAGGCAGCGGGGAGGTGGGGAGCAGGAGGAGTACAGCTGCCCGGAGACGCACCCTCTCCGGGAACGGTGAAAAGCCTCTATCCTGACCTTAGAGTCGGCTGTTCGATACATGGGTTGGAAGAGGGGATCCAAAAAGAGCAGGAAGGTGCTGATTATCTTCTCTTTGGTAATATCTATCAGACACAGAGCAAGGAAGGGCTTGGGGGGAAGGGTGTGAAATCGTTAGAAGTATTAACAGAAGCGATTTCGATACCAGTGATAGCAATTGGAGGAATTCAACTGTCGAATTTGAGAAAAGTGCTTCAAACCAATGTATCAGGAGTAGCAGTTATGTCTTCCATTTGTGAAGCGCACGACCCAGAGCTAACAGCCTCAAGGTTTCAAGCAAGCATTCAAAGGAGTGGATATTATGCCTAAGAAATACGATACGGTTATTCTTGGTGGAGGGATCATAGGCTGTTCCACAGCTTTCTATCTATCGAAGAAAGGGCAGCGGGTTTTGGTCCTGGAAAAAGGCAGCATAGGAAACCAAGCTTCCAGTGCAGCTGCAGGAATGCTAGGAGTCCAAGCGGAAATGGATGAGGACAGCCCTATGTTCGAACTAGCGCGCACCAGTCGAGGGATGTTTTCGGAGTTATCAGTAGAATTAAAAGATATAACTGGAATCGACATTGGGCTTTTACAAAAGGGAATGATGAAATTGGCTTTTACAGAAGCACAGTTGGATCGTTATCAGGAAATTGCGGCGAATCAAATGAAAAAAGGAGAAAAAGCATTATGTAAAAATAAAGAGGAATTACTCGAATTGGAACCATGCCTAACTGATTCGGTAGTTGGAGGTATGTTGTTTCCTGAAGAAGGGCACGTGTCCGCTCCTGATCTTACTCAAGCCTTTGCACGTGCAGCAGCTGTAAACGGAGTGACTTTTCGTGAATCTACGGATGTGTACAAATTAATGCGCAAACAAAATCAAGTGATAGGGGCAGCTACAGACGGGGGAGCTTTTTATGCAGATGCCGTTATAGTGGCTGCAGGTGCATGGAGTCAGCGTTTCTTATCTGAGGAAGGACAGGCACTGTATCCTGTAAAGGGAGAAGCACTAGCCGTTAAAACTAAGAGACCACTACTAAATAAAACCATTTTTACGGATGACTGCTATCTTGTCCCTAAAAAAGGCGGGGAAATTATTATTGGAGCGACGACTACTCCTTATACATTTGACAAGCGGGTAACCATAGAGGGAATAGAAGGCTTGATCCAAAAAGCCAAACGACTCCTGCCTTTATTAGGGGGAGCAGAAATTGAGCGCATGTGGGCTGGAACAAGACCTATGACTAGAGACGAACTGCCGGTTCTGGGAAAGCATCCAGAGTGGGAAGGCTTATACTTTAGTACAGGGCATTATCGTAACGGAATATTATTAAGTCCAGTTACTGGGAAACTGTTAGCAGATCTTATTACAGGAGAATCGAATCTTATTACGGATATTTCAGCTTTTTCTCCTGCTCGTTTTCAAAACCATAGGGAGGTGGCTTCGGTATGAAACTAGTTATTAATGGTGATGAAATGAGGGTACCGGATGACGTGAAGAACGTGGAGCAGTTATTATTGCATTTCAAATTAAATAATAAGGCTGCGATTGTCGAGCGAAATCAAGCTATTGTGGAAAAATCGTTATACGCTGAGGAAGCTATAATGAATGAAGACCGAATTGAAATTGTTCATTTTGTAGGAGGAGGATGAGGAAATGTTAACCATAGCTAATCGTAATTTTAATTCAAGGTTGTTGCTGGGTACCGGAAAATATCCTGATTATACCACTCAAAAGCAAGCAGTAGAAATTTCAGAAGCCGAAATCTTAACCTTTTCCGTTCGCCGGATGAATATCTTTGAAGCAGATCAGCCCAATTTCTTAGAAATGATTGATACGGATCAGTACACGCTCCTTCCCAACACGGCAGGAGCAAAAACGGCAGAGGAAGCAGTAAGAACCGCCAAACTTGCTAAAGCATCTGGATTATGCGATATGATAAAGGTAGAAGTTATTGGCGATGAGCGTACTTTGCTTCCTGATCCAATTGAAACGTTGAGAGCTTCTGAGATACTATTGGAAGAAGGCTTTATTGTGTTACCTTATACTTCGGATGATGTTATGCTCGCAAGAAGGCTCCAAGACTTAGGTGTTCATGCAGTGATGCCAGGGGCTTCGCCTATTGGTTCTGGCCAAGGAATTCTCAACCCGTTAAACTTACAATTAATTATAGAGCAGTCAGTAGTTCCGGTTATTGTGGATGCGGGTATAGGTTCACCTGCAGATGCAGCACAGGCGATGGAAATTGGAGCTGACGGTGTTTTACTCAATACGGCTGTGTCTCAAGCGGAGGACCCTGTAAAAATGGCCCTGGCGATGAAGCTCTCTATCGAGGGAGGCCGATTAGGTTATGAATCTGGGAGAATACCTAAGAAAACTTACGCGACAGCAAGCAGTCCTATGGAAGGAATGAGCATTGGTTGAAGGAAAGATATTCTAGACAAGTCTTATTTTCACCTATAGGTGAAAATGGACAGCGTAAACTAAGTGAAAAGCATGTGCTCTTGATTGGAGCAGGAGCTTTAGGGACAAGTAATGCTGAAATGCTAGTTCGTGCAGGTATTGGAAAAATAACGGTAGTCGATCGCGATTATGTCGAATGGAGCAATCTGCAGCGTCAACAGTTGTTCACAGAGAAGGATGCGGCTGAGCGTATTCCAAAAGCAGTAGCTGCAGCTGAGCGATTGAAGGAAGTAAATTCAGAAATTGATATATCAGGTAAGATTATGGATGTTTCGATTTATGAAATTCCTGAACTGGTGGAAGGAGTAGACGTAATTATTGATGCTACCGATAATTTTGAAACCAGAATGCTTCTTAATGATACTTCCCAAAAATATCAAATCCCTTGGATTTATGGAGCCTGCACTGGCAGTTACGGCCTCTCATATACGGTAGTTCCTGGCCAAACGCCATGTTTTTCATGTTTATTAGGCTCTGTTCCCTTAGGAGGGGAAACGTGTGATACCGTTGGGATTATCAGTCCAGCTGTTCAAATTGTCGCTGCCTATCAAAGTACGGAAGCATTGAAACTTCTAGTAGAAGATTTTAAATCCCTTAGAAAAAACCTGTTTTTCTTCGATATTTGGAGAAACCAACAGTCAACCATTAAGGTGGAAAAATTAAAAAAAGAGGATTGTCCTTCGTGCGGTCAGGCAGCCACTTATCCTAATCTCGACCCAGTAAACTTATCTAGAACCGCAGTGTTGTGCGGACGGGACACAGTACAAATCCGTCCAGCAAACAAGAAAAGTAGAAATCTGAATGACCTGTCCGATAGGCTTCAAGACATTGAAGATGGGAAAGTAGAAGCTAATTCATTTCTTGTGAATCTTACGATAGAAGACCGACGGCTGGTGGCTTTTCAGGACGGACGAGTGCTCGTCCATGGTACGAAAGATGTAATCGAAGCTAAATCCCTTTATAACCGCTATATTGGAGGCTGACCTTAATTTTTTAAAGAACGCTCTCTTACATGGAGAGCGTTTTTTATTGAACAGAGAGAAGGATTATTAAGTCTGGAAATAGAAAATAAGATTATAGTTGGGAAATGAGCTCAAAAAGGTAACCAATCCTGTCGACTAATATCGTAAAGTTTGTTTCAATAATTTGAGCAAAAGTTTCTGACTAAAGAGCAGTAAAGAAACACTCTGAAGCAATAAGCAATATAATTTTAGAGGTCACTCCACTGAATAGATCCAGCGATGTACTATCTTATCAGAGAATATACCTGACTTAAATGTGATGGATAGTTCACTGAATCACCTCTTGTTGTTCGCTGCACCTCTTAGGATTTAAGCTTCTCAGCAAAAGCCCCGATTCGTTCAAATAAATGAAGCGCAAAAGCACTCTAATACTTGCATGGGATCTTTTCTACTCTACTTTCTTTTCACTTAGCGACCGTTTAGTGTTTCAACTCCTATTTCTCCAGGAAAAAGGAACGAGCCCCTTTCACAGAATGGAGATCAGAAAATTAAGGTTAACCTTTAAACGCAAACAATAAAGATATAGGTTTGATGAGTGCTCTTTAATGTTTTTTGATGAAGTTATAAGAATTATACCGGAAGTATGAAAATAAAGAGTTAACTATAGCCTAAAGGGTTGGACAGGTGGTCAAAAATGCCCAAATGGAAACAAATGAGGGATATATTTCTAAAGGAGGAAGTCTATTCAGTAGAGAAAAAAGGGGTGGCAATTCTAGGCATTGTAATCATTGCGCTCTTACATTCGTTTACAGAAACTACATTAGATGAGAGCGTAGCAATTATTATAGCAGCCTCACTGATGAGTGGTTATTCCATTATGAAAATGAGACGAAAGGAAAGAAGATTCGAGTTTTCAGTAGTTTTTATTCTAAGTCTGTTACTACTTGCCTGGGGGTTTTACACGATCTTAGGGGCAATAATTTCTGGCTTCTCCTATTAAATAAGAACAGCGTAAATCAATTCTATATGTTTAAAGATTTTAGCCAAGAGGCTTTATCCATTTATTTTATCTTTTATACAATATAAGAAAAGTTAGGGGAGATCCCAAATATGGCAAGGAATCTACTCAGGGTTGGCACGGTCTATCTGCCTGTTCAACAGGTAGATGAAGCGGCAGAATGGTATGTAGATAAATTGGATGCGCATGTGACGTATAAGGATGAAAACAAAGCCATTGTTAATATGGCGAATCTGAGTTTCTTTCTAATAAAAGCAAAGGAAAAAGAAACAGCCAATTTTATTGACGAGGCTGGGGAAGAGTGTTTTTCTTTGACCTTTGAAGTGAATGGCGTTGAGGAGCTTGAAGTACTTTATAACGAATTGGCTGCTCTTGGAGTTCAAGTGGGACCATTTGAAAACAGAGGCCATGCAGGCAAAAACTTTATTTTTTACGATGCAGACGGAAACATGTTTGATGTATGGAGTGAATTGAGTTCGGTATTTAAAGAAAAGTTTGATATTGGTTGAATAGAAAATGAAAACATCCCTTCAAGCTATGGAAGGGATGTTTTCATTTTCTATTCAGTTAGGATGTTCATATAATTTAAATTGAAATCACTTTTCTAATTCTGGGAATGACGTTGAGTGAAAAAATTTTTTGCAAAAACCGCTATCTCAAGCTTTTCGATCGTATTCCAATAATGATTCAGTACATTTTCCTCTTTAGGGTTTATTTTTTTCTTAACTAGTGCAAACATGGCCATATCCTTGAACCAATCTCCCTCTTCCGCAGAAGAATGAATCCAATCTTTCCAAGCATCTTCCAGGTTAGGACTGTATATGCGCGGGCTGTTTTTATTCAAATCAACTGGCGTATGAGGGAGCATTTGATTAGGACCGGGGGCTGTATTTTTCACCTTAGTAAATAAAAGAGGCCAATAATCATGACGAGAGCCCGTATGAGGATACTGCTCTGTCCAAGTGATGATTTGATTCAGACGGCTTTTTATGGAATAAAGATCGAGATAAAGTTTTTTTCCTAATAGAATGCGATCTTCTAATGAAGAGAAATGGTGGACGGTGCCTCCTATTAAGTTTGTTTTTTTAATCCCTGGAGTTTGATAAGGAATTAAAATATGATTCAAGTCAAATACATCCTGAAGTCTAAATAATACTGTGTCTAGTACATTTTTTTGATACTGCTCATTGCGGATTACCCTGCTCTCAATATAATTCTGTTCGTTTACAATTAGAGCTGTTGTCAGCAGCGAACTTGAGTGGTTATTCCAGAAGTGCATCCAAAAAGATTCCATAAACGGGGATACATTTAAATGAGGCAGTAAGTGGAACAAAGGAATATTTTTTTTCTTGCTCGCCTCGTAAAGCAATAACTGAGGATAGGCATCTTGAAATATGAGCCAGTTTCCTCTTTCAAGAAAAAGATAAAAATCAATTTGTTCTTTAGGGGTAAGCAGTCTGGGCAAAAATTCTCCTTTTAAATCCGTCATATTCCAACCTGCATTTCTAGAAACCAAATGTGCTAATAAAGCCCAGTGGACCTCTGGATGGAAGGTGAAATATTCCTGGTAAGCCGTGGTTCTCGTAACATTGTTCCTGTTTTTAGTTTTTGTTTGATCACGGATGTCTAAGATAAGTCTGCTTTCTTCTGTAGTAGGGATAGATGTAGGGTTTTCTTTTAGTTTATTTTTCAATTCTGCCTTTAATAATGAGTACTGATTACGATTAGTTATCCACTTTCTTAACAAGAACTTCAACCTCCTTTAGCAGAATGTATGTAGCGGCTTATTAAACTCCTTAAAGAACAGCAGACAATGGATGGATCATGGGATTATCCTTTTGAAACTGAAACTATTACGGATGCCTATATGATTATCTTATTGCGGACCCTTAATCTTCATGAAGAAGAATTAATTCAACGACTTACCAAACGTATTATAAGCAGACAAGAAAGAAAAGAGGCGTGGAAGTTGTTCCACGATGAAGAAAACGGTAACTTATCTTCAACCATCGAAGCCTATTATGCTTTGCTATTTACTGGAATATACAAGAGAGACGATATTTCTCTTGAAAAAGCAAGAACTTTTATCAAGAAGCATGGAGGGTTGGAAAATGCCTCTATGTTCACCAAAATATTATTGAGTTTGACTGGTCAATACCGGTGGTCGGATAAATTTCCTGTACCAATTGAAGTCATCCTCCGGCCTCCCTCATTTCCTATACAACTTTATGATATATCTGAACGAGCTTATGGCAGCGAAATGAGTAGACCGAAATGGTTTTAGTGGAAGGTTCTTATCTTTAGAAGTTCACAATAACTGACAGCCGGCACTTTAAGCAGAGTTATTTAAGAAATAGAGGTCCTTTTTCAGGTTTACTGCCTTACATTATAAGGTATGGGTAAAAATGGTATTTATTTATAGCAAGGTTAAAAACGTAATAAGGAGGCTATAGAAGGTGGATGGAATAGTAGATAGGAATAAAGTCTCGAACAGAGAAAACAAGCAAAAGTATTCAGCAAGAAACGTAGGAGCAGGAATATTATTTGGTATAGGAGTTGCTGCTTTTATAGATGAAACCGTTTTTCATCAGTTGCTCCATTGGCATCATTTTTATGATAAATCAACTACTAATGCAGGGTTAGTATCCGATGGATTTTTTCACGCTTTCAGTTGGTTTGCTACGGTTGCTGCATTATTTTTAGTGGCTGATCTGCGCCGCAGACATGCTTTCTGGCCGTTCAGATGGTGGGGTGCTGTGTTATTGGGAGCGGGAGGATTCCAACTTTATGACGGAACCATTCAACATAAGCTGCTGCGCATTCATCAGATAAGGTACGTAGAAAATTTGTGGCTATATGATCTTGTATGGAATGGCACAGCTATACTTATGATCATTGCGGGGGGCGTCTTCTTTTATAAAACTCGTAAAGGTAACGGCACCTCTGACTGGAGAAATTAATAATGGATCATGGTCATACTCTGAATATTACGACCGGCCTGCCCGCCATTTTTGTAGGTATTGGAGCTCTACTTATAACTGCCTTATACATTGCGGCAGGGGTGCGCTCAAGCCAGCATAATCGATTGAAAGTGTGGCCCTGGTACCGTTATGTTAGTTTCGTACTTGGTATTAGCTTTGCCACTATATCCGTTATCGGACCAATCGCAGCTCAAGCAATGAACAACTTTACTATGCATATGACGAGCCATCTTCTACTCGGTATGCTTGCTCCAGTCTTGCTTGTTTTGTCTGCCCCCATTACACTTCTTTTACGGTCGCTTGCTGTAAGGCAGGCGAAAGTTGTAACTAGATTGCTTCGTAGCTATCCTTTGAGGATTATTAGCCATCCTATTATTGCATCATTACTGAATATAGGTGGTCTTTGGATTCTCTATACTACCAATTTGTATAGCTGGATGCATACAAACCTTTTGGTTCATATTCTGGTGCATATCCATATTTTTGCAGCAGGTTATATTTTCACAGCCTCTTTAATCTACATCGATCCTGTTCCACACCGGTTCAGCTATATATACAGGTCCGTCATTTTAATATGCGCACTTGCAGCTCACGGCATTCTTTCTAAATATATCTATGCCCATCCCCCTGAGGGAGTAAGTGTACAAGAAGCGCAGGCTGGTGGAATGCTTATGTACTATGGGGGAGACTTTATTGATCTGATCATTATAATATTCCTATGCTATCACTGGTATAAAACTACAAACCCTCGTGAGGCAGTAGCTTAAACACTTTATTATGTTATGAGTCGTAATATTTCCCGTTTATTAAATTAAATGTTTCTTGAAATAAGAATTTAAGGATATTGCAGCCAGAACTTCTGCAGGCAATTGAGAGGTGATTAGCTTATGATGATAGAAGAACTCTTTGGTTAAAAGGAGTTCTTTTTTTATGGCGTTGTCTCAGGAGAATTTCTTATATAAGCTCCCGGTTTTAAAGAAAGCATCAATTATTAAGTGTATTAAATTTTCGGTGTCGTATAATGAAACATATAACTAAATAGACTTAAAAGGAGAAGAGAATGTATGATTCCATTAAAAAATCCCGGTATAGTCATTAAAGGATTCCTGGAGTATGACGATTATAAAAGCATTAACAAGCTTAAGGAATATTGTATTGCACATGATAATCTGACGCTAAAACTAGAGCTTGATTTTAAATTAAGCCATGCATTGTGTGAAATGAAAGATATAAATCAGGCTAACGAATTTATGTTTTATGATGGAAGAAAGCTTATAGGTTATATAGGGGTATGTCAATTTGGAGAAGAGGCGCTGGAAGTGAATGGAATGGTTCATCCGGATTACAGAAGAAGGGGAGTTTTCAGCCGTCTATATGCATTGGTCGAAGATGAGTGGTGTAAAAGGTCAACTGAAGTCATGCTTTTACTATCTGATCATAATTCCCTTTCGGGTCAAGCATTCATTAAGTATACTGGAGCTCAATATGACAGCTCTGAATACGAAATGTTTCTAACGGATGAGCCAAAAGAGAAGATTGTAACCGAGCCGGTTTTCCTAAGAAGAGCAATGAATAAGGACGCAAATGAAATTGCAAAACAGAATGACTTATACTTTCAAACTGAGTCGAGCACAGAGTTAACTCTCCCGGAAGAAGAAGCTAAACGCGGGGTGGATATTTACTTGGCTGATCTTGAGCAATCATGTATAGGGAAGGTGCACCTGGATAAGCAAGACAGCACAGGGGCAATTTATGGGTTGGGAGTACTCCCTGAGTATCGGGGCAAGGGGTATGGAAGAGAGATATTATTGAGAGCTATAGAGAAACTGAAAGAAATGAAAGTCCATGAGATCAAGTTACAAGTTGCAGTAAAAAACAAGAATGCTTTAAGTCTTTATCAGTCTTGTGGATTTGAAGAAGCCTCTACAATGGACTATTATAAGATAACAAAGAGAACCAGAACCAAGAAGGATAAAAAAGAAACGTCCAGAGCATGATACACGCTCTGGACGTTTTCTCTGTACAATTAGAATACTTTGGTGGTCCAATCTTCGCAATTCCATACATCAGTGACAACATCCATATAGAACTCCGGTTCGTGAGAAATAAGAAGGACACTACCTTTATAATCCTGTAAAGCGCGCTTCAGTTCCTCTTTCGCATCTACATCCAAGTGGTTAGTAGGTTCATCGAGGACAAGAAGGTTTGTTTCTTTGTTAATTAATTTACAAAGACGTACTTTTGCTTTTTCGCCACCGCTCAGTACTTGAACTTTACTTTCAATATGCTTCTTGGTTAAGCCGCATTTTGCCAGGGAAGCACGCACTTCGTATTGAGTGAAATGTCTAAATTCCTCCCAAATTTCTTCTATGCAAGTATTTTTGCTCGTTTCTTTTAATTCTTGCTCAAAATAACCAATATGAAGGTGATCCCCTAATTGAACCGATCCCTCAACAGGTTCTATTTCTCCAAGAATACTTTTCAAAAGAGTAGTTTTACCAATGCCGTTCGCTCCAGACAAAGCGATTTTCTCACCGCGTTCCATAGATAAATTGAGCGGTCTTGACAGAGGCTCCTCATATCCGATGACAAGATCGTTCGTTTCAAACAAATATTTTCCCGGTGTTCGAGCTTGTTTAAAATTAAACTGAGGCTTAGGCTTTTCGGAATCAAGTTCAATGACGTCCATTTTATCAAGTTTTTTCTGCCGGGACATCGCCATCTTACTCGTTGCTGCATTGGCCTTGTTACGAGCTACAAAGTCTTTCAGGTTAGCAATTTCTTTTTGTTGTTTTTTATAAGCGGCTTCAAGTTGCTGCTTTTTCATGTCATACACTTTTAGGAATTCGTTGTAGTCGCCCGGATAACGGGTTAATTCCTGATTTTCTACGTGATAAATGATGTTAACGACGCTATTTAAGAACGGAATATCGTGTGAAATGAGTATAAATGCATTTTCATATTCAAGAAGATATTTTTTTAGCCATTCTATGTGTTCAACATCGAGATAGTTTGTAGGTTCGTCTAATAATAGTATATCTGGTTTCTCCAAAAGGAGTTTGGCCAGTAACACTTTTGTACGCTGTCCACCACTTAAGTCAGTAACATCACGCTCAAGTCCGATTTCATCAAGGCCAAGTCCATTAGCAACCTCGTCAACTTTTGCATCGATCGTATAAAAATCGTTGTTAGTCAAAGTATCTTGCAGTCTTCCGGTTTCTTCAAGAAGTGCTTCCAATTCCTCCGGATCTGCCTCGCCCATTTTTCCAAAGAGATGGTTCATTTCATTTTCCATATCAAATAAATATTGGAATGCAGTCCTTAAGACATCTCTTATTGTCATACCTTGCTGCAGGTCCGCGTGTTGATCCAGGTAACCTATTCGTATGTTTTTAGACCAAATGATTTTGCCGGCGTCAGGCTCTATTTTACCAGTAATCATGTTCATAAAGGTGGATTTACCTTCACCATTAGCACCAATTAACCCTATATGTTCGCCTCTTAATAGACGGAAAGAAACATTTTCAAAGATAGCGCGATCTCCAAAGCCGTGACTTAATTCTTTTACTGTAAGTAAACTCATATGAAACTCCTTTTTCCTTCTATAAAATCCATACCTCTATCATTATAAAGGGGATTAGAAGAAAGTGATAGTAGAGATTGTTTGGGGTGAGCAAGAGAGCAGAATTTTAAGTTTTTATTTTGCTATAGGGTTTAATCTTCTGGGACGTGTGGAATTTATAGTACAATATAACAGGTGTTTTTTTGAAAAATTACCTGAACGTTGTTTGAGCATAAATTTTATTAAAGGGGGCTGGGAATGTGGGGTTGTTTCGGAAAATAACTCTCTTGTTAGCTATTATTTCTATCTTTTTATTTACTTACAGATTAATGAATGAAAACTTTGATCCGCTTCCAAACTTCATTTTTTATTTTTTACCTGTAGTTTTCTTATTTTTTGGTTTTGAAAATGTTAAAGCTAAACATAAAAGCGAAGGATTCATTTATCTGCTCACTTTTGTAATCGGTTTTTCAATAGTACTGAGAGACTTATTTAATTTAATTTAACGCTCCCAGTACTATACCCGAGGTGTCCTTCTACAGTTGGTCATTACATTCTCGTTCTACTCACAAGGAATTTTTTCGATTACTGAAGATTTTATAATGTTTAGTCTAAAGCTATTTTTATTTAGGCTCCTAAACTTCCGTGTTGATCTTAAGGATAAGCTCCCGTTACTGGAAGACTCAGTTTCGAGACTTTTGTGAGAATTAGGTCCTGCGGGGGAAGATTTCGCTTTCCGGCCCTGCACGATGCAGGGTCGTTCGACGTTGCCACAGGACGTGGCGATCTTAGTCGAACATCCCTTGTGGTGAGCTTCCTCGGGCTTAACAGCCCTGAGGTATCTCACCGATCATGTTCATCCCGCAGGAGTCTTTGTCGTCCCCCCTCCGGACCTGGCCGAATCATAAACTCGAAACCACTTCATACACGGATTGCTTGGTGAGAAAAAACATGGGATAAGAGTGTATCTTCATGCTAGAACCACGTAAAAAAGCTTGTCATAGAAGTATTTAGGACCTATTTAGAGGGATAGCATTCTCTCTTCTGGAAGGGTCCGTTATTCTCCTGTGGCTGGGTTGGTGGGGAAATGGCGAGACACCCATGGGAGAAGGAATCAGGGGAGAACCCACAGGGAGTGAAACGAGCGAGGAAGCTCACCGTTCCCCCATAGGAAAGCGAGTTATTTCCCCCCCCACCCTATACCTTCTAAGTAACGGACCACGATTTATCTCGAAATCGAGTCTTCAACTATCCGGCCCTATTGTGTAATAAACCTCATATGAATAATCAACAATAAACTTTAACAGAGCCTTTATTTAAGATAAATAAAACCCCATGCCTTTAGAGGCATGGGGTTTTATAACCTACTTGTTTACTTTAAGTTTAGGGTTACGTTCAGCGATAAAATCAGGACGGGCCTTGTTACCGGAAAATGGTTCAACCAGTTGATTTTCCACACTATTGTAAACCATGAACATGTTATTTCTAGGATAAGGTGTTATATTCCCGTTTGAACCGTGCATAGTATTGGATTCAAACAGCGTTATAGCTCCGGCTTTACCTGTAGGTACAGAGATACCACCCTGATCGGCGAGCCATCTCATGCTTTCCTTATCAGGAACTCCCAGTTTCTGCCGTTTTAAAGACTCTTTATAATTATCTTCTGGAGTCTCACCTACACACTTCACGTAATAATTTTGAGAACCGGGTACAAGCATGAGCGGACCATTAAAAGTATAGTTATCTGAAAGAGCAATAGATAAACTTACCGCCCTCATTCTCGGCATGCCGTCTTCTACATGCCACGTTTCGAAATCAGAGTGCCAATCGAATTCTTTCCCAGTAAACCCGGGCTTATAATTAATACGGGATTGATGAATGTATGTTTCACTCCCGAGTAAGTGGTTTACGATGTCCAGAATTCTCTGATCGTTGGCTACTTTTTTAAAATATTCATCATTATCATGAACTTTAAAAATGGATCGAATCTCATTTCCTTCCGGTTCGCGGATAATCATATCCGATTCACTGTCCTGATTAGATTCTTGGAGTTCAAATATTGCTTTTTGCATTTCAGAAACTTCCTCTTCAGAAAAGAAGTTTTCAATCTGAAGGAAACCGTTTTGCTCATAAAAATCAAGCTGCTCGGTAGATAAAGGGGACTCGTGGTCTTTTGAACGATCCGTATGAATAACAGGATCCTTCCTTTTTACAATTTCGGGTTCACTGCTGTACCTTGATGGATAAAGATCTTCCACAATCAAACACTCCTTTTAAAATTTTGACTCATGGTGTGTCTCATCGAGGTTATTCATTAGCCAAGAATAATATCTGGAAAAAAATATCTCCTTGTGCTCCAACTGATACCCTTTCATATTCAGAATAAACATGAAATTCAAAAAAATTCAAGATAGCGAATAATTATATTGTTATAGTAGTGATGATGTAGCAATTGAGAAAAGACATGTGCAACCTGGTAAATTGGTCTAAATCGTTTTATTTTAAAAAAATTAGAGTCCCTGATACGCTTTTAGTACTGGATTTACTGATATTAATCTAAAAGAAAGAAGATGAAGTTTATGTCCGAAGTACAAAAGAAGATTCATACTATTCCTTTTTCAGTATTGGATCTATCTCCCATTACAGAGGGAGGATCTGCAGCTGTGTCTTTTCAAAATACAATAGATTTAGCGCAACATGTAGAGAAATGGGGCTATAATCGATATTGGATGGCTGAACACCATAATATGCCTTTTATCGCTAGTTCTGCTACCTCTGTATTAATAGGCCATGTAGCAGGAAATACGAATACAATAAGAGTGGGTTCCGGTGGAATTATGCTGCCTAACCATGCTCCTCTAGTCGTTGCTGAACAATTTGGAACTCTTGAAACATTACACCCGGGGAGGATTGATCTCGGGCTGGGGCGGGCACCCGGTACTGATGGAGTAACGGCCCAGGCTTTGAGAAGAGAACTGCAAAGTGACGGTCAGGATTTTCCGAGATTGTTGAAGGAACTTCGAACGTATTTTAATCCTTCCTTAGGTTCCGGGAAGCAGAAAGTACGTGCCATTCCCGGTACGGGGTTAAACATACCTGTTTGGCTGCTCGGTTCGAGTGGGTTCAGTGCACAATTATCTGCCCAGCTTGGACTGCCTTTTGCTTATGCTAGTCACTTTTCTCCAAATAATACACTGGCTGCGCTTGAATTATACCGCAGTCAATTCCAACCATCTGAGTCAATGCAAAATCCTCATGCGATGCTTGGTGTCAATATCATAGCGGCAGATACAGATGAGGAAGCTGAGCGTTTAGCTACTTCATTGTATCAACAGTTTTTAAATCTCATCCGGAATACGGAACTTCCTTTGCAGCCGCCAGTTGCCAGTATAGATGAAGTGGCTACGGAAAGAGAAAAGATGGCATTGCGCCAGCAGTTAGGGTCTTCTATCATTGGAAGTAAGGAATCCGTTCGAGAGCAGCTTCAAAGGTTTATTGATAAGACTCAGGCTGATGAATTGATGGTCATTTCTCAAATCTATGACCACGAAGCAAGAGTTCGCTCCTATGAAATTGTAGCCGAACTATTTAAAGAAGCATCCTAGTAATAGAAACACCTGCTTATAGGCAGGTGTTTTTTAACTTTATGTAATGGCAGTATGCCGATGAGGGAGCAATAATAGGTTTGGATAAAACGGATGCTTTTAGTTTCTTTGATAAAAAAAGGGGTACATTAGTACAAAGAAGGTAAATAGGGAGGGGGCCAAGTGAAACTGAGGCAATAGCTGAAAGATAAATGGAATTTTATTAAGCTTTTTTTGGTATTGCTGACAGCATTATCTCACCGTTACGGTAATAATTTCCCAACGTTATGGTCCACTTTTTGCGGAAAGTGGAAGTGACCCTTTTATTATTCCAGCCGGTTATGCGTTTCTAATTTGGTCTGTCATCGTTACCGGTACAATAATTCACTGAATTTACTAGTTATTACCTCTTACTTACAAATATGAAAATTTGGATAAAATCTCTCTGCCGTCAATATTTGTATTTTTAGGCTTTGATTTATGGATTATTGCGGCTTTTAACGTATGGCTTCATGCCACCGTTTTAATTTTTATTGCAATGGGAGTGGCACTTAGGTTTGTATTCCTGGAACTTCTTTCGGTCTCTTTAAGCTACTCGGAAAGAGGGATTGTCTATCTTACATTTGCATTATATTTTGGATGGACAACAGTAGCGGTTTTTGTTAATTCAGCTTAACCTATTTTCTAACCTTGACTTGGGCCTTTATTGCGATCATTATTGGAACATTACAAAGTGGAGCAGCCGCATTACCATTAACTATTTTTGCTATCGCTGCAACACTTGTCCTATTTTACAAAGAAATTGTGCACCACACGCAGAAATGGAGTATTCCCTGAGTTAAGTAGTGAGTAAAGAAGCGCATGGACTACGTCTATGCGTCTTTTTTTTTATCACTTTACCTGTTTGGTTTATAAAATGAGAAGGAAATTAATCAAGATAAGAGGATTTTTTTGTTAAGTAGTATTTCGTTCCATTCTGAAGAACGATATCATAATTGATATGATAGGCTTCGAAATATCTTATAAACATTCCTTTTCATGAAGAAAATCAAGTTGAAATGAGTCTCTTTCTTTAATTCCTTGTTTAGCATAATATAAGGAGGACCAAGCAGACTCATGATAACCATTAGTGTTATATTGTTGGAAGTTTTGATTAAAATATTTATATGACTGCTCTTAGAGCGGAGGAAGAAAATTTTTAGAACAAAGTAAGGAGACTATGAAAACAAAGGGGTCATCTCATGGATGTACGAATGGAAATTATGTACCACGTTCCCAAAGGTCCTAAGGCAAAATTTACTTCTGATGAAATGCATGTCCCAGAAGCCATCCTTATCGCAGAAGATATGTTAAAGACAAAACGTACAGATTCGATTACTTTTCTAGACAGCTATAACACCGAATGGACATTAAAAGAACTGAAGGAATATATCAAAGGAATCCAAACAGAACCCCATAATGTAAGGGTATATTTTGACGGAGGTTTTGATTTGGAAACTAAGAATTCAGGGCTCGGCTGCGCCATCTACTATGATCAGAACGGCAAATCTTTTCGTCTTCGAAAAAATGTTTTGGTACATGAGCTTGACACAAATAATGAAGCAGAATATGCTGCCCTTCACAATACACTGCTTGAACTGGATTTTTTAGGGGTACATCATTTACCCGTAAAGTTTATCGGTGACTCTCAAGTAGTTATCAACCAATTGATTGGAGAATGGCCGTGTCTGGAAGAATCACTGGATAAATGGGCTGATCGAATTGAAGAAAAGCTTAGTCAATTAGGGATTCAACCTCAATATCACTTAATTTCTAGAAAAGATAACAGAGAAGCAGATCGTTTAGCCTCTCAAGCTTTAAATAATATCGAGATTACTAGCACCACTGAGATATTTAGTTAGACCTTAATCTGTTTATATGGGGGAATGAATTTTATGGAAGAGTATAAGGTGATACAAGCTTCAGCAGAGGACATTGATTTTTTATGGGAAATGTTATATCAGGCGATTTATGTGGCAGACCATAGCAACAGACCTACAAGAGATATTTTAAATCACCCTGATATAGCCAGCTATTTGTCAGGATGGGGACGACCAGGCGATGTTGCTATCCTCGCTGTTCGTGGTGGAGAGCGAATTGGTGCTGTCTGGTGCCGATTATTTGAGGAAGAGGGTGCTCCCCATGGTTTTATAAATCGTGATATCCCTGTATTAAGTTTGGCCCTTTTGCCGGAACACCGAAACCGAGGCATAGGGAGTTTATTGCTTGACCGATTTATGGAGGAACTTAAGTGTAAAGGATACTCCTCCTTATCATTAAGTGTAGATCCGGACAATCCGGCGAAACGTTTTTATGAAAGAAAAGGCTTTGTGAAAATAGGGGAAAGCGGAACCTCGTGGGATATGAAATTGGAACTGGTTAATTAGAAAATCCACTTTTATAGAGTACCATCCTTTTGTAAGATAATTAATTATGGAGTAAAGTTTGAGTGTTTTATTTTCACCCCCGTAGTATTAGAATGGCTGTTTAACGATGGATAAGAACCGGGGTCCCTATAGGAATGATGCTGGCCAATTCTTCTACATCTTGATTATACATACGAATACATCCTTTCGAGACGGCTTTACCAATCGAACTAGGATCATTTGTACCATGGATCCCATAGTGTTCCTTTGATAAACTCATCCAAAAGCTTCCAAATGGTCCTCCTGGATTCGGCGCTTTGTTAATAATAATAAAGCTGCCAGTGGGTGTACCTTGAAGCATTCTGCCAACAGCAATGGGAGACTGCTTTTGCTTGACTCCATTTTTATAAAGAGTTAGCTTACGTTCATTGAGAGAAATATCAATATTGTAGGGGATGCTTGCTGCACTTGGAAACCCAGGGATGACAATAGGCTGTCCTGGGAAAATCATGTTTGGATTAATGGTGGGGTTAGCTTTGATAATTTCCATTAAAGGTGTTCGGTAATCTCGTGATATCTGAGTTAGTGTGTCGCCTGTTTTTACATAATGAATCAAGAGAAAAGCCTCCCTTTATTCTAGGTATTCATACAAGATATATGAGGGATGGGGAGGAAATTATTCTCTAAATAGGAAGAAGAGGAATTTGAATGAAAATTAAAATCATGCTTGCCATCCTTATGTTCATTTTAATGTCGGGATGCGGAAAAGAAGAAGTCACCTTTGAAAATGTAGATGAACTTCCTGGTTTGTTAGAACAACAAAAACTAATGGTAGGAGGAAAAGGGGTATTTGAAGAAGGGGGCAAACATTACGCATTTATTGTTGTGCATAATGGAGAATCGGTAAAGTTTGATCAAGTGTATTACATGTCTGATAAAGACCAGGCCCTAAATTTTAAATACAAGATCAAAGGAGAACCTGAAGACGATATAAAAAGTCAGATGAAAGTGGAAGTAATTGAATTTCGTCCTGACCAGGAAGTTAAGTCCTATTGGTTCAATGGAAAGCGAATATAAAAATTTTTTTAGAAGAACAAGTACTTAGTCAGATGACGGTTCTTGTTCTTTTTATAGTTACGTTTAATAATCTGCTAGTTTTACGTGCATACTATGAAAAAAAGAAGTGATTTCTAATGATTTTCAATGTACTCTTTGGCTTCATCCTACCTTTTAGTATAAATATGCTTATTTTTCTACGAAGACCTGTGCTAGTTATACTTATGTATCCTTTAGGTGTGTCAATTGCTTTTTTAGCTAATGATTGGGGGTATGATTTATTTTGGAAAGTAAATCCTACACATGAAAATCCTTCCTTACCTGCTCTTCCTTTCAATATTGGCTATTTTCCTTTAATAACAAGTTCTTTTGCCCTGATAAATGAAACTAGGGTCGTGAATTATAAAGCTCTGATTTTACTTTCTTCTCTTATTTTTTCAGTGCTGGAGTACACCGCAGTATCTCTAGGTAAAATTGATTACTATAACGGGTGGAATATTATCTACTCATTCTTCATTTACTTAGCAGGATTTATAGTCTGCTACGGATATATCGGACTTTTAAAACGTTACCGGCTCATAGAGTAGGGACGAGGACGCATAAGTAGGAAGTATATAGCATAAATTATTTCAATAAGTAAGTTAGAAAGAAGAATATGGAATGGAGACCTTCTTATGAAATACGACTGTATCATTATTGGAGGGGGCATTGCAGGCCTTCAAGCCTCTATCCAGTTAGGACGTTATAAAAGGTCTGTATTGCTGATTGATGCTGAGGATGGCAGATCTTCTTTATGTAGAAAGTACAGTAATATTCTTGGATTTCCTAATGGAGTAAGTGGCCAAGAACTACGTAAAGCAGGTCGCCAGCATGCTTCAAATCTTGGAGTAAACATACGTAAAGACAGGGTGAAGGACGTGCATAAAAATAGTGGCGAATTCACGGTATATACGGTAGGGGGAGGAATGTACAGCGGTAGAAACCTTCTGCTCGCCACAGGTTTGAAAGACCATATCCCTTCCATTCCCGGAATTAAACCTTGTCTTGGACTTTCAGTCTATGTGTGTCCGGATTGTGATGGTTATGAAATTGTAAACCAGCGGACTGCAGTAATCGGTTCTGGAGACGTGGGGGCTGCTATGGCAGCAACTCTTCTCTATTGGAGTAGGGATATTATATTTATTAATCATGGGCCTGAAGAAATTTCCGAGGAATGGTTGCAACGTCTAAAGGGTGAGAACATAGAAGTGCAATCCGCTACGGTTAAGGAATTACATGAAAAAGAGGGAAACTTATACAATATAGAAATGAAGGACCGTAAGAGTCTTCAAATAGAGAAAGCTTTTTTAGCATTTGGAGGCAACCATGTGCGTACAGAGTTGGCTGTAAAGCTTGGAGCTAAAACAAATGAAAACCATCATCTGGTTATTGATTCCAGAACCAAAATGACGAGTGTCCCTAATTTGTGGGCCTCAGGCGATGCTGCTGCTCATTCAGAATTAGTTACGGCTGCGATGGGAGAAGGTTCCCTCGCTGCAATTTGGATTCATAAGGAGTTACTGAAGTAAGAAAAGGAAGAGATAGTTAAATGCTTCTTCCTTCCTCTATTATCATATTTATTGCTGCCATTTTGGACTTCTCGTTTTACGCGGTTAGTTGCAGAAAGAATACGAGTTGCTAAGGAAAAGAAAGCTATTAGTAGAAGTATAATAAAAGCTCCACGAAACCAAATGTTTCGTGGAGCTTTTTCCTGTTATTCTGTCATTAACTCAATAAAGTTATCAAGTGAATGCAGGGATTTCAAGTTCTCGTTACAGCGATTGCTATCCTTACATATATAATTGCCGCGGCTGATTGAGTTTGCAGATGTCGATTTTTTAAGGGAGGTGGTGAACATTCCAACTTCTTCATGTTCCTTACAGATTGCACAAATCCCACTTTGCCTGGAAGGTTTGAAGTCCCCACGAATACCAATTAAATCCCCATTCTTATAGGCTGCAATATATTTCTGGTTAGCCCCTGTGTCGTTCCAACCTAAGTAGGAAAGAGTGCTCCATTCAATACTTTCTAATGAAGGAACTTGGAGTTTTTTAACTTTAGGGAATAATCCTTTTATGGTTTCTTCATTAAGCGGATGAAATGCAAATACGTGTTGTTTTAAGCGAGAGAGGAAGAAGATTGCGTCGGTTTCATCTTTTACCTCCTGTACTTGTTCAATAATTTCTTTTTGATCATCTGATAAGTCGGAAAATAAATCGATGACTTTTTCTCGGGTAATTGATTTTAAGGCTTGAGTAACAGCCTGATCGTTGGTGGACGTGTGTGTACTTAAAAGAGTTGTCGTCTGCTCCTTTATGAAATTATACTGATCAGCTCTGATGAAAGATTCCATATTCATACCTCCGTGATCGTTAAAATAAAAGCCGCTTATAAGAATTGTAGAGGGAAACATTGCGAGACCCTTGGCTATTATTTTACAAAACATATGAAAAGTTATACAAGTTTTAAGACTTTGGGATCCAGACAGTTAATGAACATGAAATGGGAGAAAATAGTTGAAAAAAGTGCACACTAAATCTGTAATAAAAATTAAGCTGAAGTTTCTTTATAAAAATGCAAAAAGGCGCATGAGTAGAAGGAAAGTGAAGGAAGTCTAATAGTCTGATTCAGGAATATAAATTACATTCTAAAAGAGGGGGGGTATGTAAGAGGAAGAAGGTTAAAAAGACCAGGATTGGAATCGAGTTTTTTATTTTAATCTTTGATTAATGCGATCCAATCCTTCGATTTTTGCTTTCTCAGTACTCAGTTCTCTTCTCAGTAAAACATTTTCAGCTGTCATACCTGCCAATATTGAGATACCCACTAATGTGCGCAATACTTCGGGGTCAGGTACTAAGTAGGTAACCGCAAATATGGAAGCAGCTGCTCCAATGAGGAAATCGGCTAGAAAACCCAAATACAGTCCCTGTGGCCTTATTCTTTTTTTGGGAAAGACCAACACTTTGCCATTTCTCATCAAATGGGCAATTACACCAGTCAGACCTCCAATTAACCCGGCGATCATTAGTGTATTAGTCACATATATTCCCCCTAAATTTAGAGTCGAAAAAAAGCGGCTTTGCGAAGATATTTAGGAACATAAGCAAATATGCACTAATCATCGACAAAGATCCGCTTTATAAACGAGCACTTTTATCCAAAGATACCCAATAATACTATAATGAACACTATGGAAACAGTATACAACTAATTTGTCAGAAAATAAAGACTTTTTTGGATATTTTTTACTTTACTTAGTAATTTATGGGATTGATTTTATTGATAAGCTCATGTAATTCCTTTTCATAATAAACTACCTCTTTTTTTGTCGAAGCCTCCAACATTTTTCTGTGCAGGTTTTCATACTTTTCAAGATCCTTGGCTTCCATTTCGTCTAATCGAGGTTTCTCGTTTGTGTACAATGTATCCAAAAAATGCTGAATCTCGTTAAAATAGTAACGGACTTCTTCAGGAGATGAGGCGTTCTTTAATAAAGAAAGCATGTGGTCGAATTGTCTTTTCTGAATTTCATTCATTTGGATCAACAGCCTGATCCTCCTTTTTCGTATGTTAAGTCATATTCACTTATTACCACCAACATGATCCTTTCACACGACTACTGTTAAATTTATGTAGAAAACTCTTTTTATTAGGCTCTTGTATAGTTTATGGTTGATTTTTCATAAGAGACTTATTACAGAATAGTGTCGTATCCTTTAAGACTCGACTTCGAGATATTATGTGGTAAATAGGGCTTCAGGGAACGACTCCCTTTCCACAAGCCCTGGAGGGCCCGTGGAAAGGGATCTATTTCCCCATTCACATTTTTCCAAACGAAATGAACGAAACCGTTGTTACGCAAACGGGAGCCTAATCTTAAAATCAACACGGAGGTTTAACAGAGATTTTTAAGGAGTATTATAATTTTATGCTAAACAGGATGAAAATTCACTATAATTCCATTTGATCTTGAGTAAGTTGTATGCAAAAGGAAAAAGGCCTGAAAGATATCAAACTACCCATCTGGCCTTTCACTTCATACAAATCTTAATTTTATTAATTTGGAATGCCAGTTTCCACGTATGTACGTTTAAGCTTCCACTCGTGGTTTGCTGTATCCTGTACAAATGTTTGGAAGAATAAATTAGAAGTTTCAACTAACTTACCCTCCATTGTAAGAGTAGCGCGAATAATAACCATACGTTCGTTTGGCTTTAGAGGTATAATAGACTGGGTTGTTAACACCCATTCCATCTCTTGGTCTTTAAAGTATTCAAATGTTTGAGTCCATCCTTCTACCGATTCCTCAAAACCGTAGTCTTCAGCTTCACCTTGACGAATTTCTCGCGCAATTAAATCATCAGATATGACAGCTTTCATATAGTCAGAGTTTAACTGCTTCCAGTTTTGAAGATAATCGTTTAGAAACGAATAAAAATCAGTTTTATTTTTCGTTACCAAAGAAACACTCACTCCCTTCAAATATTGACAACTATTAAAACATTAACTGGATGAATTTTCAAATAGATTAAAGGCTGATTTAATTTACATAGTATTGGCTCTGTTTATTGTTAAGACTCAGGTTCGATATACTCTGGTCAGTTGCCAAAGAATGAGAGTTGGTGGGGAAATAACTCGCTTTCCATACCACTGTTTTTATTAAGAATGTCTCGACTCTGTTCTCCCTGAATAGTGAACTTAGTAATCCTCACAGCTGATTGAAGACATATAATAAAAAAAGAGCAGGCCTATTGCCTGCTCAAAAATCCAACTTTCATTGGGAGGATTGACTTATAGTAGTATTAAGTAAGTTGTTTTTTTAGAATAAGGAAAAGCCCAGTGCCCGCAGATATGATCAAACCTACTAACATCATAAGTGGGTTGTTAGAGGAAGTGTCAGGTAATTCGCCACCCTCTTCTCCTTGTTCTGCAGAAGCTTCTTCCTCAGAATCAGTAGCTTCTTGTTCATCTGATTCAGAAGAAGTGTCTTCATCTGAACTACTGGATTCTGAACCATCTTCTTTATCAGCTACAAAAGAATCCCACTCACTCTGTGATACTTCACAAGGTAAGTTATCATTGTCTCTGTCTAGATCATGAGGGTCATTATTTTCGTCATAATCATTTTCATACCAGAAGGCCATGACTTCTTCATGATTTTCGAAATCGTCACAGTTTTTGTCGTTACTTACTGCTGACTCGGAAGATTCACTAGTCTCTTCCGAATTTGATTCTTGATCTTCAGAAGGTTCCCAGTCTTCAGTCAGGCTTTCACATGGTTGACCATCTGAATCTCTGTCCAAACCGTCAGGATCGTTTTCAGCAGAAAAATTATTGTCATTCCAATACTCCATTACCTCGTCACCGCTCGAGAAATCATCACAGTTCTTATCTTCATCAGCGCTGACAGCTGAGGCACCGCCTGCTACCATACCAAGGGAGAGCAGACCAACAGCGAACATTTTCTTTATCATCAAATTCCTCCCAGAATTACCAATCCATCCCAATGGCATAAGTCTAGTAAAACATGGAAACAAGGCTTTTTACAAGAGAATAATGTAATTTTTGATAAATATTTTGAATATTTAGTCATTTTTAGTTAAGATAATTATAATATTTAGTTTCCATTTGAAAGGAGAAGTTTCAATTGCGATGGAACAATAATCAGGTGACAAAATTGCTGAGTTGTGACTATCCGATTATTCAGGCAGGGATGGCAGGGGGAGTGACCACTCCTGAACTAGTAGCAGCTGTGTCAAATTCGGGAGGGGTAGGAACGATAGGAGCAGGTTACTTGGCACCTGATAAATTAGTGAAAATGATTAAGACAGTCAAGAATAAGACACAGAAAACGTTTGGGGTAAATGTTTTCATCCCGAAACTCCCTCACTATTATCCGGACCAAGTCGCTCGATCCCGTCAGCTGCTGCAACCTTATGAACAAGAGTTAAATCTCACGCCTCGACAGGTAATGAAAAGTTCAGAATCTATTTTTGAGGAACAAGTAAATGCAATTATTAAATCACAAGTTCCGGTCTGCAGTTTTACTTTTGGGGTGCCTGACAAAAGATTGGTGGAGGAATTACATAAGAATGGGGTTAAGGTGATAGGAACAGCAACCACAGTAGAAGAAGCTGTTATTAACGAGGAAGCCGGAGTTGATATTATTACTGCCCAGGGAAGCGAAGCAGGCGGCCACCGGGGTACTTTCAACGTTTCATTTGATCAAGGCATGATTGGAACGATGTCTTTAGTCCCTCAAGTCGTTGATGAAGTAAGTCTTCCTGTTCTTGCAGCCGGAGGAATTATGGATGCGAGAGGTTTAGCAGCCTCTCTTATGCTCGGTGCTGAGGGGGTACAGATGGGCACAGCCTTTGTGACAAGCTTGGAAAGTGGAGCAAAGAAACAGCATAAAGAAGCAATTTTACATGCAAAAGAAAATGAAACAACCATAACTTCAGTGTTTAGTGGAAAACCTGCCAGAGGGATAGACAATGAATTTATAAAAAAAATGAAACCTTATCAAAAGGAATTGCCGGATTATCCTATACAAAATGAGTTAACCAAGGAAATACGAAAAGAAGCGGCTCAAAGAAATAAACCGGAGTGGATGTCCCTTTGGTCAGGGCAAAGCCCACGCCTGAGCAGGAGCAAGCATGCCTCGGATGTTGTAAGGGAAGTAATAGACGGAGTAGAAAAGCTTTATGGTAGGAGTAACTAAGAATCATAATTTTTTATATGAGGTAATACCGAGTTATTTCACATTCCTTCTAAAGGAAGAAAATCCCCCACCTATACATGAGGTGAGGGAATCTTTAATCCTATGTGAAGTTACGTATTAAATTCACATACTGGAAGCTTTTGATACCTGGCTTTTTCGCTGCATAGGCTTAGAGGTATCTTGAATAACAATGACAGAAGCAATAACAAGAGCAATTCCAAAGTATTGCCAGCCATCAAGTTGGTCATCGAAAATTAAATATCCTGTAAGGGAAGCTACAACAGGTTCGACTGTAGCAATTATAGAAGCACGGCTGGACTCAACACTTTCCAATCCTTTGGTGTAAAGAAGGAAGGGAAGCATCGTGGATAAAAAACCGAGTCCTATAACGATAAGTAATGTAAATTCCCCAAAAAGAGGGAGGGTGTTCCATATCTGACTAAATGGAATGGCTGCGAGAGAAGCAAATAAAAAAGTATAAACAGTAACTGTCAATGAATTATATTTCACTAGAGCATATTTTCCTAAGATACTATAGAGAGCATAGAATAATCCAGATCCTAAACCAAGAACGAGTCCATATAAAGATATGGATCCTTTCACGTCGGGGAACATTCCGATTACGAGCGTGCATCCTGAGAAAGTCAGAAATAGTGCCGCTGTTTTTCGAATAGTAAAGGGTTCACCAAAAAGGAACTTTGAAATAATGGTAACAAAAATAGGCGCTGTATAGAGAAGGACGAAAGCAATTGAGATCGAGGTCTCTTCCATGGCACTAAATAGACACCAATTGAATAATACAATACTTATAATCCCAGTACCCAAAAAATAACGACTGTCTACAAGTTTTATTTTTAGATAACGCCGGTCTTTTATAAGGGTATATGT
The DNA here is from genome assembly GCF_052246795.1 of Halobacillus sp. K22. NCBI lineage: Bacteria > Bacillati > Bacillota > Bacilli > Caryophanales > Bacillaceae > Halobacillus > Halobacillus sp. K22. The sequence goes on along the minus strand of NZ_JBQQCN010000001.1, from coordinate 23,197 downwards.
AAGGAGAAATAAAAATGCGGTAGAAACCCTTACTGCGACCACTTGAAAAGGAGTAAAACCTATTCTATAGAGGTAGGTTACAAAAATACCAATAACCCCCCATAACGCCGCCGCGATAAAAATTGAGAGTAATGCTAATTTACGGTTCATTCTATCCCCCTTTTCTTTTAAAGATTTTCGTCTATTATACAAAAAAAGGAAGGTGGATAGAAGTATGAGTAATAAATAACTTAGCAGCTAAGCTCCTCAAGCCTATAAATCGCCTGTTTCACTTCATTTTTATCCTAAATTCCAATGATATGAATAGACTCACCCAGAGCAGTAGAGTATAAACCGATTAGGTCAACCGAACAAAGCTTTAGCCAACGGAGATTTAGATGCTAATCTATTTCAACATCAAATATTTTTGGACTCATTTAAAGAGGAACATAACCTAAAACTTTCCGAAGTTATTGTTGTGTCAACAGCACCAATGGGTCTTTATTCCAATAAGTTTGAAGATGTTCAAAGTATAGAAGAAGGAAGTACGTTAGGAGTGCCGAATGATCCCACTAACCTTGCAAGAACACTAATAGTTTTAGAAGATGAAGAACTGATTTCAATTAGTGATGATGTGGACCCACTACGCGCTTCTCTTAAGGATATTGAGGAGAACCCTAAGAATTTGGAATTCGTGGAAGTGGAGGCTGGTCAGCTCCCACGTCTGGTAGATAGTGAGGACTTAGCAGCGGTACCAGGAAACTATGCTCTGGCTGCAGAGATGGACCTGACAAACGCTCTAGAGTTAGAGGATATGCCGGACGATTACCGGAACAGAGTAGCTGTTAAAACAGAAGATTTAGAAAAACCTTTTGTAAAGGATATAAAAGAGGTTATTCAATCCGAGGAATTTGAGAAAATTATTGATGAGAAATTCAAAGGCTTTGGGAAGCCTGCATGGATGAAAGAAAAATAAATAGTACCCTTCCCGCAGACTAAATAAATACTGAAATCATTAAAGCCTTCCACTTAGGTAAGTGGAAGGCTTTCTGTAGTTAAATGCAATTTAGATTGTCTAAATTATTTTGAGTTAGAAAGGGTTAGTAGCCCATTGTAGCGATGTCTTGATGAAGATACGAGGGTGTAGTTTGAGTTGAGCAACCATATATTCTGCCAGGTCTTCCGGCTGCATATATTTCTCTTTATCTTGCTCACTCAATTCGTCACCAAAGGAAAGCTCAGTAGCTACAAGGCTAGGATTAAGCGTAAATACACGAATATTATTTCTCCTAACTTCCTGCATAAGAGCTTCTGTCATACCTTGCAAAGCGAATTTAGAGGCGCTGTAAGCAGTGGATCCGGCTGTTCCTTTAAGTCCGCTGCTGGATGATATATTAATAATATCACCCTGGTCTTTTTCAATCATTTGCGGTAAGACCGTTCTGGTTACATGATAAGTTCCAAATACATTGACCTCTAGAGTGTGTTTCCATTCTTCCGGTTCAATTTCAAGGAAAGAGCCATAAGTACCAATACCTGCGTTATTAATAAGGATGTCCGCATTCCCCAGTGTATCCTGTAAACTTGATACAGCTTGTTCTACTTGTTTTAAATCCGCAATGTCAACGGTAGCAATACTTGCCTTTACTCCGTATGATTCCGCTTCCTCAGCTACTTTTAATAACTTACTTTCTGTGCGTGCCATTAGACCCACGTTCACGCCTGCACGCGCAAGCTGAATAGCAGTAGCACGGCCGATTCCTTGTCCGGCTCCAGTAATGTAAGCTATTTTTCCTTCGATAGGTTGTCCCATGTCCTCTCATCCTTTCTAATTATCTTTCAATGTAAGTTTACGTTTATGAAAAAGAAGATTCAAAGATATGGATTTATTAATTTGAAATTTCCTCTTGATTCAATTTACGAATAAAATATTATGTGAACAAAAAAGTTTGAAAAGAAACCATTCCTGATGTTATCCAATCCTTTACAAAACAACTAATCCATGATAGTTTAAGATATGGTTAAAAGGGATAGTACTTTTATCTGCATATAATAAACTTTAAAATATAATACAACAAATAAGAAATTATTGGTGGGAATAAGCTAGACAAATAGAGCTAGACATAAGCCAAAAAAGAACTTTGACACAAGTTTCTTTTTTGGCTTTTTTTAATGGAAAAAAATGGAGGTTTTTTTCAATGAAGCACTTGAATAGTTATATCCAGCAACAATCATTTCATCTTTTAACGTGCGTTCATTTAGTTAAAAAAAGTAAGGAAGCTTACGAGCATGCAAAAGAAATAGTGGAATCTGGATCTCCAATTTCAGAGGATATTTGTAAGGCCTGCGCTGCGATTTGTAGAGATTCTGCGAAAAAACTTCATTCTGCGAAGGATGATTCTATGGATAAAATGATTGAACTGTGCCTGGTGAATGCAACTTTATGTGAGGAAATGATAAGTATGGTTAAGAATGATAAATAGAAGCGGATTCAACTCCGTTCCTTAGCATGAAAAGAGCCCCCGGAAGTTCCTTATAGGAATGGGGGCTCTCTTAATTTTTAACTATTTAACTTTCTTCCAGTAAGCTCCTTCTTTACTGGAGCGAAGAGGAGGAAATGTTTCTCCACTTTCAAGTTTTACTTGTTTCTCATCCTCAGTAGGATTGCTTTGCTTCGGCCGTCTGTAAGTCCATCAAATTCGTAAGTTCCATTTTCTGGTACGTTTTCGCCTGTCTTGTAACGATCTGCCATGTAAAACATCTCCTTTTAAATGATTTAATTTCTTGCTCACCTATCTATTTCCATATCTTCCAATTTATAAACGTGTTATTTTCGGAGTTTTATATTCTTATATAATATTAGGTGTTGAGTTAACGCCAGATCTCAGGTCATAACAAGCAGGAGTAAGATTAAGAATAGTAAATAAATAATTAGAAATTTATAAGGAGTATGGGGATTTTCTGAAAGCTGTAGTATGTACTAATGATATAAGTAAAGAGATGTTAAATTTGTTTAAAGCAATAGCTGGTTAGAAGTTTATTATATAAAAAAAGTGGGGTAATATCATATTGTGTAATTTAGCAATATGTTGATGGAGTGTAAATTATTGAAATAAGGAATGAGAGTATTGGAAAATAAGTCTTTAAATTCAGAAATAGCAGGATATATAGGGAAGCTGCTTCGAGATAACTTTGGGAAAGGGCCAACATCAGTATATGTTTCTATTAAAGATCCATTCGTTTCGATTTATCTAAAAGATTTTTTAGCGCCTATCGAACGATTATTAGTAGGACAGAAAAATTATCACAAAGTTGAAGAAACACGGGACTTAATGTTGGAAGAGTTAATCCCGGAGATTAAGGCAAATTTGAGAGTTTCAGCAGATCTACATATAAAAAATTTTTATTATGATTGGTCTCTGGAAAATAAAACTGGTGTACTACTTGGAGTTATGGATAAAAATGAAAGTTGCGTTAGACAAGAGTTTCCTGCATTTACTAATAAAGAAAAGCTTGAAGAAGAAATGATTAAGGTAAGTGAAATAGCTCAAAAAGCTCCGGATCATCTTGACTCTATTTATTTGAATAACCGAACTCTAGTCATGGAACGTAAAGGGATTTTAACAGAGCTCGAAAAAGAACTAATTCGTAGTGGTAATGAAGAGCAATTAATATTGAGTAAAAGACAGCTTGAAAAGAGGTTAATGGATTTGAAAATATTTGAGTCCATATTAGGTGTACACATTAGAGACGTCTTCGTAGATTGGGATTTTTATTTGGATATTAGTTATTTAATATTGATTGTAGAACCAAAATAATAATCAACGACCGTCGTTTGTAATGTAGAAAACTAAAATATGGCCCAATCGTCCACGTATATGTGGGCATTTTTTTAGTTAATTAATATATTGTAAAGTGGGGAATAACATTAAATGCAAAAAAAGGTTAAGATTCTCGTTATTAATGATAGACTCACATATACTTGTCCTCAGATAATCTTATTTTGTAAAAAATTATGTAATATTTAAAAAATGGAAATACGAATCTGAATGCTGTTGACTGTTACTTTATGTGCGCTCACATTTCCATTTGTCTTTCTTATGCTATTTAAGAATATATTCTTTCATTACAAGTAAATGAGAGCCGCAGGAGTAAGTAATTTGGGTTCATAATGTGGTGGCCGCTGTGCAGTGGTGTGCTCTCCGGTAAAGAAGGGGATATTGTCTGTAAAGTCATTGGTCTTGCTTTACTTTATGGAATATGTGCTGGAGTGGCTGTCTTACTATTTGAATCAATTTTCTAAAGATATATTATCCCTCTGCTTTCCCTGTCACCTATATTAAAGTAAAATGAAATAGAATATGAAATGTGATAGAAAGCTGGAGGAACTATTATGGATTATAAACCTATAAGACCAAAGAAAATATATGAGCAAGTAGCAGATGCTCTATTAGAATCGCTGAAGAATGGAGAACTGAATCCTGGAGATAAACTGCATAGTGTAGAACATTTGGCCAAGAATTTTAATGTAGGTCGCTCAGCTGTAAGGGAAGCTTTAAGTGCACTGCGGGCCATGGGGATCTTGGAAATGCGCCAGGGTGAGGGTACGTATATTAAATCATTCGAGGCCTCACGTTTTTCACTACCGGTTTCCGCTGCATTTCTAATGAGAGCAGAGGATATGAAAGAATTGCTGGAGGTTAGACAAATTCTTGAAGTTGGAGCTGCCGGTTCAGCTGCACTGCAGCACAGAATTGAAGATTTACAGCCAATGGAAGAAGCTTTGCGCGCAATGGCGGAAGCTAATGGGAATGGAGAACTTGGAGAACAAGCGGATCTTGATTTTCACATGGCACTGGTAAAGGCTACGCATAATGAAATGTTGATTCAATTAATGCATAGTGTTTCCGAAATCATGATGCAGGCAATGCGTGAAACCCGTAAACTGTTACATTCGAAAGAAAGAACTGAAAAACTTTTGCAAGAGCACCGCCGAATTTTCAGAGCCATTCAAAACCGTTCAGAACTTCAAGCGCGTGAAGAAATGACGATCCATCTAAGAAATGTAGAGAAATCAGTCTCGCACATATTAGAGCGTTAAAAGACAGTAAGGAGTCAACTTCTCATAATCATCAGATGACCTTATGGTTAAAGCTGTGAGGAAAAGGTATGAAAGTTTCTCTATTAATTACTTTTCTCTGTGCCAGATTAAACCCAATATAGGGATAGATGCTATACAATTACTACTGCAGTTTGGCTTTGAAGTAGATTTTTCAGCTAACCAACCCTGGTGCGGATTGTCTGCTTTTTATAGTGGTTATTTAAAAGAAGCTAAAGAAGGCATGAACAGGAGATTAAAGGTATTGAGGATTCGGACTATTCGGGGTCTTGCGTACACATTGCAGCGACTCAAAAGGGCTAGTATTGAGTACAGCGATAACTACAAATGTTTCTTCACCTTAATAGCTGTAGCCTTTCTAAGGTACCTCGGGCTACTTTTATCGCAAGAATCAAGACGAGCTACCTGAAGTCGAAGACTGAGAGGGTTACGTCTAGTAGAGGCTTGACTAGGTGCGCCACGTCGTGCGGCAACGCCGAACGACCCTGTGTCGCGCAAGGCCGCCCGAAAGCGAGCCCTTCCCAAGCAGTTTGGGTCTGCTTGTAAATTCATTGGTAAAGGGGATAAAAGAATGAATCCGATTTTAAAAGATGTTCGTTCAAAACTTGAAACAGAGAGGTTAGTTTTGAAAATGCCGGAACCAGGCGACGGCGCTGTGATCAATCAGGCTATCCAGGCATCTATAGAGCAGCTCCGCCCATGGCTTGGTTTTGTGCAGGATGTTCCAACGCCGGAAGATACAGAAGTTAATACCCGTGAGGCCCATGCTAAATTTCTCACGCGCGAAAATCTTAGATATCTTATTTTCTTAAGAGAAACTGGAGAATTTGTAGGTTCTACAGGTTTTCATAATATTGATTGGAAAATTCCGAAACTTGAGATAGGATACTGGATTGACACCTCAAAAAGTGGGAACGGTTACATGAGAGAAGCTGTGGCAGCATTGACTGACTATGCTACCAAGGAATTAGATTGTGTAAGAGTAGAGATCCGTTGTGAATCCGAAAATCTTAAAAGCCGGTTGATCCCTGAAAAACTGGGTTATGATTTAGAAGGTATTCTTCGAAATGAAGATTTGTCGGTAGATGGTCAAAGACTCACAGATACATATATTTATGCAATGGTGGCACTGTAGAAGAAAGTGCTGCCAATTAGTTTAAGAATAGGGGTGTAAGCGTATCGAAGATATCATCATCATCGGGGCTGGTGTTAGCAGCATATTTTTTGCCCATAAACTGGTTAAGGAAAATAATGATTTATCCATCCGGATTATAGATAAAGGAAAACCACTAATGGATAGATATTGTGGATTAGATGAGGGGCTACCTTGTACTTGCGGAGAGGATTGCAGAAAATACATAGGATATGCCGGCCTTGGAAAATCAGAAGGGAAGTTTAATTATACAAATGATTTTGGAGGAGAGCTAGGACGTAAGATAGGGGAAGAAAAGACATTAAAGTTGATGAAAGAAGTGGACAATACCCTTTATACGTTCGGTGCACATAAGGTAGGACTGTACAGCACAAAAAATAACTTACTTGCAGAGAAAGCTGAAAACCATGGTTTAGAAGTTTTGTCTACAGAAGTAAGACATTTAGGAACTCAAATAGCTGTGGATGTCTTCCAGGGACTATACGATAAACTGAAAAAACATGTATGTTTTACATTTGAAACAAATATTACATCAGTTAAACCGAAAGCTCAAAGTTTTGTTATTGAGACAAACATGGGAACTTTTCGGAGCAAAAAATTAATTGTGGGGACAGGAAAGAGTGGAGGCAAATGGCTTGAGAAACAAATGCATAACCTGGGTCTTCAAACTGGTGAAACCAGGCTCGATCTAGGGTTGCGAATGGAGATGAAAGAAGACCAGCTGGACCCTATTTTACAGGAAACATTTGAGACGAAGCTCAGGTATCATGGGCAAGGCTATGAAGCAACTACATACTGCATGAATCCACGAGGACGTATCATTCGGAAGCACCAGAATGGTCTCGTAATGCCTGATGGTCAGAATAAAAATGAAGAAGAAACAGATAGCGGTAATTTAAATTTCACTCTGTTTATACCACGTTATTTTGCTTCTTATAACAAAGCTATGGAGATAGCTCAATATGTAATAGGAGGAATTAACCAAAGTAATGGTCGAATCATTATTCAGAGACTAGGTGATTTATATTACAATCGTCCATCCTCTGAGCTCTCAGCTAACACGATTATGCCCAGTCTGTATGCAGAACCAGGAAATTTAGTAGGTGAAATACCTGATTTATATATTCGTGCAGTAAAGGAATTTTTGGGAAAATTGCAGGGCCTTATCGGAAAACCGATTCATCCCGATACTTTAGTATATGGTATGGATGCTAAGTTCTATGAACCACAAATTAATACTACGAAAGATTTCGAAACTGAAATTAGAGGCTTGTTTTTAATAGGAGATTGTTCAGGTGTAACCCACTCCTTATCTCAAGCGGCTGCAAGTGGAATTTACGTAGCGGACAGGATACTAAAAAGAGAATTAGGGCCTTAGTAAATCATCTCATTTTGTGATAAACGCTGGTAATAGAATGATCTATAATTTTACGATCAAAGTAAATTAATGAAAAAATGTTTTATTTTGGAATTAATGGGTAAAGAGTAGTGGGTACGAAATGATGGGGAAAAGGTCCGCTATTCAGCATCTTTGATTTAGTACATAAGTAGTTAGGAAACACCCTATTATGGATTGCCTAATAAATTTTAGGAGTGTTTGGATGTTTAAGAAGTTAGCCAGCTTGATCACAGTTTTATTAGTAGTGATGTTACCGATTCAGGTCGCAGCCGAGGAGATGAGTGCAGAAGAGCTTTTTAAAAAATCTAATGAAGCTATGATGGAACTGGATAGTTACACGGTGCGTTCCATAATGGAGCAAAGGATGCCAATGCAGGGAACAGAACAGATTATTTCCACAGAATCCAAAGCTGATATTACTTTAGATCCATTTGCTATGCATCAGACGGTTACAACTTCTTTGCCTGAAAGCGAGGAGCTGAAACTTGAGTCATACTGGACTAAAGAAGGATTCTACCAACAGAACCCTGAAGGTGGATGGGTTAAATTTGAAGAAGACTTTCCAATGAGTCAATCGGATATTAAAGAGATGATGTCAGCTCAATCCCAGGTAACCCAAGCATCAGAATTTGCAGAGGATATGAGTGTGGAGGAAGCGGAAGGATCCTACGTAGTAAGTTATGAAGGGGATGGGGAAAAGCTTCTTAAAGCGTCCCAACAACTTTTCCAAACCAGTATGGATGACGAAGAAATGGCAAAGATGATGGAAGAAATGATGGACCAAATGACGATCAACGAACTATCGTATGAAGTGACGATTGATAAAGAAAACCATTACATGACAGGAATGATGATGAAGCTCGATATGGATATGGAAGTGGAAGGAAACACAACCAATATGATTCAAACTTTTGATATGTCTATCGACAATTTCAATGGAGTTGAAACCATTACCATCCCTGAGCAAATACTGGACAACGCAAAATCATTTGAAGAAACTATACCTGAAGGCGGCGAGTTACCGGACACGTCAAGTAACGATCCTGCTCTAGCTTTAGCCGGAGCGTCCCTTGCAATGATTGCTGGTGGAATATTTGTTTACAGAAGACAGAAAACAAGTCGTGCCTAGTATATGGTAGAGAAAAGCCGCATGTGTACATGCGGCTTTTCTTCCTTTATTATGGTATGAAAAGGAAATAATAGAGGTGAAATTGTGAATAAAGTTTTGATAGTAATTATGTTCTTCGGAGTCTTAATGGCTGGATTTTATGGTTATCAGTGGTGGGATGGAACGAAAGCGGCTGAAAAAGTTCCTATGGAAGAAACCGAGGATTGGAGCAAGCCTGATAAAGATTCAATGAATAAAGATACCAAAGATACATCTTCTAATATAAATGAGATAGAAAAGCAGAAAACACAAAAAAGTAATTCACCTGAGCCGGTCACTATGAGTGAAGAAGTTACCAAGTATGAAGAAGGTGAAAATGTCGGGAGAGTTGTAATTCCTAGTATCGAAATGGGGTATACCACATTTTGGGGGGCTGATCCAGAAGTTCTAAAACAGGGAGTAGGGATGTACGTCAGTGAATGGACAACGACCCCTGATGAAAAAAGACATACAGTACTTAGTGGGCATCGAGAGACCGTATTTACTGAGTTAGGAGACATAAAGAAAGGTGACTCTATATTTGTAGAATATGGTGGAAAGAGGTATGAGTATAAGGTTGAGAAAATGTGGGTGACTGATGCAGATGACCGTAGCGTAATTGTGAAAAAAGACGAAGCTACTTTGACTCTGTCCACTTGTTATCCGCTGGATTTTATTGGAGATGCACCTGACAGATATATCATTCAGTCAAAATTGGTAAATGTTAATAATTTGGCCAAATAAGCAGGAATAGTAAACGGTTTATTAGGTTCTATATTTATTGGGTAGGGTGATTTTTTGAGTGAAAAGAAAAGTATGCCTATATTTATGGCCGCATTACCACTGTTGATCATGATTGTAGCTATGGGATTTACGATAATAAAATATGAAGGAGCTCCTCATATCCCTTTATTATTAGGAGCTTTTTCAGCCTCTATTATTGCGTTATCTTATGGGTTTTCCTGGGAGGAAATAGAGAGTAGTTTTTACTCTGGTATACATAAGTCGTTGCCCGCCATTGTTATATTAATTTTAGTTGGCTTAATCATCGGGTCATGGATAGGAGGAGGAATTGTAGGAAGTTTAATTTTTTATGGACTCAAGCTGATTTCTCCTGGTTTTTTTCTTATATCCATTATGCTTCTCTGTACAGTGGTCGCTTTATCAATAGGCAGTTCCTGGTCGACAATGGCTACAATTGGCGTAGCGGGAATGGGGATTGGAATTAGCATGGGCATTTCTGAACCGATGATTGCGGGAGCTATAATCTCCGGTGCGTATATGGGGGATAAAATGTCTCCTCTTTCCGACACTACAAATCTCGCTTCAGGGATAGTAGATGTACCTTTATTTGAGCACATTAAACATTTGCTTTATACCACACTGCCCGCCTATGTATTAACTGCAATTATTTTTGGGATATTAGGACAGAGGTTTTCGGTTTCAGGGTATGAAAGCCGGCAAATTTCATTGATTATGGATAACTTACAGTCTCAATTTATAATTTCTCCCTGGCTATTACTTGTTCCCGTAGCTGTAATTGCATTGGTACTTTTAAAGATTCCTGCGTTGCCTGCTCTTAGTGTAGGTGTTCTTTTAGGCTTTTTATGTCAGGTTTTAATTCAAGGAGATGCGGTAGGAACGGCCGTGTTATCTCTTTATGATGGATATCAATTGAATACTGAAAATGATCTAATGAATACATTATTAAATCAGGGTGGACTTAGCAGTATGATGTACACCATTTCTCTTACAATTGTAGCTATGATTTTCGGAGGAGTCATTGAAGGTACTGGAATGATGAAGAAGATGATGGATGGAATCATTAAACTGGTTCGCTCAACTCGGGCTTTGGTTCCTGCAACAATTCTTACATCTATCAGTACAAACATTACAATGGCTGAACAGTATATTTCTATTATTGTTCCGGCCCGTATGTATGCAGATACTTATAACGAAAAGAACCTCCATAGAAAAAACTTATCGCGTGCGGTAGAGGATGGAGGGACCGTAACAAGCGTACTGGTCCCGTGGAATACGGGAGGAATATTTGTAGCAGGGACACTTGGAGTAGAAACCCTCTCCTATCTTCCATATGCTTTTTTTAATTTAGCAACACCAGTAATATCGATATTATTGGCCTTGACCGGATTCAGCATTGCCAAAGCTCGAATGGAAGAAAAAAGCTCTTCTGATAAGAATAGAAATATCGGATGATCGTATATATCATATGATAGAAAAAAGGAAAGAAAACATGTGCGAGAAACCACTGCTTACGAAAGCAGTGGTTTCTTAGTTACTTGTTTGGTTTAAAATAACCGGAAGTTGTGTGAGTCCGCGCAGTAAAAATACCTGTCGCCATTCAGGTGGATTCATTGTACGGTTTAAATCAATATTTGGGAAGGTGTGCAGAAGTTCTTCAATAGCTACCTTTCCTTCCAGACGGGCAAGAGGTGCACCCAGGCAAAAGTGGATTCCGAACCCAAAAGCTACATGGGCATTCTTATTTCTCGTAACATCAAATTGATGGGCATTGTTAAATTTCTCTTCATCACGATTTGCGGAACTTATGGATGCTAGAACTAAGTCCCCACGCCGAATACTTTGACCGTGTAACTCCATGTCCGATTCTGCCCATCGCGCTGTTGAAAAATCAACGGGGCTATAATAACGTAGTCCTTCTTCAATCGCAGACGGTATGAGTGTTCTGTCCAATTGAATTTTAGACAGTTGGTTAGGATGTTCAAATAGGGCAAACATGGTATTAGAAATTAAATTGACCGTTGTTTCATGGCCGGCGATAATTAACAAGACAACCATAGAATACAATTCCGTTGTGGTCAATTGTTCTTCCTCTTCCATGGTTTGCAGTAAATAAGAAATTAAATCCTCTTTAGGTTCAGCTTTTCTTATCTCGAAAAGCCTGGTTAAGTATGCGGTAAAAGCTTCTACATCCTCCTGAAAATCAACAGCTCCATTATCAGAGGCAGCTACTATGGTATTGGACCACTTTCTGAACTTATTTCGATCTTCAACGGGTACTCCTAGAAGTTCACTAATTACGATTATAGGAAGAGGAAAAGCGTAATCATCAATCAGGTCTATAGGCTCTTTACTATGCTTCATTTCTGAGAGTAATTCCTGCGCAATTTCAATAATCCGAGGTTCCATTTGTTTAATCGTTTTAGGATTAAAATAAGGCTGGACCAGCTTGCGGAGTCTGGTATGATCAGGAGGGTCAACGTCCAGCATCATGTTTTGAAATATATTTAGTTCCTCTTCATTCATATCTTCTCGTGAAGATTGAGAAAATAATTTTTTCTGATCCTTAATAAAACTGGGAGATTTTAATAGTTCCTTAACATGATCGTATTTGGTTATGATCCAGGAGGTATTTGAAGTTTCCTTGGACATAGGAAAAACAGGATGATTTAAGCGCAAATGTTGATAAAAAGAGTAGGCGCCTACTTTGAAATTAGATCTATAAATAGTTTCTGTATTTTCCATTAAATCTTCCTCCTCTAAGTAATTGCAAACATATCTTTATAGTAAAGGATCGGCTCGTATTGAACAACCAATATCTGGTAAGTTAATGTATTTTATTGTTTCCTTCTAATTACATGAATTCAATAAATGCTGCCAAACTAAGAAGGAAAGGAGGAGATAGAGTGGCTAAAAAGAAGAAGAACAAAAGTAAAGAGGACTTGAATGCATTGAAGAGAGAAAAAGGCGAAAAGAATGGAACAGGAAAGCAGGATCCTTCACGTTAGACAAAAAAGGCCGGTGCCCGTTAAGGGGTCCGGCCTTTTTTGGTTATTCATCATTAGATTTATCTTCAATCAAATAATTCAATTGCTTAAATTTATTTTTAATAACAGAGGTATCTGCAAATAAGTCATGAATTCCCTGGTGACGCTTAGTAAAAGCCACCACTAAATAAGGAATTCCGAAAATAGCCATGCTAATATATCTGCCAATACACTCACGGAAGAATATCTGTCCGTTGGTTAAAGGTTTACTAGTTAGTGACTCTACAGATAAACCAAATATCATTTTTCCCAAAGTTGCTCTAAAGAACTTTGTCATTAGAATGAAGTAAAGGAAAAATAGAAGGGAGGTAAGTAAATTGGAAGCACTAAACATTTCTATCCATAATTCTGCCCCTTCTAAATTCAATAAACCTATTAAAGGTTTAGTGACAACTGTGTTTACGCTCCAAAGAACGAGTAAATCAATAATATACGCGAAAAAACGTGTCCAGAAACCGGCGTATAATAACCTTTGAATATCATCCTTTTGTCCCCTCATTAAAGAAAGAGGTGGTTTAACACTTGGGTGCTGCTCTGTGGTTTCCATATGACTCCCCCCCTTACTCGTTATATAAATACATTAATTTCGGTCCTTGCCGTTCACTGATGAGTTGCTCTATATAACGAATTTCATTGTTTGGCAAGAAACTTTCTGCTAGCGGCAAGTTGAAGAATGAGCCTACACTGTTTTTATATTTAATTATCTGCGGGTTTCCGCCAATTTGTTCTTTAAGTGCATTTAAGGCATCCTCCTGAAAACCTATTTGATCTACTAAGTCGTTCTCTGCTGCTTGCTTTCCAGAATAGATTCGCCCATCGGCGAGTTCTCGTACACGTTCCTCCGGCATATCACGACCGTTTGAGATGACATCCACAAATTCTTCATAAGATTCATCTACAAGCGTTTGAATGATCTCGCGTTCTTCTTCCGACATTTCTCTTGTTGGACTCATAATATCCTTATATTTGCCGCTCTTAAACGTATTGAATTTGACACCATACTCGTTTGCCAGCTCCTGATAATTAACGTTTTCCATGATAACCCCTAGAGATCCGGTAAATGTTTCGTTCGAAGCGAAAATTTGATCAGCAGGAGTGGAGACATAGTAGCCCCCTGAAGCAGCCATACTTCCCATGGAAACATAGAATTCTTTGCCGGCTTCTTTTAACTCTAAAAGTTTGGCATGAATTTCTGCGCTTTCATAAACTCCTCCACCTGGTGAGTTTACATGCAGAAGTACGCCTTTAATGGAAGGATCCTCTTTGATGGTTTCCAATTTTTTTAGAAATTGTTCGTGCTGATAGCCTCCCCCGCCAAATGGATTAGGGTTAGAGCCAGGATTGTTCATAATCGTACCTTCTAAATTAATTTGTGCAATGCGCTTAGAGGCAGAGCCCTGCTCAATGATTTTCTCCTGGGGCTTCTCATTTCCAGAGAACATAGAAGCCATATTCTCTGAATCCTCATCAGTGGTGAATACATTAATCGCCTGGAAAACGATAGCTATTAATAGAATACCACCTGCAATAATACTTGCGCCTAAACGTTTATTCATATGTAAATCCTCCTTCTTGAATGATGTAACTTTATCAGGATTTTTAGAAATGATGCAAGAAATTTATTAGGGTTCCTCAGTACTATACCATAATCGTACTGACTGAAGTTCCTGACATATATTTTATACGGATGAAAACGGAGAAGGTTTCGCCAAAATTTAAATAACGGTTAACTCATCCGGGTTCAACATAGAAAGCGAACGACTGGCACTGAGTAGGAGGTGTTGGGGAAGGAGAGTCGTTTTCCCCATCGCCATTTTCCTAAGGATACTTTGGAACTGAGACTGACAAATCATAACTTTATATTTATATGTAAACATGGAAATTGAACAAGGCTATAATGTTGGTGAAACCGTGTTCTCAATAGAATGTCAGGTTTTCGGGAGGAGGTTACACTTAAACAACCTAATCCTCTACTTCTCTGTGAATATATAACTATTCATCGAGAATTTTTTAATGAGTCTTTTTTTGGTATAAAGGCTCATGAGTAACGCTCGTGTACTCGCTTCACTGGTCTGGAAATCAGATTTTTAAGTCTTAATGAGTGGTGGTTTGTCCAATTATATAGTTCTTAAGTTATATAAACTTATTATATAAACCGCCGATAGTAGCTATATGTATGCAATTATACTTAATTTTTTTAATTTGCAGACTATTACCACTAAAGGTATAATTTGGTTCGTATGTAAAGATACATAAAAATAAGAAAATGGGGGTCTTTAAATGAAAGAAGTTAAATGGCTATGGGTAGGACTAGTTCTGATTGCCAGTCTATTCCTTGCTGCATGTTCCGGTGGGAATGATTCTGAAACTAGCAGTAATGAGGGGAACAAAGAAAACCAGGAAAGTAAAACAAAGTCCAGTGAGCAGGTTCTGCATCTTTCTGAGGGTGCAGAAATACCATCCATGGATTCTTCCTTAACGATTGATGCACTAGCTTCTCAATGGTTAGGGTCTACGAAAGACGGTCTTTATCGACTGGGTGAAAACGGCAAACCGGAACCAGGAATAGCAAAGGATCATAAAAAGAGCGAAGACGGGCTTACCTGGACGTTTAATTTGAGAGAAGATGCTAAATGGTCCAATGGAGATTCGGTAACGGCCAGCAATTTTGTTTACGCCTGGAGACGTGCGGTGGACCCTGAAATTGGGTCTGAGTATGGCCCCTATATGATGAGTGGAGTAATTAAAAATGCAGAGGCCGTTTCTAAAGGAGAGAAGCCTCTCGAGGATCTTGGTGTAAAAGCAGTAGACGACTATACATTCGAAGTAACTTTGGAAAAACCTACACCTTACTTCGAATCCATGACTACATTTGGCACCTTCCTGCCTCTCAATCAAAAATTTGTTGAAGAAAAAGGCGATCAATACGCAATGGAAGCTGACGGACTCCTTTCCAATGGCCCCTTCATTATGACAGAGTGGAGTCATGGGGAAGGATGGAAACTTGAGAAAAATCCTGATTATTGGGATGCTGACGCTGTTCAATTGGAAGAGATTAATGTAAACGTAGTGAAAGAGACAGCTGCAGCTGTAAATCTATATCAAACAGATGAAATAGATCGAGTAAACCTATCCTCAGAGTTCGTGGATGAATATCGTTCTTCTAAAGAATTGAAAGTGGAAGAAGAACCAACAATTTTCTTCCTGAAAATGAATCAGGAAAATGAAATTCTATCTAATTTGAATGCGCGTAAAGCCATTCAAATGGTGGTGGATCGTCAAAGTATGGTTGATGTTATATTAAATAATGGTTCCATCATTGCAGGAGGAAATGTACCTGCTAACTTTACAAAACACCCAGAATCTGGGGAGGATTTTCGCGAAATTAATGGTCCATTAGTGGAGCACGACTTGAAGAAAGCACAGGAGTATTGGTCAAAAGCTAAAGAAGAGTTGAACATAGAAAATGCAGAACTTCGTTATTTGGGCGGAGATACGGAGGTTGCTAAAAACCTGGATGCTTACATTAAAGACCAGCTTGAAAAATTAGAAGGTTTGTCAGTTAAAGTGGAAAGTGTTCCTTTTAAAGTTCGTTTAGATCGTGATAAAAATATGGATTATGATATCGAAAATTATGGCTGGGGACCAGATTATATCGATCCGAACACGTTCCTAAATCTATGGGTAACCGATGGTGGAAACAATAAGACAGGATATTCAAGTGAAGCGTACGATTCTCTAATTCAAAAAGCAGGAGAGGAATTAGCTCAAAAACCTGTGGAACGCTTTGAAGCATTTTTGGAAGCTGAGAAGCTTCTTATTCAAGAGGATGCAGTTATAGCTCCTCTTTATCAAAGAGCAAGAGCTCAATTGTGGAAGCCGGATGTTAAAGGGGTAACCACGAATCCAATGGGACCTGACTACACATACAAGTATGCGTATATTGAAGGTGAATAAGTGATAGGATGGAGTCAGTCCCCTGGGACTGGCTCCTTTTTTATTAGCTGGCTCAGAAAATAATCCGCTATTAGTTTTGGGGAACCCTTTACTTAAGAATACTCTAATGGATAATTTACTTCGTAGTATTCATTCTATACAATATATGCAGGAAATAAGTCAGATTAAAAAGGTGTTATATATGAAACATATCATTATTGGAGCAGGTATAGTTGGGGCCTCCACAGCTTATCACTTGGCTATAAAAGGAGAAGAAGTTCTTATTGTAGACCGGAAAGACAGCGGGCAGGCTACGAGGGCTGCTGCAGGGATCATATGCCCCTGGTTAACAAATCGCACGAATAAATCCTGGTATCATTTAGTAATAGAAGGGGCAAGGTATTACCCTTTCCTTATCAAAGATCTTGAAAAGCTTGGGTTAACTAACACAGGTTATGAGCAAGTTGGGGCTATCAACATCTTTGATACCGAAGAAAAATTGGAGCGGAAAATGAAGGTTGCTTTGGAACGGAGACAACAGTCACCGGAAATGGGGGAAATAAAAAAGCTAACTCCTGCGCAGACTAAAGCGTTGTTTCCCCCGGTAGCTGATCATTATAGAGCTCTACATATTAGCGGGGCAGCAAAAGTAAATGGAGAGGCTGTATCACAGACGCTGCTTTCTGCAGCAGAGATGTATGGCGCGGTTTTCAATGAAGGAGAGGTCCAACTAGTTAACGATGAAAAGGGACACACAGGTGTGCTCGTAGATGGAGAGCGGAAAGAAGCAGATCAAGTAATTGTTACAAATGGGGCCTGGGCCAAACAATTATTCGCTTCTTATGGATTAAACACAAATGTGACCTACGAAAAAGCTCAAATCGTTCATTTACAAGTGCCCGAAAAGGATACAGACTCATGGCCGGTTATGCTTCCACCGTTTAATCACTATATGCTCACCTTTAGCGATGGAAAATTACTAATTGGTGCAACCAAGGAAAATCGTGAGGATTTTGAAACGGATGTGACGATGGGAGCTGTTCATCAATTATTAAATAAAGCTTTAAAGGTTGCCCCTAGCCTTGCTGAAGCAGCTTATATTGAGACAAAAGTTGGTTTTCGTCCCTTCACTCCAGGCTCTTTACCTGTTATTGGCCGTGTGCCGGGTCTTGAGAATGTATGGATGGCAAATGGTCTTGGTGCTTCAGGATTAACAAGTGGTCCGTATGTCGGTTCTATTCTTGCGTCCTTAGCGGCAGGAGAAAAAATTGAATTTAATTTAGCTGATTATGATCCTGCAAAAGCGTTTGATAAAAACCCACAAACTCATTAGAGTTTGTGGGTTTTAAATTAGGCGTGTTTCTTCACTTTATCACCTGGATGCACTTCGTGAGAAATAGAATTCTCTTTCTTCTCCTCTTCCCGAGGTTTAGTAATAAATAGTGCGAGCAAAATTCCTGCAAGGGAGAGAAGTGTGATCACGATAAAAGCTATGCTGACACCATAAATGCCTGGAAAATCTATTCCTGGATTTCCCTGAGCCCTTTGGGCTGAAGTGGTCATCACTGTCACGAGGATGGCCGTTCCAACAGAAGCAGCTACCTGCCTCATGGTGTTATTCATAGCAGCGCCATGCGCTATTAATTTTTGAGGCAACTGATTTAACCCTGCAGTTGTGACGGGCATCATAACCATCGATAAGCCAAACATGCGAATAGAATATAGGATTGTGATAGAAGTGAAGGTTGTTTCAATATTTAGAAAAACAAAAGCTGCTGACGCTGCTGTTAATATAGATAACCCGGTCAAAGCTAGCATTTTTGCGCCGATTTTATCAAAGATTCTCCCTGTCACAGGTGACATAAAGCCACTGATAATCGCTCCGGGCAGAAGAGCAAGTCCTGACTGTAAAGCAGTAAACTCTCTCATATTCTGCATGTAAAGCGGGAGGAGAGTTTCTACTCCAATTAAGCCCATAAAAGCAATCATTCCAATAATCGTGCTAATGGTGAAGACAGGATATTTAAATACCCTAAATTCAAGCATAGGATGCTCCATTCGCAATTGTCTAGTTATAAATAGAAACAGACCGATACAGCCAATTAACAGCACGAGTATGGCAGTGGCGCTTGTCCAACCCTCATTTCCTGCTACTGTAAATCCGTAAAGGAGACTTCCGAAACCAATGGAAGATAATCCAATAGATAAGGGGTCAACTTTAGGAAAAGTAAGTTCAGTTACGTTCCTTAGAAAGAAATAAGCTAATACAGTAATGGCAAGTGCAAGCGGAAGCGTTACAAGAAACAATAGCCTCCAAGAATAAGCCGCCGTTACCCAGCCTGAAAGAGCTGGACCTATAGCAGGGGCGAAAGAAATAACAAGACCAATATAGCCCATAGCCGCTCCGCGCTTATTAATCGGGAAAATCATTAAGAAAACGGTTTGCATAAGTGGAAGCATAACTCCCGCGCCACTTGACTGGATAACCCGGCCTAATAAAAGAGTACCAAAGTTAGGGGCTACCCCGCCTAATATAGTTCCGACTGTAAATATAGTCATAGCTCCCAGGAATAATTGTCGTGTAGTAAAACGTTCTATTAAAAATGCGCTGATCGGAATCATTATTCCATTGACAAGCATAAACACGGTAGTGAGCCACTGGGCGCTATTGGCTGATATATTCATCTCATTCATTATGGGTGGAATCGCTGTAATCATTAAAGTTTGATTTAATATAGTAATAAATGACCCTGCTAGTAATATAGCGGCGATCAGTACTTTATTATAATGATTAGTGGTCATAGGCACCCTCCTAACTTTTGGGATTAATTTAGATCAATTCCGTTATTATACGCCTGAACCTTTGAGGCAGACAACCACTTACAAAATAATTATTTAAATCTGTATTTTTAGAAAAATCAAATAATTTAAAGTTTATTATAAAAATGTTATGTAAACTAAATAAGAAACAAGCTCCTATCCGGATTCTAAGGAGCTTGTTTCAGTTAAGATTAAGTATCTTGTTTGCTGTTTGATGAAAAAGACTGATCTATAACTTCTTTATACTCGTTCAAAAGCTTGTTAAAGATGGATTCCCAGGATTGAGCCAGGGCATATTCCCGTGCCTCTTTTCCCATAGTTGCTAATCTTAATGGATTCGATAATAGATTGCAGATAGCATCAATCATTTGCGAAGAGTTTCTAGGTTCGCACAATAATCCTGTTTTCCCGTCTACTATAATTTCCTGCACACCGCCTGATTTTGAAGCCACTACAGGAGTTCCGCAAGCAAGTGCTTCGAGAACTACATTTCCAAAGGTTTCTGTCGTCGAAGGAAAAACGAGTAAAGTAGAATTGGCGTAAATATCTGTTAATTCACTGCCGTGTAAATAGCCGGTGAAAGTCATGTTAGGCAGTTTTTCTCTAGTAAGTTCTTTAAACAGTGGGCCTTGTCCAACTATTATCCAATGGACCTTATTTTTATAAGGCGGTGGTAGATTTCTGGCTGCTTCTATAAGGATGTCGAGATCTTTCTCAGGTGCCAGCCTTCCGACATAGGTTAGTAGAAATGGCCGTTCAATACCATACAATGTTTTGATGTTAACTTTATTATTAGAAGGATGGAATTTGGTACAGTCTACCCCTCTGCTCCAAATGGAAATGTTATGAAAACCATAGTGAAGAAGTTCTGTGCGTGTTTGATAGGAGGGAACAAAAGTTTTTTTGGAAGGTTGATAAAACCATTTCATATATTTCCACATCCATTTCGACAAGTAAGGAAGGTTATAATACTTCAAATAGCGATCGAAATTGGTGTGGTAGGACCCTACGATTGGAATACTTAATTTCTTTGCGTAATAAAGTCCACTCAAACCTATAGTAAATGGAGTGGCAATATGGATAATATCAGGATTGAAAGCTTCAAGTTCCTTTTTTATACCGGGGGCGCAGGGAAATGATAGACGACATTCAGGATACAGGAAGAACGGAATACTAGGTACTAGTCGGATACAGTTAGAGTTTATAGATCCTTTCAAAAGAGGGGCAAATAATCGATAATGAACTTTTTCATTTTCCAAATGGTTGATTAGTCTTTCCAGGGTAAGAGATACTCCATTGACTTGCGGAGTGAATGTGTCGCTGAAAATGGCAATTTTCATTATTAACTTCCCTCCTTGGTCCATTCACGCTATATGGCTGAAGGCCATCCAACGCTATTATGTATTCCTTCTTTCAGAAAGATATGCCAGGAGGGAATAATTCTAAGGATTTCTTAATAAAAACCAAACAAAAAACCTACTTGGCAGCAGGTTTTTTAGAGAGCACTATATAGTATGTGTATTTAGTAAGTATAAGAGTGAGTTGAATAGGCTTAGCTCAATGACGACATTAGGCGGCTTTTTTACTAAGAGATTGCTGACTGATGGTTTTCAATAAGATCATTTTATCCTTGATTGTCAGTTTGCACCAGATACCTGCATTGATTTTCATTCTCTTCTCCTCCTAAGAAAAATTTAAGTGAGAGTCATGGCTAATGGATCAATTCAACTTGTACTTAGCATATACCGTTTTTTAATCCATTATAAACAACAAAAATTTCTACAATGTTCGATGTTTAAAGCTTCCTGAGTAAGTGATTTAGTAACTTACTGTCATTTAAAAGGTAAAAGGAAAATATAAATAAGTGAATCTTGTAAGTTGGGTGAAGGAATTGTCAAAAATCCTTCAGTTAGAATTTGAAAATTTTCTATTAACTTATTACTCTTGGAAAACTATTGAAATTACTAAGAAGGGGGAGAAGGTAAAATATATAAAGATGTGGAAATTACCTTAAAAGGGGTGAGAGATTGATGAAGTATAAACTAATTGATGGACATAACGATACTTTGTTAAATTATATGGATCAAACAAGTGGATTTGATTTTTTAAAGGAATCAAAGACGGGCCATCTGGACCTAATAAGAGCTAAAAAAAGTGGGTTCAGCGGAGGGTTTTTTGCTATATTTACTCCAAATCCGGTAAGTCCTCCTCATATCAGTAATTTTATAACAGATAAAGGTTATTTCATGCCTTTACCTGATCAAATTAATTCGTCCTATGCTCAATTTCACACCAACAAAGTATTAGCAACAATGCTAAAGCTCGAACAAGATGCAGGAGGGCAATTCATAATTGTACGCAGTGAAAGAGAGATACGCGATTGTCTGGACGAAAATAGGATTGGTGGAATTATACATATGGAAGGAGCAGAAGCGATTGATTTAGAATTTAATTCTCTTTATGTATACCATCAAGCAGGATTGCGGTCTTTGGGGCCTGTCTGGAGCCGGGCCAATGCTTTTGGAGAAGGAGTCCCTTATCATTTTCCTTCTAGTCCTGATACAGGTCCAGGCCTGACCGAAAAAGGAAAGCAGCTCATAAGACTTTGTAATGAACTAGGGATAATGATTGACTTGTCCCATATGAACGAAAAAGGATTCTGGGATACGGCACGTTTATCCACCGATCCACTTGTAGCTACACATTCTAACGCTCATACACTCTGCCCCTTATCAAGGAACTTAACAGATAAACAGCTCGATGCCATTAAAGAATCCAATGGAGTTATTGGAGTAACTTTTTGTGCGAATATGTTAAGAGTTGATGGCAGAATGGATATCAGTGTTCCATTAGAGGCTATAACAGATCATATCCATTACATCGCAGACCGTATTGGAATTGACCATATATCGCTCGGTTCTGATTTTGACGGTTGTACAATTCCAGATGTAATAAAAGACGTAACCGGGATTCCAAAGCT
The DNA here is from genome assembly GCF_052246795.1 of Halobacillus sp. K22. Classification (NCBI taxonomy): domain Bacteria; kingdom Bacillati; phylum Bacillota; class Bacilli; order Caryophanales; family Bacillaceae; genus Halobacillus; species Halobacillus sp. K22. The sequence goes on along the minus strand of NZ_JBQQCN010000001.1, from coordinate 855 downwards.
ATTGAACCAGCTGGTGAGAGAAGGGTGGACGGAAGCAGATATTGATAAACTTACCCACTTAAACTGGCTTCGTGTTTTAAAAGAAACATGGACTTAATAAGAGGATAATCATGCATGTAAAACGCTTAGAGCTTATAAAGCTCTAAGCGTTCGTTTGTTTATTACAAAAGACTGAAGCAAGCTTTTTAATATAAGGGTCTGTTAAAGTTTATTGTTGATTATTCATAAGAGGTTTATTACGCAATAGGGCCGTTTACTTTAAGACTCAGTTTCGAGATATTGGTTATGAGGAAGGTCCGGAGGGGGACGATTTCGCTTTCCGGCCCTGCACGACGCAGGGTCGTTCGACGTTGCCACACGACGTGGCGTTCTTAGTCGAACCTCCTCTTCTGTGCTGAGCTTCCTCGGGCTTAACAGCCCTGCGGGATCTCACCGATCATGTTCATCCCGTTCTTACACTTTTATTAATCCTAAGCTTACATCAGGGCATAAACGACAAGGAGTGCTATCCAGCTCCAGCACCTAGCGTCTAGTGAGACTTCCCTCGCTTCTGTACGATAAGGCAACATTGAATCGCTTCGCTCTTCGTGTTTTCTTTATCTCCGTCAGCTCAGTCCAGTCCAAACGCCGCTGCCCAAGGTGCTTCCGCTTTTAACCGAGGAGTCTGCATCGTCCCCCTCCGGACCTTGCCAAATCAGCAACTCGAAACCACTTAAGATATCTTCTCAATGCACAAAATGAGCATGGGAGCATGAGGATTTGTCATGCTATAAAGATGGGGAATAACCTGTCATAGGAGCATTTAAGACCTGTTAAGAAAAAGAGCACACTCTATTCTGGCAGGGTTCGTTATTC